>JBQCCR010000039.1:0-4200 GCA_051961995.1 Rhodanobacteraceae bacterium | reverse complement strand
CGCTTCATGTCTTCCTGCATGCGCTGCGCCTGCTGCATCAGCTGGCCAAGTTGTCCTCTCATGACATGTACTCCGAAAATCAGGAATTGATGGGTTTGATGGATTGCGGCACCACGCGCGCGCCGAACTCGCGCTTGAGCGCCTGTACCAGCGGATCGCCTTCGATCGATGCCTCGGCCGCCGACTGCGCCGCGCTGCGCGCCTCGGCCGCGCGCGCCGCTGGGGTATGCGCGGCGCCGTGGCTGTCCTCGACGAAACGCAGGCGGATCGGCTCGCCCAGCGCTTCGCTCAAACGGTCGGCGATCTGGCTGACGATCGGCTCCACCGCCAGGTGCATGTGCGTGGGCTGCAGCGCCAGCACCAGCGTCTGCCCTTCCCGCCCGCGCAAGGCGGAGTTCTGCGCCAGCTGGCCAAGCGGGCCGCGCAGTTCGGCGCGCTGGATCAGCGCCTCCCAATCGGGCAGGCCGCCAGGCGTGGTCATGCGTGGGGCCGGCGGTGCAGATGCGGCAACCGAAGGGGCCGCATACGGAGCGGGCGCGGGCCGCGCAGCCGGTGCCGGTGCGGCGGCCGGAACGGGCGAAGCGGTGGCCGGACGCGGCGGTGCGGCAGCACGCTGACCACCGCCGGACGCCGCCGGTGCCACGTCGTCGCCGGGACGAAACGCCAGCATGCGCAGCAAGGCCATTTCGAAGCCGGTACGGGTATCGGGCGCCAGCGCCAGATCGCGACGGCCGCTGGTAGCGATCTGGTAATAGAGCTGCACATCCTCGGGCGTCATGCGCTCGGCCAGGCCGGCGAGCGCCGGGTCGTCGCCTTCGTTCGGATCCGGGCGATAACCGGGCACCAACTGCACCAGCTGAATGCGATGCAGCGCCGCGGCAAGATCATCCAGCACGCTGCCGAAATCCGGCGAGTACGAGGCGATGCGCGCGCATTCGGCCATCAAGGTCTGCCCATCCCCCGCCGCCAGCGCGTCGAGCAAGCCAAGCACCTGGCCTCGCTCAACGCTGCCGAGCATGGCACGTACCTCATCCGCCTTCAGCGAACCGCCGCCGTAGGCGATGGCCTGATCCAGCAGCGACAGGCCGTCACGCATCGAGCCGTCCGCCGCGCGTGCGAGTTCGATAATGGCCGCATCTTCGTGTTCGATGTGTTCGGCGCCGAGGATATGGCGCATCTGCCCGGCGATCTGATCCGGCAGCAGGCGCTTCAGATTGAAGCGCAGGCAGCGCGACAGCACCGTCACCGGCAGCTTCTGCGGGTCGGTGGTGGCGAGCAGGAACTTCACGTGCGGCGGCGGCTCTTCCAAGGTCTTCAACAAGGCGTTGAAGGCCGGCTTGGAGAGCATGTGCACTTCGTCCACCAGGTAGACCTTGAAGCGCCCGCGCGCTGGTGCGTACTGGGCGTTCTCGATCACTTCGCGCACATCGTCCACGCCGGTGTTGCTGGCCGCGTCGATTTCCAGCAAGTCCACGAAGCGGCCGGCGTCGACCGCCGTGCACACCGCGCACTCGCCACAGGGATCGGCCGACTCGCCGCGCTCGCAGTTCAGCGACTTGGCGAAGATGCGCGCGATGGTGGTCTTGCCGACGCCGCGCGTACCGGTGAAGAGATAGGCATGATGCATGCGCCCGCTGTCGAGCGCGTTGGTGAGCGCACGTACGACATGCTCCTGACCGACGAGTTCGGCGAACTTGCGGGGGCGCCATTTGCGCGCGAGTACCTGATAGGACATGCGAAAGGGTGCTTGGGCCTAAAGACCGATTGTGCCAAGTCCAGGATGGCAAGTCATGCGAGACAGGCTAACACCCGCTCAAAAGGCGGCGGCCCCGCCAGCCACACCCCGGCACCCGAATCATCCGCTACCGTTGCTTCCTTCCGGACCTGGCGGGGTTTGCGAACTATCGTCGCGGGGGGACCGACGGGGCCACCATAGGGTGGGCATCGAAGCCCTGAAACTGGTGCTGAACCTGTCTGTTTACAAGTTGTCGCCAGCTTCGTCGTTTGAACTGGCGGAGAGGGCGGGATTCGAACCCGCGATACGGGGATAAGCCGTATACACACTTTCCAGGCGTGCTCCTTCAACCACTCGGACACCTCTCCGGGATAAAACTCTAGTTGTACGTGCATGATCGGGCGGGATGGTTCGGCCCGTCCTGGGCCTCACCCCTGCGCGCTACGCGCTCCGGGGCCAGCCTGCGGCTGTCCAAAATTCGTTCCCGACGAATTTTGTCGAACCCGCGATACGGGGATAAGCCGTATACACACTTTCCAGGCGTGCTCCTTCAACCACTCGGACACCTCTCCGCACGCAAAAACCACTCTGCTGGTGGATGGCCAGCAAAGAAGCGGAAGGATAGCCGCTGGCCGGATTGCAGACAAGATGCGTGAGGTGCCTGGCTCCCGGAACTGGCGTAGGTTGGGGTGCAAACCCCAACACCCGGAACGCTCCGTCAGGGTGACGTTGGGGTTTGCCCCCCAACCTACCCCGCGTTCGCTCCCGGCGGCAGCGGCGCCGCCAACGCCACGCGCTCGCCCGCGCGCGCAATGCGATATCCGCGCGCCGCCAGCGCCTCGCCATCGGCCTTGCTGCCGTAGTGATACAGCACCAATCGGGCACGCAGCCCTTCCTCGTACTCACGCTCGATATCGTCGATGCCCGTATGCGACGGATTGCCCACCAAGCCGCAATCGTGCGCAATCCATTCCTGCCCGCCCACGTACTGCGCCAGCACTTCGGGAATCGGCCGCGTGTCGCCGGTGAACACAAAACTGCCCGGCAGCGCCACGCCGAACGAGGTGCCCGGACGGTGATGTCTGGTAGCGAACACATCGAACCACCAGCCGTCCAGCCAGAAACCGCGCGAACACGGCACCAGCCGGAACGCTTCCCAATAATTCACGCCGCCTTCGGCCAGCACGCTCGGGTAATCGGCCACACGCGTCTGCAACCATGGCACCAGCGCCGCGTGCGCGAACACACTCGTTTTTCCACGCAAGGCTTCATCGAACCACACGCGGGTGAACAGGCGTTCCAGGCCGCCGACGTGATCCATATGCGTGTGCGTGATGTAGATATTGCGCGGCGGCTCGCCGTACGCAGCGTAGTAGCGATCCAGCGTATCCGGACCGCAATCGATCAACAGCATCGGTTTGCCGCTGCGTTCCAGCACCGCGGACGACGAACCCAATTCCACCGCGTGCGCGGCGCCGGTGCCGAGAAAATGCAGATGCCAAGTCATGCGCTCATTGTCCGCTCGTAACCGTGCATCAGCGGTGTCCAGATCGTTTGATCGAACACCGTCTCGCCCTGCACCGCGGCGCCTATCTTGAACAGCGACCGACGCAGCCGCTGCAGGTTGGCCATGCGCCAGCTCAGCGCCGGCGCACGCAGGCGGCCGCGATCGAAATCCACCAGATAAAGCCCCGATGGCGCGACCAGCACATTGTGCGCGTTGAGATCGGCATGCCATACGGCTGCGCGATGGAACCGCGCCACCAACGCACCCACCTCGTCGGCCAGTTCGGTATCCAGGCGATTCTGCGCTACGCATTGCGTCAATGTCTGCGTTTCCGGCAAACGCTGCATGATGAGGTCCGCCCGGTAATAAGGCCCGCTGCGCCGATAACAGGCCGCTATCACCTGCGGCACCGGCAATTGCAACCGAGCCATAGCCTGCAACAAGCGAAACTCGCGAAAACTGCGCGTGCGGTCCGCGCCGGTCCACAGGTATCGATCGCCCATCAGCGAGGCCACCATGCCGCCGCGGCGATAGTGCCGCAGCACGCATTCGCCAGCGGGCGTGCGAATCACCGCCACGCCGCCGCGTCCACCGGGCTGCGTGCTGAGCGCTCCCTGCTGCCGCCAATGCTCGACGTCGAACCAGGCGCCGTCGACTTGTGGCGACACGGTGGCGTCGAACAGAATCGCACCCTTGGCATCTTGGCGCAGTTGCTCGTGCATCGGTGCTGCAGCTCGGTTTCTCATTGCCTAAGGGATGCTCGGATTCATTTTGCGTAGGTGGCATGATGTCCAGAAGGCCCGCAGGGTGTGTGCGTGGCGCTGGGAAGACTGGCCGTCTTTTCAAGTCGCGCGGCACAGCCTGCGGGCTTTTTGGACATCACCCTTCGGGCCGGCTCTGTCTGTCCGCATGCCTTCGGCCCATCGTCTTGACAGACGGCCAGTCTGTCTTCGCCGAT
>JBQCCR010000038.1:0-28053 GCA_051961995.1 Rhodanobacteraceae bacterium | reverse complement strand
GAAGGCCCGGAGTTCTTCTACCAGCTCGAAGGCGAGATGATCCTGCGCGTGCAGGACGACGGTGAACGCCGCGACCTGCCGATCCGCGCCGGCGAGATCTTCTACCTGCCGCCGCGCGTGCCACATTCGCCGCAGCGCATGCCGGACTCCATCGGGCTGGTGATCGAGCGCCGTCGCCTCCCGCACGAAAAGGACGGCCTGCTGTGGTTCTGCGAGAACTGCAACTACAAGCTTTACGAGGAATACTTCGTGCTGGACAGCATCGAGAAGGATTTCCCGCCCGTATTCGAGCGCTACTACCGTTCCGAGGATGCGCGCACCTGCAAGCGTTGCGGACACGTGGACACGCCGCCGGAGAAGTATCGCTGAGACCCGGCGCGCACGGCAGAATGCGGGCATGACCCTCGCCGCGCGCCTGCGCCACCCGCTGCTGCACACGCTGGTGCAGACGCAGCGGCGCGACGTGCCGTGGCGCGTGGCACTGCGCAACACCGCCTCCATCGTGCTGCCTTTGGGGATCGGGGCGCTGACCGGGCATCTCGCCGCGGGCCTGGGCGTTTCCGCCGGCGCGCTCAACACGATGTTCTCCGACCAGCCGGGCCCGTACCGATTGCGGCTGCGGCGCATGCTGCTCACCGCGTTGGCCGCGGGCGTGGCGGCATTTGCAGGTTCAGTGCTCGGCGAATGGCGGATCGCGCTGGTGATCGTCGCGGCGCTGTGGGGTTTCGCCGCTGCGCTGCTGGTCGCGCTCGGTCCGCATGCGACGCGCGCCGGATTGATCAGCATGATCCTGCTGGTGGTGCTCGGCGCGGAACCGCTGCGGGCAACGGAGGCATGGCCCGCCGCCGTGCTGATTTTCGCCGGCGGCGTGTTGCAGACGCTATTCGCGATCGCTGCGTGGCCGCTGCAACGCTACCGGCCCGAGCGCATCGCGGTGGCGGATGCATTGCGCAGCATCGCGGCAATCGGGCGACAAAGCATTTCGAGCGGCGAACCGGTGCCGCTGCCGCCTTCATTGAATGATCTTCAGGCCTTGCTGTTCGGCAGCGGTCGCGCGCGCGGTCGCGCGGTGGAAGCGTTCCAGGTGCTGGCGGAACTGGCCGAACGCATGCGCATCGAATTGTTCGCGCTGGCCGACCTGCAGGTGCATGCCGAGTCCGATGCATTGCGCGACGACCTGCAGGCGTTGCGGCAATGCGCGGCCGCCGTGCTGGATACGGTCGCGACCGCGCTGGACCACGCGGCAACGCCCGACTCGGCCAATGCGCTGTCGCATTACCGTGCCGCAGCGGAATCGCTTGCCGGACACGACACGCAAGCCGATGCGACGATACACATCGCCTCCGATCGCGCCGCGGCACTGGGCGGGCAATTGCGCGCCGCCGTGCGCAATGCGGAAGTCGCCGGCAGCCGCGGCGAGTTGCGCGCGCAGCGCGCGGAATTCGCCTTGCCGCGCGCGCTGCGTCCGGCCAATCCGCTGGCAACGTTGCGCGCCAACCTGCACTTCTCTTCGGTGGCGTTCCGGCACGCGATCCGCTGCGGCGCCTGCCTTGCGCTGGCGCTGGTGCTGTCGCACCTGCTGCCGCTGTCGCGCGGCTACTGGCTGCCCATGACGGTGGCGATCGTGCTGAAACCGGACTTCGGCGCGACCTGGCGCGCCGGACTGCTGCGCATGGCCGGCACGCTGGGCGGACTGGTGCTCACGACCGCCCTGCTGCATTTCGGTTTTTCGGAGTTCTGGGCCGCGCTCGGATTGTTCACGGTGCTGTGCTTCGCCTATCGCGAACTCGCGACCGTGCACTACGGCATCGCGGTCGCGTGCCTGACCGGCGTGGTGGTGATCCTGCTGTCCTTCTACGGCATCGCGCCGGAAACCTCGATGCCCGCGCGCGCGGAAGACACCGCGCTCGGCAGCGCGCTGGCGCTGGCGGCGTACCTGCTGTGGCCAACCTGGGAACGCGGCCGTGAACGCGCCACGCTGGCGCGGATGCTGGACACGTATCGCGATTACCTCGTCGCGGTGCTGAGCGGAGACGCACGCGCGCGCTTCGAAACCCGCGCCCCGGCTCGAGCCGCGCGCAGCAACGCGCAGGCCTCGCTCGAACGCCTGCGCCAGGAACCACGCGGACGCGCCAACCTGCCACGCGCGGAAGCGCTGCTGTCGCAGGCCAACCGCTTCATGCGCGCGGCGATGACGCTGGAGGCTGCGCGCACCGACGCGCACGAGCCACAGCTGCCGCCGGAAATGGTGGCGTTCGCGGATGCTTGCGCCATTGCGCTGCGGGAAGCTGCTGCATGCGTGCGCGAAGATCGCGCACCCGCTGCATTACCGCCCCTGCGCGAGCGGCAGCGCGAACTCGTTGCCGCACTGAGCGATCCCTCGCACGCGGCGCCAACCGCCTTGGCCGCGGGCTTGTCGGACGCCAGCGACCGCATTGCCGATGCGATCAACAGCCTGCTGCACGTGTTGCGGTCAGCCCATGAGAGGCATGCCGGAACGCACGATCAGGGCTTTCTCGACGCGGCATAGGCGGCGACCGCGATCATGTCGTCGATGCCGAGTTGCGAAGCTTCCGTGCGCATCGGCGCGGCTTCGGGATTGGTGCGCGTCCCTTCGCGGAACAGGATCAGTTCGCGCACGATGTAGGTGGGCGAACGCCCGGCCAGCGGCGGGATGACTCCCGCGCCTTGCAGGTTCGTGCCGTGGCAGGATTCGCAAGCCGCCGCCGCTCCCGCTCCTCTGGATGCGATTACCGCGCCGCGCGCGATGCTGCCGGGCGGCACGTACGCGATGTAGGCAGTGCGATCGCTGCCGTATTGATAATCGTCGAAATTGGCGGGCGTTTCGACGACGCGCTCGCCGATCGGTTCGCGCGCGCCGCCCTTGTCCGGCACCTGCACGAAATACTTCCAGTGCATCTTCGGGACTGTCGCGGTTTCGACCACGCGCGTGCGTGGCACGAACTTCAACGCCGAGAAATAATCCGCTGCGAGTTGCAGCTCGGGATCGGTCACCGCACGCGCTTCCTTGCGCATATCCTGCGAGGTGCGTGGCGCGCCCATCCCCCGTTGGCCGGCTCGAAATGCCGCGAACTGTTCGAGGATGTACGCCTTCGGCAAACCCCCAGGCGACGCCGTGGCCGGTACACCCGCTCCATTGAGATGGTGGCAGCCTTTGCACGACTCCACTCGCCCGCGGCCCTTCGCCACGATTGCCGGCGCGGGCGGATGATCCTGCGGAAACCAGTCCGGCGCGCTCTGGGCAATCTGCGCTTGCGTATAGCTGCGCGGACTGCCCGCGACATGGACCAGCGCCTGCGGATGCGGCGGAGGCGCCTGCAACTCGGCAAGCGGCGGGAGCACCGGAAATGCCCAGGCTTCCGCCGCGGTGATGCCCGCGTTCGCGGATGGCGCGCCGGCCCCTTGCGCGAATGCGATCGCATTGCCGATCGTCAAGAGTCCGAGCAGCAACGCTGCCGAAGCGATCCTCCACCCGATGCTGCGCATGCAACACCCCCTTTGTCGAAACACCCTGTCCCGCGCCGGCTCCGCTTCGCGGGACTACGGCGTCGATTTTTCCTGCGGTTTGTAAGGCAATCCGATTTTCTTCAGCACTGCCTTGAAGCGCGGATCGTTGCGGATCGGATCGAACGCCGGGAACCACAGCAACTGCTGGATCACGCTGTTGCCGTGGGTTGCGTAATCCTCGAGGGCAGTCAGGGCGCGATCGCGTTCGCCAAGCTGGACAAGGAAGAACGCGTGCAAGATGGCATCGCGCTGCAGGCCCGAATTGCCCGCCGATGTTTCCAGGCTATGCACAGCCCGGGCGCGCAGGGCCGGATCGGCGATGCCGCGAATCACCTGCACCGTGGCTTCCGGATCGGTGCCATTGAGCACGGCTGCAGCGCGAGACTGCGCTTCCGCCTCCGGATAACGATGCAGATTGAGATAGATCAACGTCGCGACGCGGTGCACGTACAGGCTTTCGGGATGCGCGTCCAGGATGGCCCTGATCTGCGCGGCCGCGGTGGCGGCATCGTCGTGGTGCAGCATCAATCTCAGCTGCACGCGGATCGCGCCATTGACCCCGGACAGCGGATCGCGCTGCAATGCGCGATCGAACTGCACCAGCGCGGGCTCGAGCTGGCCGATTCCTTCCAGGAACTGTCCGTACTGGTTCAGGGCTTCCGCATCGCCGGGCGCCAGCGCGAGCGCGCGCCGGAATGCGCCGTCGGCATCCGCCCAGCGCATCTGGTCCATGTACACCATGCCTTGCGCGACATACGCCAGCGCGACGTCCGGATTTGCCGCGAGCGCGCGCCGCGCGGATTCCAGCGAATCTGCGTAGGCGGTTTGCATCGCGGTCGGCCCGTACGCCGGCAGCAGCGCCTGCGCTTCGGCGAGCGCGGCCCATGCTTGCGCGTAATCCGGATCAATCGCCACGGCCTGCCGGAACGCGCCAACCGCTTCGCTCACCGAGCGTGCCGCCAGTAACGTCAGGCCGCGCAGATAGAAATCGTGCGCGCGTGGATCGATCGTCTTCTGCGCAATCAACGACGACCCGCTCCCGCCCGCCAGCTGCACCTTGAGCTTGTCCGCGATCGCCTTGGAGATTTCATCCTCGACGGCGAAGATGCTGGTGAGCTTGCGGTCGTATTTTTCCGACCACAGGTGGTAGCCGCTACGGGTATCGATCAGCTGCGCGGTGATGCGCACCTCGTCGCCGGATTGCTGCACGCTGCCTTCCAGCACGGTCGCCACGTCCAGCACCTCGCCGACCTTGCGCAAATCCTCGGCTTTGCCCTTGAAGGCAAATGCGGATGTGCGCGCGGCGACTTTCAGGTTCGGCAATTGCGCCAATGCGTCCAGGATTTCCTCGGTGATGCCATCGCTGAAATATTCATTCTTCGGATCGCCGCTCATGTTGACGAACGGCAGCACCGCGACGGATTTGACGGGGATCGGAACGGGTTGTCCGGTCGCAGTCGCGGATGCGGACCCAACCCGCAGCCCGGATGAAGTCGCGCCAGCGACGGAATCCGGGATGGCCGTTCCCGGATTCCGCTGCGCTGCATCCGGGCTACGCGTCGCGACGTGAGCGGCTTCCGCAACTTGCGTCGACGCTGACGATGCCGGCCGTCCGAATCGCCACAACAGCCCGCCTCCGATCGCCAGCACCAAGGCGATCAGCAGCAGCTCCGCACCCGACACGCGCTGCCGGCCTTTCTCGCCGTGGTACCACGCCAGCAGCAGCGCGATCACGAAGCCCAGCATCAAAAGCCCGAACACGACATGCATCGCGCTGTGCGGCCAGTCGTAGCTGTCAGCCACCACATCCAGCACCTGGATCAACGCAAACGCGAACGCGACGTAAGCCAGCGCCCACTGCACCAGCTTGCGTTGCTTCAGGCGGGCAATGAATTCAGTCATGCGCGGCCTCGTTCGTGGCTGCCGAGCCGGGAGCCGCGGCACTGGATGCACTCGGCGCGACGGCGTCCACCGCTGCGGGCTTGTATCTGGCGTACTTTTTCTGTAGCGCCTGGAAACGCGGGTCGTGGCGGATCGGGTCCCACGTGGGATCGAATGCGAGTGTCGCAGGCGAATAAGTGGTTCTGATACCGGAGTTGGGGAATGCCCTGGCAAGCAGGGGCACGGCGAGATCGGCGCGCCCGGCCTGCGCGTACAGCGCAGCATTGAGTTGGGTTATGCCCAGCCCGAAGAAACGATCGCCGGATTGAATGGACAGACTTTGCGATTTGGCCACCGCGGCCAATGCGTCATCCATCTGGCCCAGACCCAGCTCGGCCGCGGCGACATGATTCCAGACAAAGCTCAGTTTGTCGGCGTTGCCGGCGAGCGTGACAAGCCGGGAACGCGATTCCGCGAGCGCCTGCTCAAATAGCGACCTGGCGTGCGCATCGTCGCCCATCAGCCGATGCAGATTGGCCTGCCATAGCGACTTGGGGCCGTACTGGTATTTGAATGCTTCGGCGGAATCGGGCATGTCGTCGAGCAGTGTGAGCGCGTCGCGATACTTGCGTTGATACGTCAGCAGTTGCACACGTTCCAATTGCAACTGCGGTGCGTCGCCTTGCGCCATTTCCAAGGCGCGCGCCGCGTCGCCACTGCTGACGAGAATGAGGCCGGAGTAATCCCACCTTGCCTGATAGTTGTCCGGATCCAGGGCCAGGGCGCGTTGAAAGAACTGTGCGGCCTCGACGGTGCGGCCGGCGGTCGCACAGGTCTCGGCCAGATTGTCGGCGATGGTCGAATCGCGCGGGTCCAGTATCAGGGCTTGCTGCATCGCCCGGATGGCGGCATCGAAATGTCCCTGCCGGCGCAACACGTAACCTGTTGCGGTGAGCGCCTCGGCGTCGTTGGGACGCAGTTTCAGCGCAGCCGCGAACGCCTTGAGCGCAGCCGGATAATCCTGCCTTCCCCAATAGGCGTTGTAGCCGAGCGCCAGATAAGCCGCGACCAGCTTCGGCTGCAACGCGAGCGCTTTTTCGGCCTGTGCACGGGCATCCGCGACCAGTTGCCTGACGTCGCCCTCGCCGCTGCCGAACCAGACCACGCCGCTTTCCGCGAACGACAGTTGGGCATACGCCAGCGCGAAATCCGGATCCTGCGCAATGGCTTGCCGGTACAGCGGAATCGCCGCGCGGAAATCGGCGGCGAGGTAATTGACATTGCCTTTGTTGACGAAGAATTCGGCGCGCAGGAACAGGTCATACGCGGCCTGATTGGTGGTCGGCACCGCCGCAAGTTGCGCGGATTCCACGGGCGAGAGCTTGGCCTTCAGCGCATCGGCAATTTTCTGCGCGACCTCGCCTTCCACACCAAAGATGTTGTCCAGCGTGCGGGTGTAACTGTCGGCCCAGATGTGGCTGTCGCTATGGGCGTCGATCAGCTGCACGTTGATCAACACCTGATCGCCGGCTTTCTGCACGCTGCCTTCCAGGATCGTCGCCACGCCCAGTTGCTGCGCGATCGTCTTCAGGTTGTCCGGGTGGCTCTCGTACTTCGCGGTGGATGTGCGCGAGATGACCTTCAGGTCGCCGATATCGGCAAGCTTGGTGAGGATCAGATCCTGCATGCCATCGGCGAAGTAGGCGTTGCCCTTGTCCTCGCTCAGGTTCTCGAACGGCAGCACCGCGATGGATTTGGCGGGGATCGGAATGGAGCTCCCCGGGTTCTGCTGCGCTGCATCCGGGCTACTTGCCGCAACCGGGCCGGGGGTTGCGGGGGCCCTGCGTTCGTAAGCCCACAGCAGCCCGCCGCCGATCGCGAGCAACAGCGCAAGGATCACGATCTCGGTACCGCTCACCTTCTGCGCGCCGCGTTCGCCGTGGTACCACGACAACACCAAGACAACGACAAAACCGATTGCGAGCGCGAGGATCAGCAATTTCTCAAGCTGGTCGGGCCAGCCGAAGCGTTGCGCAATTACATCCAGCACCTGGATCAGCGCGAACGCAAATGCGACATACGCCAGCGCCCACTGCACCAGCTTGCGTTGTTTCAGTCGGGCGATGAATTCAGTCACGACGGAATAATCCCATCGTCATTCCGGGGCACTCCGCAGGAGCGAACCCGGAATCCAGTGACTTTCTCGCTGAAAGCCACCGAAGCAAAGACGCTGGATTCCGGGTTCCGGCTTCGCCGTCCCCGGAATGACGAACTTGGGATATGACGCGAAGAGGAAATCATTGCGTCGCTTCACTTGCAACAGGCACCGGCGCGGCGTTCGCGTTTCTCAGCAGTGCCTGGAACCGCGGATCGCCGCGCAGCGGATCCCAGACCGGATCGAGCTTGAGGCGGTCGATCGACATCACGCCACCGGCGGGCATCGCCAGCAGTTGGCGGATCACTTGCAGCGCTTCGTCGTGCGCTCCCGTTTGCGCGTCAATTTGCGCCAACCCGGCGAGCTGGTCTGCGCCGCTGTAGCTGTCCTTGGTGATCGGCAGCAGCGCGACGGCCCTGCGCGCATTCGCAACTGCCTCGGCATTGCGCCCCAGGCAAACATTCACCCAGCTCGACTGCTGCAGCAGGTACAACGAATCCGATTGTTGTTTGAGCGCGGCTTGCAATGGTGGCGCGAGCTTCTCGCACTCGGGTTTGGCCGCTGCGCGTTGCCCGGCGACAATCTCGATCGTGACGCGCGCCACTTGCCCGGTGAGACGATCCTCTAGCGTGTCAGTGGGCGCGGTGTCCCACTCGCGCAGCGCCGCATCGAAATGGCGCTCGAACATGTCCGGATACACGCGTGGATTGATCACGTTGAGGATTTCGCCGGCAGTGATCCTCACCCTGGAGAGTCGCCAGGCGGGCGGCGGCGTGTACGCTTGCCGCGCACCGGCTACATCGCCGAATCCGAACAACCTGAGCAAGAGCAACTGGTCGCGCGTGTTGGCGTTGGTCGGGTCAAGATCGAGGGCCAGCCGCAACTGCTGATCCGCCTCCGCGTAGCGGCGCAAGTTCGTGAAAGTCGAACCATATTCGCCGCGCAGCATGCCATCACGCGGCGAAATGAGCACGGCTTTTTGCAGATAGATCAGACCCTGCGGCCAATGCCCATTGCGGCGGGAAACGAATCCGAGCCCCGCAATGGCTTGCGCGTTGCCCGGCTGCAATTGCAAGGCGCGCTGGAATTCCGCGATGGCCGCGTCGTAACGGTTGAAACCCCAATAGTCGTAATAGGCAAGCGCCAGATGCGCATCCGCCAGATCCGGCGCCAGCGCCAGGGCGTGGTCAATGGACGTCTTTACGTCCGCCATTTCCGCCTCGGTCAGCGGCTTGGTGAACCAGTGCCGGCTCAATTGACAGTATGCGAGTCTGGCGTAGGCCAGCGCGAACCCGGGATCGAGCGCGCTCGCGCGGCGATAATGGGCTTCGGCGGAAAGGAAATCCGCCGGGAGCCAGGATTCCCGAGCCCGATTGAATTGGTACTCGGCTTTCAGGAATGAATCATAGGCCGCTGCATTCCGGGTCGGCACTTTGGCGACGCTTGCGACTTCGGCCGGGCTCAGTTTCGCCTGCAGCGCATCCGCCACTTTCTGCGCGACCTCGCCTTCCACGCCGAAGACGTTGTCCAGCGTGCGCGGATAGGCATTGGCCCAGAGATGGTTGTCGGAGCGCGCATCAATCAACTGCACGTTGATCAACACCTGGTTGCCGACCTTCTGCACACTTCCTTCGAGGATGGATGCAACGCCCAGCTGCTGCGCGATGAGTTTCAGATTGTCGGGATGGCTCGCGTATTTTTCGGTGGAAGTGCGCGAGATGACCTTCAGATCGCCGATGTCCGCGAGCTTGGTCAGGATCATGTCCTGCATGCCGCTCGCGAAATAGGCGTTGTCCTTGTCGCCACTGAGGTTCTCGAACGGCAACACGGCGACGGATTTGGCGGGAATAGAAATGGCCTGCGCGCTCACGATCCCCGAAGCGCCCTGTCCCTGATCCCGCAGCACCGCATCGGGGCTATTTGCCGCCGCGACGCTGTTCGAAGCCGGCGGCGGACGCTCGAAATGCCAGAACAAGCCGCCACCGATGGCCAAGGCCAGTGCGATCAACAGCAGTTCCGGCCCCGATACCCGCTGCGCCCCCTTCTCACCGTGATACCACGCCAGCACCAGCGCGATGACAAAGCCCAATACCATTACACCGAACACGCTGTGCATCGCGCTGCTTGGCCAGTGATAACTCCCTGCCACCACATCCAGCACCTGGATCAGCGCGAACGACGCTGCGATGTACGCCAGCGCCCACTGCACCAGCTTGCGCTGCTTCAGTCGGGCGATGAATTCAGTCATGCGCGGCCTCGTTCGAAGCTGCCGAAGCTGGCGTTGCGGGGCCCGCTGCATTCGGCACGATGGCGTCCGCCGACGCAGGTTTGTATCCGGCGTACTGTTGCAGAAACGCCTGAAAACGCGGATCGTGGCGGATCGGATCCCACACGGGATCGAGCCCCAACGTCGCGGGCGAATAAGTGGTGAAGAGTCCGGGGTTGGGGAACGCCTTGGCAAGCAGCGGCAGCGCGAGATCAGCGCATCCGGCCTGCGCATATGTCCCGGCATTGAGCCCCGTCACCCCCATCCCGAAAAAACGATCGCCGGACCGGGTGGACAGCGTTTGCGATTTGGCCACTGCGGCCAGTGCGTCATCCAGTCGGCCCAGGCCCAGCTCGGCCACGGCGACATGGTTCCAGACAAAGCTCAGCTTGTCGTCGTTGCCGGCGAGCGTGGCGACCCGGGAACGCGATTTCGAAAGCGCCTGCGCATACAGCGCACGGGCCTGCGCATCGTCGCCCATCAGCCGATGCAAATTGGCCTGCCATAGCAACTTGGGGCCGGACTGGTAATTGAACGCATCAGCGGAATCGGGAATCTCGGCGAGCACCGAGAGCGCATCGGGATACTTGCGTTGGTACATCAGCAGTTGCACACGTTCCAATTGCAACTGCGGTGCGTCGCCTTGCGCCATTTCCAAGGCGCGCGCCGCGTCGCCACTGCTGACGAGAATGAGGCCGGAGTAATCGGACCTCGCCTGGTAATTGTCCGGATCGAGGGCCAGGGCGCGCCGATAGTATTGCGCGGCCTCGACATAGCGACCGACAACCGCGCAGGTCTCGGCCAGATTGTCGGCAATGTTCGAGTTGCGCGGATCGAGCACGAGGGCTTGCTGCATCGCCCTGATGGCGGCGGCGAAATGCCCCTGCCGGCGCAACACGTAACCCGTTGCGGCGAGCGCCTCGGCGTCGTTGGGGCTGAGTTTCAGTGCCGCCGCGAACGCCTTGAGCGCAGCTGGATAATCCTGCCTTCCCCAATAGGCGTTATAGCCGAACGCCAGATAAGCCGCGACCAGGTTCGGCTGCAACGCGAGCGCTTTTTCGGCCTGCGCACGGGAATCCGCGACGAGTTGCTTGATGTCGCCCTCTCCGCTGCCGAACCAGACCATACCGCTTTCCGCAAAGGACAATCGCGCATACGCCAGCGCGAAATTCGGGTCTTGCGCAATGGCTTGCCGGTACAGCGGAATCGCCGCCTTGAAATCGGCGGCGAGGTAATTGACATTGCCTTTGTTGGCGAAAAACTCGGCGCGCAGGAACAGGTCATACGCGGCCTGATTGGTGGTCGGCACCGCCGCAAGTCGCGCGGATTCCACGGGCGAGAGTTTGGCCTTCAGCGCATCGGCCACTTTCTGCGCGACTTCGCCCTCCACGCCGAAAATGTTGTCCAGCGTGCGTTGATAGCTCTGCGCCCAGACATGGCTGTCGCTGCTTGCGTTGATCAACTGCACGTTGATCAGCACCTGGTTGCCGGCCTTCTGCACGCTGCCTTCCAGGATCGCCGCCACGCCGAGTTGCTGCGCGATGGTTTTCAGGTTGTCCGGATGGCTTTCGTATTTCGCAGTCGAGGTGCGCGAGATCACCTTGAGATCGCCGATGTCGGCCAGCTTGGTGAGGATCAAATCCTGCATGCCGTCGGCGAAGTACTCATTGCCCTTGTCGGTCGAAAGATTCTCGAACGGCAGCACCGCAATGGATTTGGCGGGAATCGCTGCAATTGCAATCGCTGGCGGAGTTGCGCTCGGATTCCGCTGCGCTGCATCCGGGCTACTTGCCGTGTCCGGGTTCCTCGTTGATGGAGCGCCGCGCTCGAATCGCCACAGCAATCCGCCGCCGATCGCCAGAAGCAGCGCGAGGATCACGATCTCGGTGCCGCTCACCTTCTGCGCGCCGCGTTCGCCGTGGTACCACGACAACACCAAGACGACGACAAAACCGATTGCGAGCGCGAGGATCAGCAACTTTTCGATTTGGTCCGGCCACGCAAAGCGTTGCGCGATGACATCCAGCACCTGGATCAACGCGAACGCGAACGCGACGTAAGCCAGCGCCCATTGCACCAGCTTGCGTTGCTTCAGGCGGGTGAGAATTCCGCTGGCGCCAACATCGCTCACGGCATTGCCTTGGCATCGGTGGTGGTCGGCAGGCCGACCTTCTTGCAGAACGCGACGAAGCGCGGATCGTTCTTGTAACGCAAGACCGGAGGATCGGTGAGCAGCAGCGTGATGCCGGGGTCGCGGTTCTGATTCGCGCGTTCCAGCCACTTGAACATGTCGTCAGGGTCGCGACGCAGCGCATAAATTTCGGCAATCTGGTAGGCGGCGTAACCCGCCTGCCCGGCGATCACTTTCGGCAGCGGAGCATCGGCAGTGGCCTGCTTGCCGCCAAGTTGCAATGCAAGTGCCACCGCCATATCGCGCCAGTTTCCGGGAGGTTGCTGCTGTGCAGCCTGCAGTGCCGCGGTCGCGTCACCGCGCATTGCATATACATAGGTAAGCTGGAAGCGACCGAAGTAATACTCCGGGTTCAATTGCAGCGCCTTGCGCTCGGCTTGCGCGGCATCGTCAAAGCGGCCCAGCGCGGGCAGGTAGCGGGCCAGGTAGTCATAGCACACTACACACAATGGATCGGTCGGCAGCCCATGTTGCAGCAGTTCGACCGCCTGCTGCGCGTGACCCAGTGCTCCGCGCATCTCGGCCAGCGCGAAATAGCCCTTGTCCGGCGCCAGTTGATAAGCGCGTTGCGCCTCGACCTCGGCGCGCGCCCAGTCGTGATCCGCCGACGCAAGGATGAAGACATTGACCGAATGGGCGAGCGCGAGATTCGGATCCAGCGACAACGCCGTATGTACGGCCGCGCGCGCCTTGCTCCAGGTTTGCACGGCTTGAGAACCGCCCAGATAGTTGCCGGCAAGAATCGCATTGGCACTGCCCAACTCTGCCCATGCCAGCGCATAGCGCGGATCGAGCCGGGTTGCGTCGCCAAAGTAACCGATCGCCTTGCGTAGATCGGCTTCGGTGTTGCGTTGCATGTAGAACCTGCCCTGCAGGACATCGTTGTAAGCGGCAAGACTACCGCTGGGCGGACGGTCGCTTTGCGGTACCGCGCCGCCGTTGTCGAGCAATTTGGCTTTCAATGCAGTCGCGACCGCTTTGGTGATGTCATCCTGCAGCGCGAACAGGTCCTTGTACGGCCGGTCGTAGTGCTGCGACCACAAGGTGCTGCCGTCGGCCGCATTCACCAGTTCCGCGCTGATACGCACTTCATCGCCAAGCTTCTGCACGCTGCCTTCGAGCAGGTGCGCGACGCCCAACTTCGCGCCGATCTCCCGACTGCTGTCGTTGCTGTGGCGAAAATGGAACGAGGAATCGCGGCTGATGACCTTCAGTCCAGCGAACTGCGAGAGTGCAGTGATCAGGTCTTCCGACAATCCATCCGAGAAATACTGCTGGTCCTTTTCGCCGCTTTCATTGTCGAGCGGCAGGACGGCAACCGATTTGGCCGGGATGACTTGCATCGTCGCGTCCGCCTCTCGCGGGGTGCGCTGCGCGATATCCGGATTGCCCGCCGAGGGAGATGCGCGCTCAAATCGCCACAGCAATCCGCCGCCGATCGCCAGCAACAATGCAAGGATCACGATCTCGGTGCCGCTGACTCTCTGCGCGCCACGCTCGCCGTGGTACCACGCGAGCACCAGCGCTATCACGAACCCGACCGCGAGCGCGAGGATCAACAGCCGTTCGATCGAGTCCGGCCATGCGAACCTTTGCGCGACGATGTCCACGCCCTGCAACAGAGCAAACGAGAACGCCACATAAGCCAGCGCCCACTGCACCAGCTTGCGCTGCTTCAGGGATTGCCACAAATCAGTCATGCCGAGCATCCGGCAGCGCGGTGGCTGGCGAGCCATCGGCGTGCCTCGCCAACAGCGCCTGGAAGGCTGGATCCTTGCGCAGCGGATCCCAGACCGGATCGAGCTTGAGGCGGTCGATCGACATCACGCCACCGGCGGGCATCGCCAGCAGTTGGCGGATGGTCTTCACGGCCAGGTCGGGCACGCCGGTCCACGCGGCGATCTGCGCCAGGCCGACCAGTTGATACGTGCCGGAATAGCTGTCCACGGAAATCGGCAGGGCGCCCACGGCGCGTTGCGCCAGGGCGATGGCCTCGGCGTTTCGGCCCAGGCACACATCCACCCAACTCGACTGCTGCAACAGCGAGAGTGACTTGGGATCCTTTGCCAAGGCCGATTGCAGGGATGGCGCGAGTTGCTCGCAATCCGGTCGAGCCTGCTTGCCTCGATTGGCGAGCAGCTTGATCACGATCCGCGCTGCCTGTCCGGTGCGCCGCTGTTCTTGCGTCTCGGTGGGCGCCGGATCCCAGGCATGCAGGGCCGCATCGAAGCGGCGCGCGAAAACGTCGGCATAGGTCCGCGTATTGACCAGGTTCATGATGTCGCCGGCCAAGACGTTTCCATAGGCAATCCGCCAACCCGGCAACGACTTCACCGCTTTGCCGGCGGCATCAGCGTCGCCAAAGCCGAACAATTGGGTCTGCAGCAGGTCGTCGTAGGCACCCGCACTGTCCGGTGACAGGATCAATGAGCGCCGCAACAGGGTATCCGCCTGCGTGTAGCGGCGAATCATCATGAACGTCTCGCCGTACGTCCCAACAAGCGTAGGATCCCGTGGAGAAATCGCCACGGCCTGCTTCAGGTAGGTCAATGCCTGCGCCACCTGCCCGGAGCGCCGTGCGACGTAGGCCAGCCCGGCCAGCGCATCGACGTTGTTGGGTGCCAGCGCCAGGGCGCGTTTGAACTCGATGGTGGCGGCGGCATACTGGCGGAAGCCATAGTAATAATAAAAACCAAGCGCCAAGTGCGCCTCGGGAAGATTCGGCGCCAGGGCCAGCGCTCGGTCTGCATACGCCTTGGTGGTGGCCAGTTGCGCCGCCGTCAATGGAGTGGCCAACCAATCCCGTTCGAGCTGATTGAAGGCGAGCCGCGCGTAGGCCAGCGCGAAATCCGGATCGAGCGCGATCGCCTGCAGATAGTCGGCGTCGGCCGCCAGGTAGGTCGCTTCCGATGACGATGTGGTCGCCCTTTGCGCGAGTTCTTCGGCCTGCAGAAACGCATCGAAGGCCGCGGCATTTCGGGTCGGCGCTTCGGCCACGCGGGCGGTCTCCGCCGGCTTGAGTCTGGCCTTGAGCGCATCGGCCACCTTTTGCGCCACCTCGCCCTCGACGCCGAAGATATTGTCGAGCTTGCGCGAATAGGCCTGGGCCCACAGGTGGCTGTCGCTGGCCGCGTCGATCAACTGCACGTCGATCAATACCTGGTCGCCGACCTTCTGCACACTGCCTTCCAGGATCGTGGCCACACCGAGTTGCCGGGCGACGGCCTTGAGGTTATCCGGACGGCTTGCGTATTTTTCCGTCGAGGTGCGCGAGATCACTTTCAGATCCCCGATACCTGCCAGCTTGGTCAGGATCAAATCCTGGATGCCGTCGGCGAAGTAGGCATTGCCTTTGTCTTCGCTCAAATTCTCGAACGGCAGCACCGCGATGGATTTGGCGGGAATCGCGGCCGCGACGGATGTCGATGGGCTTTGTGCCGCGGATGGATGCCGGGAAGACACCGAAGGAAACGCTGTTGCGACTGTCTGCTTGTGCGGTTGCGGTACGCGAGCAAACTGCCACAGCAGCCCGCCGCCGATCGCCAGCAGCAGCGCGAGGATCACGATCTCGGTTCCGCTGACCTTTTGCGCGCCACGCTCGCCGTGGTACCACGCCAGCACCAACGCGACGAGGAAACCCACCGCAAGCGCAAGGATCAACAGCTTCTCAAGTTGATCGGGCCAGCCGAAACGCTGCGCGATGACATCCAGCACCTGGATCAACGCGAACGCGAACGCGACATAGGCAAGCGCCCACTGCACCAGCTTGCGCCGCTTCAGTCTTGCAATGAGTCCGCTGGCGGTTTCGTTCATGGTGTAGTCGCCGCTGCGGGAGGGAATGTTGCAGAAGCCGCGCGTTGCGCGGCGACTGGGGCGGGCGCGGGGATGCCAAGCTTGTGGCACAACGCCGCCATGCGCGGATCTTTTCGCAGCGCCGGAACCAGCCATGGCTGTTCGTACAGCGATGCCACGCCCGGGTCGCGCGTCGCGACCGCACGATCCAGCCAAGCGAATGCGTTGTCGGCATCACCCCTCATCGCATAGACCATCGCCATGAAGGTGGGGAAGCTGGAATCCAGCCGGATCATCTCGTCGAGTTGCTGCTGTCCGCGCGCAGCATCGCCTTGCGCGAAGTATGTTGAAGCCAGCGCCCAGCGGCGAGCCTCGGGCTGTGGCTCGGCCTCGGCCGCCGCCATCGCTGCGGCAAGGTGATGCTGCTGGATGTAAACCGTTGCAAGCATGGCCTGGGCCGCCTCCATCGTCGGTTGCAGTTCGATGGCGCGCTTCAGCTCGGCTTCGGCTCCGCCATCCCGACCCGCAGCCATCAGGAACTGGCCCGTGTAGAAGTGGAATGACGCATTCAGCGGTTCCATCGCCAGCACCTTGCGCATCATGCCGATCGCTTCGTCCAGGCGACCAAGGCAAGCTGTCACGTCGGCAAGCTGGTAGAGCGTTTCCGCATTGGAAGGATCGAGTGCGACGGCTTTCTTCAATGTCGGCTCGGCAGCCGCGTAGTCGAAATCCGACCACGCCTGGTTGATGCCGAGCGCGCCAAGCGCCAGCGCCGATTGCGGCGCGAGTTCCACCGCCTTGTGCGCGTTCGCGCGCGCCTGCGCGCCGGTGATTTTGCGCTCCTCGTTGTTGGCCACCCAGTCGTTGAACCATTGCTGCGCGATCGCCAGCCGCGCATAAGCCAACGCGTAATCCGGATCGAGCTTGATCGCCTGCTGGTAGTAATCCACGGCCTTGAAATAATCGGCGCGGTTGCGACGCTCGGCATACCAGCGCCCCTGCAGCATCGCGTCGTACGCGGCCATGTTGCCGCTGGGCGGCTTGTCGGTGGCTTCGATTGCACCACCGAACACTCTGGCCTTCAACGCATTCGCCACCGACGTCGCGATGTCGGATTGCACCGCGAATACGTCTTTCAATTGCCGGTCGTAAGTCTGCGACCACAACTGGCTGCCATCCGAGGCTTTGATCAACGAGGCCACGATGCGCACCTCGTCGCCCTGCTTCCGCACGGTGCCTTCCAGCAAGGTCGCTACGCCGAGCTTGGCGCCGATCCCCGCGGTGTCGTCCTGCGCGCGCCCGCGGAACTGGAACGAGGAGTTGCGACCGATCACCTTCAGCGCGCGCACTTGGCCGAGCGCGGAAATCAGCTCTTCCGAGAGTCCGTCCGAGAAATAATCCTGCTTCGGATCGCCGCTTTCATTCAGCAAAGGCAAAACAGCGATGGATTTGGCGAGCACCGGAAGGGTTCGCGCGTTCGCCGGGGCGGAGCGCCGATCCCGCTGCGCGGCGGCTGTCGCAGTGGAACCGCGTGCGGGCGACGGCAAGCTCCCGAACCGCCACAACAGCCCGCCACCGATCGCGAGCACCAGGGCGATCAACAACAGCTCCGCACCAGACACGCGTTGCCTGCCTTTCTCGCCGTGGTACCACGCCAGCACCAGCGCGACAACGAATCCAAGTGCAATCAGGCCGAACACGACATGCATCGCGCTGTGCGGCCAGTCGTAGCTGTCAGCCACCACGTCCAGCACCTGGATCAGCGCGAATGCGAACGCGACGTAAGCCAGCGCCCATTGCACCAGCTTGCGCTGCTTCAGGCGTGCGATGAATCCGGCCGGGGTTTCGTTCAAGAAGACATCTCCGCTCCGCTTGAAATCGGGCACCAGAACCCAGCCATGAGCACGGGCGCGTTCATTGGCAGACGAATGTATCCGCGCCAGGCGGAGCGGCGTGGCACAGATCCGGCCAGCCGAATTGCTTCCAGTACGCGACCAAGCCGACACGCTGCGCGAAGCCCTGGAACGCGGGGTCCTGGCGCGCCTTGCGCGACCACGGTTCCGGCTGCCACAGCCAGTTGAGGTACGCATCGGACAGACCGCTGTGGCCGTGCTCATACAGATCGAACGCGCGCGCGGGTTCGCCCAGTTGCAGCAGCATGGTCGGCGCCCAGTCGTCGTCCGGGTGCGCATCGAGTATTTTCAGCGCTGCCTGGCGCCGTGTGGCATCGCCGTAAGTGCCGCGATAGATCGTCTGCAAATCCGCAAGCGGAATCTTCGTCCCCATCTTGCTCGTCGATTTGGCGAACTGGACGGCAGATCCCGCCATGTCGCCATGCGCAGCATCATAGAATTCCAGCATCAGCGCACCGAAGGGCGAGTCCGTGACACCGGCGCGATGGATGTACGCCAGCGCACCGGCCTGATCGCCTTCGCGCCAGCGAAGCATGCTCTTGTAGAACAGCAGGAGGACATTGGCGGGATCGTTGACCAGCGCCTTGTCGATCCGCGCTTCGGCCGCGCGCGTGCGGCCCATCGCGGCAAGTTCGTTGGCGGCCCAGTAATTCACCGCGGAATCGTCCGGCGCCAGTTCCAGCGCGCGCCGCATGGGCTCGACCATGTCCACGTAATGCCGCTGCGAGAACTGGTTGTAGCTCAGTGCCGCGTAAGCTTCCGCGTCACCCGGATCGAGCACGAGCGCGCGATGCGCGGCATCATCCGAAATTTGCCAGCTGGCCTTCCAGTCGCCGGACACGTACTGCGGCAGCACCGCATAAGCGACCGCCATTTTCGACCATGCACGGGCGAATTTCGGATCGAGCTTAGTGGCTTTCTGCAGCAGTCCGATCGCGCGCGGCAGACTGTCGCCCACACGTTTGTTGACCAGCGTTTGCGCAGTCACGAAGTCCGCGTAGGCTTCTGCGCTCGTGGTCGCCACCGGCACCAGCCGCACCTGCTCGCTGCCGGTCAGGACGACTTTCAGGTGATCGGTGATCGCGCGCGCGATGCGCTCCTGCAGGTCGAAGATGTTGCCAAGGTCGCCGTCGTAACTTTGCGACCACACCTCGAAGCCGTCGCTGGTACGGATCAATTGCACGCTGATGCGCACCGCGTCGTTCTGCGTGCGCACCGAGCCTTCCAGCACGTTGGCGACGTCCAGGGCCTTGCCGATGGTGCGCAGATCGGCATTGCGGCTGCCGTAATAGAACGACGAGGCGCGCCCTGCGACTTTCAGGTCCCGCACTTTCGCCAACGCGTTCAGGAGTTCCTCGGCGAGTCCCGCGGAAAAATAGCCGTGGTCGTGCGCGGGACTGATGTCCTCGAACGGAAGCACCGCGATGGATTTGGCCGGGATGGTCGGCGCCGAATCGCCACTCAAGCCCGCGCCTTTGCGCCAGACGAACGTATTGGCCAGCAGCAACACGACCGCGAGTGCCAGCACCGCGATGATCGCGCGATCCAGCCTGCGCGTGCTGCCGCGCGCGATGGAGCCATTGGCGGCAAGTTCGCTTTCGCGCCTCAGGCCCTGCGGCGTGAATTCGTAAAACCAGGCGAAGGCGATCCAGAACGGGAATCCGATCACCGCCGCGATCACGAACCAGCGCACGGTCCAGTCCGGCGCGCCGAAGAACGGGCCGAGTTGGGCAATGCCTTGCGCCAGCGCCCACACCGCGCCTGCGTAAAGCACGCCGGCACGCAGCACATTGCGACGGCGCAGTTCCGCGAGCAGACCGCGAGTCCCCACCAAGCGCCCCTGTGTCCACCGGCAGCTTGCCGGCCTCCGACGCGCGCAGTGTCGGCGGGCGCGTGGCGCCGCGCAAGCGCCGCATTGTGCCCTCGCCCGTCCCGTGCGGGTCGCCTGCGCGCGGGCTCCTACTTATACTTGTTCAATGCTCAAGATCGACACCCATGCGCACATCCTGCCGCCGCAGTGGCCGGACCTCGCCAAAAAATATGGCGACGAGCGCTTTCCGGTGATGGTGCGCGCAGGCGGCCGGCACCGCATCTACCCGGACGGCAAGTTCTTCCGCGAGGTCTGGCAGAACGCCTTCGATGCCGAACACCGCATCGCCGAATACAAGCAGCACGGCGTGGACGTGCAGGTGATCTCCACGGTGCCGGTGCTGTTCTCGTACTGGGCCAAGCCCAACCAGGCACTGGAACTGCACCGCCACTTGAACGATCACGCGGCCGAGGTCTGCCGCGCACACCCGAGCCACTACGCGGGCATCGGCACGGTGCCGCTGCAATCGCCGAGATTGGCCATCGAGGAAATGGAGCGCTGCGTCGAGCAATTGGGTTTGCAGGGCGTGCAGATCGGTTCGCACTGCAACACCTGGAATCTGGATGCGCCGGAACTGTTCCCGTTCTTCGAGGCCGCGGCGGACCTGGACGCGGCGATCCTGGTGCACCCGTGGGACATGATGGGCAGCGACACCATGCCGAAGTACTGGCTGCCGTGGCTGGTGGGCATGCCGGCCGAGCAGTCGCGCGCGGCCTGCTCGCTGATCTTCGGTGGCGTGCTGGAACGCCTGCCCTCCTTGCGCATCGCCTTCGCCCACGGTGGCGGCAGCTTCCCGTTCACCATCGGCCGCATCGAGCACGGCTTCCGCATGCGTCCCGATCTGGTCGCTAGCGACAACGCGCGCAACCCGCGCGATTATTTCCCGCGCCTGTATTTCGATTCCTGCGTGCACGACCCACAAGCGCTGCATTACCTGCTGGATGTGGTCGGCGCCGACCGCGTGATGCTCGGCACCGATTACCCCTTCCCGCTGGGCGAACAGGAACCGGGCAGCGGCATTGATGCGCTCGGACTGGATGAAGCCGGCCGCGCCCGGATGTTCCATGGCACCGCGCTCGAATGGCTGGATCTTCCGCTCTCGCGTTTTGCGCAGGACTCCTGAGTTTTCCCAATCGCGTTCATGGTGAGGTATCGCACCATGCGCCGCCGGAGACAACCAATGAAAATGCGACACCTGCTTCCTCTGTTTTGCGCCCTGTGCGCCGCACCGCTGATCGCCCACGCGACCGACTATTCGCTGGATGACGGCCAGGTGCACTTCTCCGCGCCGGATGCGTGGACGGCGATCATGGAGAAGCACGACGGCGATCCGCAGTTCCTCGCGCTGGAAGTGCAGGAACCGGATGCGCCGCCGAACACGCTGGCGCGCATCACGGTCACCACGCAGCACGCGGGCGATGCACAGGCGTTCCAGAAGTTCGTCAACGACAATGTCACCAAGGCGCGCAGGCTGACCGAATACCACTCGAACGATTCGCACCCGATACCTTCCGGCCGGCGTTACACCGCGACGGAAAACAAGCAAAAGACATCGTACACGGAGTACTACTACTATCGCGGCGGCATTGCGATCCAGGTGCGCTGCGTGCGTCCGGAGACCGCTCCGGTGCCGTGGGCCGCGACCTTCGACGCAGGCTGCTCGGCCATCGCCAAGGACGTGTCCGCCGCGCAATGAGCGATTACGCATTCGACATCAACTGGGCCCGCGCGCAGGATCAGGCCGACCCACTGCGCGCATTCCGCAGCGAATTCCTGATCCCGCCGCATGCCGGCGGCGAGCAGGTTTACCTGTGCGGCAATTCGCTGGGCCTGCAGCCGCGCGCGACGCGCCAGGCCTTGCTCGACGAACTGGACGACTGGGCGCGACTGGGCGTGGAAGGCCATGTGCACGGCCGCCACCCGTGGCTGCCGTATCACAGCGAAGTGCGCGATGCGCTGGCGGAAGTGCTCGGGGCGGAACCGCCGGAAGTGGTGGCGATGAATTCGCTCACCGTCAATCTGCACCTGATGATGGTGGGCTTTTACCGGCCCACTCGCGAACGCCCCGCGATCCTCATCGAGCGCAACGCGTTTCCGTCCGATCGTCATGCCGTGGCGTCGCAGATCGCCTTCCACGGCTACGATCCGGATGAAGCGCTGATCGAACTGGACGGCGACGAACCCGGCGGCCCGGTTTCCATGCAGGCGATCGAACGCGCGCTGCAGGAACACGGTTCGCGCGTCGCGCTGGTGTTGTGGCCGGGCGTGCAATACCTCACCGGGCAGGCGTTCGATCTGAAGGCGATCGCGCGGCTTGCGCACGCGCAGGGCTGCACGGTCGGTTTCGATCTCGCGCACGCGGCCGGCAACATCATTACGGACTTGCACGACAGCGATTGCGATTTCGCCGCATGGTGCTCGTACAAGTACCTCAACTCCGGCCCCGGTGCGATCGCCGGCTGCTTCGTGCATGCACGGCACGCGCGCGCCGAGCTGACGCGCTTCGCCGGCTGGTGGGGCCACCGGGAAGCCACGCGCTTCCAGATGCGGCCCGAGTTCGATGCCGCACCCGGCGCGGACGGCTGGCAGTTGTCCAATCCGCCGATCCTGGCGCTTGCGCCACTGCGCGTGTCGCTGGAAATTTTCCAGCGCGCCGGCATCCGGCGCCTGCGCGAGAAATCCGAACGACTCACCGGTTATCTGGAATGGCTGATCCGCACGCAATTGGGCGACGTGCTGGAAATCCTGACGCCTTCGCAAGCCCGACGCCGCGGCGCGCAGCTGTCGGTGCGCGTGCGCCACGGCCGGGATGCCGGCAAGTCACTGTTCGAGCATCTCGTCGCGAGTGGCGTGCTCGGCGACTGGCGCGAACCGGACGTGATGCGCGTCAGCCCCGCACCGCTGTACAACCGCTTCGAGGATTGCCTGAAGTTCACCCAAGCAGTGCAGGCGTGGCGGCAGTCGCAGTGATTCCATGAGCTCCATTTCAAACGGTTCCGCGATCACGGTCATCGGCGCCGGCCTGGTCGGCTCGCTGCTGGCCACCTTGCTGGCGCAACACGGTTTCCAGGTTGAAGTCTTCGAGCGCCGGCCCGATCCGCGCGTGCACGGTTTTCTCGGTGGCCGCTCGATCAATCTCGCGCTGGCCGAGCGCGGCCTGCATGCATTGAAGCAGGCAGGCTTGGCCGAACAAGTGCTGGCGCAAGCAGTGATGATGCGTGGACGGATGGTGCACGCGGATGGCGCGACCAACCTGCAACGCTACGGCCGCGACGATTCGGAAGTGATCTGGTCGGTGTCACGCGGCGACTTGAACATGCTGCTGATGGATGCGGCGGAAGCTGCTGGTGCAAAGCTGCATTTCGATGCCGCGCTGGCGAGTGCCGATTTCGCGCATGGAACGATCACGCTCGCTGGGACAACGGGTGCGCGGCGTACGCATTCCGCGAAAATGCTGCTGGGCTGCGATGGCGCGGGCTCGGCGCTGCGCGCGGTGATGGCGCGCGAAACGGATCTGCACGAACGCGTGGAACCGCTGGGGCATGGGTACAAGGAGCTGGAAATCCCGCCGTTGAACCCCCTCCCCCGTTCAGCAGGGGCACCTTCCCCCGCGAGCGGGGAAAGAATTGACAAGGCATGTTTCGCCATCGAGCCCCACGCCCTGCACATCTGGCCGCATGGCCATTACATGTGCATCGCCCTGCCGAATGCGCAGGGGAATTTCACGGTCACGCTGTTTCTGCCCAACGAGGGTCCGCATCCGAGTTTCGCGACGCTGCCGGACGCGCGCGCGGCGCGCGCGTTCTTCGAGGAACAGTTTTCCGACGCGCTGGCATTGATGCCGACCTTCGATGGGGACTGGAACGCACATCCGGTCGGGCAACTGGCGACGCTGTACCTCGATCAATGGCATCTGGCCGGCCGCGCGCTGCTGCTGGGCGATGCCGCGCACGCGATCGTGCCGTTCCATGGCCAGGGCATGAACGCCGGCTTCGAGGATGCGGCGGAATTCGCCGTGCTGCTGCAGGCGCAACCGGATGATCCTTCGGCTGTGTTCGAACAATTTCAGCGTGCGCGCAAGCCCAATGCCGATGCGATCGCGGCGATGGCGCTGGAGAATTACATCGAGATGCGCGACGGGGTCGCCGACCCACATTACCTGCTGAAGCGCACACTCATCGCCGCACTGACCGAGCGGGTGCCTTCGCATTTCATGTCGCGCTATCGCATGGTCAGTTTCACCCACCTGCCCTACGCGTACTGCCTGCAACGCGGGCGCGAACAGGACGCGCTGCTCGAATCGCTGCTGGCCGGCAAGACGAATGTCGAAGAAGTGGATCTGGATGCCGCAGCCACGCGCGTGCGGGCGGAACTGCCGCCATTGCCGCTGAGCTGAGCCGTGCCGATTTCGCCGGAAACGCGACGCGCATTCCTGGACACCGAATACCGCGTTCGGCTCTCGCGAGGCGGCTGCGCAGTGATCCGGATCGGTGAGCCGCTGCCGCCCCGGCTTCACGGCTGCGTGAAAGATGGCCGCACCCCCTGGGGTTTCATCACCGCGTGGAATCCGTCTGCGCAGCAATCCTTTCGCGCGCGCAACCGCGAACGTCAACGCGAGTTGCTGGCAGCCCTGCGCGAACGCGGCGCACGGCTGCGCCCCGGCTTGGGGGTGGGTGCGAACGGCGACGGAAATGCCTGGCGCGAACCGAGCCTGTTCGTGGCCGGGCTGGATTTCGACAGCATGGATGAACTGGCCCGAAGATTCGAGCAGGCCGCGATCGTGCGCGGACTCGGTCGCGGAACAGCCGAATTGCGCGAGCCGGCGCCGGAAATCCGTTCGCATTGAGCGTAGCCCGCCCGCCGGGCGAAGTCGAAACGCGCCTGGCCCTTCGTTTCGACCCCATCTTCCATTGAAGGCGGGGCCGGCGCGCAAGGTGAACGGATCAAAGAAGATTGCGACACTCCGCATGGACAACCACGCGCCGCGGCTGGGACAATGCACGGTTAGGCCCGTTCACGCAATGCCGATTCCCCTGCCCGCCAGCGCCGGTCCCCTTCTCGACGTGCAAGGCCTCGCCTTCGCGCGCAACGAGGAGCCCGTATTCGGCCCACTGGACTTTTCGCTCGATGGGGGCGAAACCCTGCTGGTCGAGGGCGACAACGGCTCCGGCAAGACCACCTTGCTGCGCGTACTCGCCGGCCTGCTGCCGGCCAGCGCCGGTGAAATCCGCTTCGAGGGATGCTCACTGGCGCATGACGCGCTGCGCGGGCGGATGGTGTTCCTCGGTCATCAACCGGGCATGAAGAACGACCTGTCGCCGTGCGAGAACCTCGCCTTTCTTTCCGGCCTGTACGGCACGCGGGACGGCGCCGACATCGCATCCGCACTGGCGCAGGTGGATCTCGCGATTTATGCCGACACGCCGCTGCGCATGCTTTCCGCCGGGCAGAAGAAGCGTGCCGCACTGGCGCGCCTGGCGCTGCTGCCGGGCGGGTTGTGGCTGCTGGACGAGCCGTATGCGAACCTGGATCGCCGCGGCATCGAGATGGTCAATGCACTGGTCGCCTCGCACTGCGCACGCGGTGGCGCTGCACTGCTGACCAGCCACGGCGCGGTGCGTTTCGCCGATCCGCACGCACGCCATGTCCGGCTGGAACTGGTGGCATAAGAGCAAACCCGCGAATAAACGCAAATGGATGCCCACATAAAAGCAACACCCGTGTTGATCTGCTCTGTTCGCGTTTCGCGTTCATTTGCGGACTGATCTTTTTTGATATGGCCACTCTGGTGCAAACGCAGCACGCGGACCTGCCCGCACCCGACACGTTCGCGGCGATCCGCGCGCTGCTGCGGCGCGAATTGCTGCTGGCGTGGCGGCGGCGCGCGGACGCGTTGTTCCCGGTGCTGTACGCGCTGATCGTGGTGAGCCTGTTCCCGTTCGCACTCGGCCCGGACGACGCGCTGCTGACGCGCATCAGTGGCGGCGTGCTGCTGGTCACGGTCCTGCTCGCGATGTTGCCGAGTCTCGAATCGCTGTTTCGCGGCGATCTGGAAGACGGCTCGCTGGAACAGATGCTGTTGTCACCGCAGCCCTTGCCGCTGCTGGTGTTGGTGCGCGTGCTGGCGCACTGGGCCACGACCACGTTGCCGTTGATCATCGTGATGCCGCTGCTGGCGGTGCTGTTGCGGCTGCCTGCGCAAGTGCTGCCGGTGCTGATCGCCGCGCTGCTGCTGGCCACGCCGCTGCTCGCATTGCTGGGCGCAATCCTGTCGGCATTGACCGCCGGCACGCGCCGCTCGGCTATACTGCTGGCCCTGATGCTGCTGCCTTTGGCCGTGCCGGTGGTGATCTTCGCCGCAGGCGCCGTGGCGGCGGCGCAATCCGGATTGCCGCATCTCGCCCCGCTGTTGTGGCTGGCTGCGGCCCTGATCCTGGCGCTGGTGCTGGCGCCGTTCGCATGCGCGGCAGCCCTGCGCATCGCCGTTGAAACATGAAGATCATTCCTCTCTGGTTGCACAAGCTCTCCTCGCCGCCGGTGTTCTACCGCTTCGCCGGTACGTTGCGGCCGTGGTTCCTGTGGAGCGCGTTGGTCCTCGCCGCGGTCGGCCTGTATGGCGGACTGGTGCTGGCGCCTGCGGATTACCAGCAGGGTGACGCCTACCGCATCATCTTCATCCACGTTCCGAGCGCGTGGATGAGCCTGTTCATCTATATCTGCATGGCCGTCGCCGGACTGATTGCAATGGTGTGGCGCATCAAGCTGGCGGAAGTGATCGCGATGGAATGCGCGCCGATCGGCGCGGCGTTCACGCTGGTCACGCTGATCACCGGATCGCTGTGGGGCAAGCCGATGTGGGGCACCTGGTGGACCTGGGATGCGCGACTGACTTCCGAACTGGTATTGCTGTTCCTGTATCTGGGCGTGATTGGCCTGTTCAGCGCGATCGAGGACCGCCGCCGCGCCGCGCGCGCGGCTTCGCTGCTGGCGCTGGTGGGCGTCGTGAACCTGCCGATCATCCATTACTCGGTGGTGTGGTGGAACACGCTGCATCAGGGGACGACGGTGCGCCTGCTCGGGCCATCGAAAATCGCGCCGGACATGCTCTGGCCGCTGCTGCTGATGGCGCTCGCCACGCATTTGTATTTCTTCGCCAGCCTGTTGAACCGTGCGCGGGTGGGCCTGCTTGCGGTAGAAGGCGGCAAGGAATGGGCGCGTGCGCTGATCGCGGAGAAGGCCGATGCATGATTTCATCGTCATGGGCGGATATGCCGCCTATGTCTGGCCCGCGTACGCGGTGTTCTTCATCGTGTTCGCCTGGGACTGGATCGCGCCCTCGCTGCGCCGCCGCCAGTTGCTGAACGAATTGCGCGGGCGGATCGCGCGCGAACGCCTGCGCCGCGAGCGCTCGCAGGCTTCCGCGCAGCGAGAGAGTGCGTCGGGGTCAATGTCATGAACCCGATTCGCAAACGCCGCCTGATCGTGATTTCGCTGATCGTGCTCGCGGTCGGCTGCGCCGCTGCGCTGACCGTATTCGCGCTGCAGCAGAACATGACCTACCTCTATTCGCCCACCGAAGTGAAAGCCGGCAAGGCGCCGATGAATTCCGCGTTCCGGCTGGGCGGGGTCGTCAAGGAAGGCAGCGTGCATCGCGTGGCGGGCACGCTCACCACGGATTTCACGATCACCGACCGTTTCCAGGACATGCCCGTGCAATACACCGGCATTCTTCCCGATCTGTTTCGCGAAGGCCAGAGCGTGATCACGACCGGACACATGAGCGGCGGTGGATTCACCGCGACGCAGGTGCTGGCCAAGCACGACGAAACCTACATGCCGAAGGAAGTTGCCGACGCGATCGCCAAGGCGAAGGCGGCGCACAAGGTGCCCGCGACCGCACAGGAAGGGGGCGCGCAATGATCCCCGAACTCGGCCAACTCGCACTGATCCTTGCGCTGATCCTCTCGGCGCTGCAATGCGTGCTGCCGATCGCCGGCGCATGGCGCGACAGCAAACCGCTGATGGCGACCGCACGTTCGCTCGTGGTCGGGCAATTCGTGTTCGTGGCGATGGCGTTCGCAATCCTGACCTATGCGTTCCTGGTGCAGGATTTCTCGGTCGCCTATGTCGCGCAGAACAGCAATCTGGAATTGCCGTGGTGGTACCGCTTCTCGGCAGTGTGGGGCGCGCACGAGGGTTCGCTGCTGCTGTGGGTGCTGATCCTCGACGTGTGGACGCTGGCGGTGGCCGCGTTCGGCGGCAAATTGCCGGAGAAGTTCTACGCGCGCGTGCTGGGCGTGCTGGGTTTCGTCGCGTTCGGTTTCCTGCTGTTCTCGCTGACGACCTCCAATCCGTTCGCGCGGCTGATTCCCGCGCCGATGGACGGGGTGGATCTCAATCCCGTGTTGCAGGACCCCGGCCTGATCATGCATCCGCCGGTGCTGTACATGGGCTACG
>JBQCCR010000037.1:0-27153 GCA_051961995.1 Rhodanobacteraceae bacterium | reverse complement strand
CGGCAGTTGCTGCAGGATCGCGAGGCCGCGCGCGCGGATGCGCAGGAGGCCGGCGATGCCGCGCATCGGCATGCGTTGTCGCTGGAGTCGCGCCGCGCCGCGCTGGCTTCGCTGGAGCAGTCGCTGGCCCGCATGGATACCCAGCAGGCGCAATTGCAATCGCGCCGCAGCGAACTCGATCAACAGATCAATGCCGGCGACGATCCGATCGCCGCGCTGGAACAGGAGCGGCAGACGTATCTGGACCAGCGCCTGCAGATCGACCGCAAGCTGGTGGAGGCGCGCCGTGCGGTGGAAGAGGCCGATGTCGAACTGCGCCGGCTGGAGCAGGAGCGCCACGGCGCAGAGGCCGCGATCGCCGGCCAGCGCGACGCGCTGACGGAACGGCGCCTCGCCGAGCAGGCGCTGCGCATGCGTGCCGACCAACTCACGGAAGCGATCAACGCCGCGGGCCTGCAGGTCGAACCGCTGCTGGCGGAGCTGGCCGAGGATGCGCAACCGGAGCAGTGGCAGGAACGCATCGCCGACCTGGAAGGCAAGATCGCGCGGCTGGAGCCGGTGAACCTCGCCGCGATCGCCGAACACGCCGAGGCCGCGCAGCGCAAGGAATACCTGGATGCGCAGCTCACCGACCTGACCTCCGCGCTGGAGACGCTCGAGAACGCGATCAAGAAGATCGACCGCGAAACGCGCCAGCGCTTCAAGGACACCTTCGATCGCGTCAATGCCGGGTTCCAGTCGCTGTTCCCGCAACTGTTCGGCGGCGGCCATGCGCACCTGGAACTGACCGGCGAGGACCTGCTGGATACCGGCGTCAGCATCATGGCGCGTCCGCCCGGCAAGCGCGTCAGCCACATTTCGCTGCTGTCCGGCGGCGAGAAGGCGATGACCGCGGTCGCGCTGGTGTTCTCGATCTTCAATCTCAATCCCGCGCCGTTCTGCCTGCTGGACGAGGTGGACGCGCCGCTGGACGAAGGCAATGTCGGCCGCTTCGGGCAGCTGGTGCGCGACATGTCCGAGAAGGTGCAGTTCATCGTGGTGAGCCACAACAAGTCCACGATGGAAATCACCCATCAGCTGTGCGGCGTCACCATGCGCGAGCCGGGCGTGTCGCGGCTGGTGCAGGTGGATCTGGAGGAGGCGGCCAAGCTGGCGGGTGCCGCTTAGTCGCGCCTTCTGCGCGTGACAAACTGATCGGCAGATGAAGGGCGCGCGCCGAGCGCACGTTATCCTTCACGGCCGGCGGTTCTGTTTTGCTAAAGTCCGCACATGGACACCGGGGCTTTTTCCGCAACCACTCTGCGCATCATCATCGCCGTCGTCGGCGCGCTGATCCTGCTCGCGATCTACTTCTTCGGCCGTCCGGGCCAGGGCGGGCAGGGACGGCGCATCCTGTTCAAGCGCGGGCGCGATTCGCGCGTGGAACCCGTGATCGGCGAAACCGACCAAGTGATCGCCGATCCCGCCGATCCGTCCACCGAGGTTCCCGAACCGCGCCAGGGCGAGCTGGATGTGGACCTTCGCGAGGAACTCGATCGCCTCGGTGAAACCGTTGCCGCTTCACGCCTGCACGGACGCGCCACACCGCAACGGCCACTGCCGGGCAAGCGCCCCGCCGAATTGCCGGTCGAACGCATCGTCACGCTGTTCGTGGTCGCGCGGAATGACGGCCGGTTCTCCGGCGCCGATATCGCGGTCGCGGCGGAGAAGGCCGGGCTGGAATTCGGCGACATGCAGATTTTCCATCGGCCGCTGGACGGCAAGCCGGAAGCCGGCCCGATCTTCTCGATGGCCAACATGGTCAAGCCCGGCACTTTCGACATGAGCCGGATAGACGAACTGCGCACGCCGGGGCTTACCTTCTTCATGACCTTGCCCGGCCCGCTGACGGCGCTGGATGCGTGGGATGCGATGCTGCCGGCCGCGCAGCGCATGGCCGAGCTGCTCGGCGGCAACGTGCTCGACGAGGAACACGGCGCGCTCGGGCGCCAGCGCATCGCGGTGCTGCGCGATGAATTGCGCGCGTGGGATCGCAAGCATGAGGGCCCCGAAATCACCATGCCGCGGCGGCGCTGAGGCAGCGTGGCTTACCCGAACCCGTACTTTCGCGAAGATCGCATCGAGGTACTGCACGATGCGATCCGCGCGGTCTCTTTCGGCACGTTGCTGACGCATGTCAACGGCGAATTCGTCGTGACGCACCTGCCGTTCGAGGTGGATGCGCAACCGCAACCGGGCGGCACGCTGCTCGGGCATATCACGCGGAGCAATCCGCACTGGCGCGGGATCGGCGATGGTCTTCCGGCGCTGGCGGTCTTCCAGGGTCCGCACGCTTATGTGTCGCCGTCGTGGTATCCGGGCAAGCGCGAAGACCCGCGCCAGGTGCCGACCTGGGATTACATTGCCGTCCACGCGCACGGTACGCTGCGCACGTTCGATGATCCGGATCGGCTGCATGCGCTGCTGGAACGGTTGGTGAAGCGCAACGAGGATGCACGCCCGCAGCCATGGAAGATCACCGACGCTCCTGCCGATTACCTGCGCGAGCAGATGCGCTACATCATCGGACTGGAATTGCGGATCGAGAAACTGGAGGGCCGCTACAAGCTGAGCCAGAACCGCGACGCCGCCGATCAGGAAGGCGCACGCGCCGGACTCGCTTCGGGCAACGAGCGCGAACGCGCCGTGGCGGAAGCGATCGCTGTCTGTCAATCAGAAAAACGGTCCACGAACAAACGCAAACAACGCGAATGAGAGCAAAACGCTCCTTCCGTCGGCGTTCATCCGCGATCGTTTGCGGACTGCTCCTGCTTTAATCAGCAGTGCCCTGGCCGCCTGATTCGAGCTTGCGCACCAGTTCGATGTATTTCTGCCGTGCTTCTTCGCAGCGCATGCCGCGCAACTGCGCCCACGCCTCGTACTTGGCGGTGCCGACGAAATCGAAGAAGCCGGGCTTGGGGCCGCAGACGTCGCCCTGCGCGCCCTGTTTGTAGAGCGCATACAGCTTCAACAGCGTGTCGTTGCCGGGGCGCTGCGCCAATTGCCTGGCATCGGCGGCCGCCTGCTCGAATTCGGTGCTCAGATCGGCGGACATCTCGCGGTCTTCGAAAGCGAACCCAGTTGATTCTCGGCCCTGTGCACGATCCGCGTCAATGCGCGGGCCCGCTCATTCGGAAACGGGAGGTTTGACGCCGGCCGATTTGCGTGGCGCGCGCTTGCCGGCACGCACTTCGCGCGTGAGTTCGTCAACGCGCGCGGAGAGATTGTCGAAGTCCTCGCGCGTGGGCATCTGCATGCGTTCCATTGCGCGGGCGAGGCGCTGGTCGAACATCTGCTCGAACTTGCCGAACGCATCATTGGTGCGCTTGCGCGCCTCGTTCACCCACGGCCCGGCGCGGCGCTGCGCCTGCTCGAACTGCGCCTGCGTGTAGTTGCGCGTCTTCTCCTGCACCTGCGCGCCTTCCTCCACCAGTGTCTCGAAGAACTTGCCTCCTTCCTGCTGTGCCTTGGAAAGCGCGCCCAGACCCGCCAGCCAGATCTGCTGCGCGGATTCCATCATGCCGCGCGCGAATGCCTTGGCCTGCTCGGTGCTGCGCTTGCCGTTGCCAGGATCTTCATTTTCGCTGTTCATCGCCGGTGCTCCCGATGGCGCGGTTGCGGTTGCCTGCAGACAATCTACGCCAATCGGCGGATGAGTTCACGCAAGCCCGGAAACCCGCGTGCACGGAAGTTGCCAGGATTCAGGGCCGGGTTGCACGACCAGTTCGCGCAGGCGTCGCAGATAGTCGGCACGCGGCAAGCAGATTGCGCCCATGCGTTGGAGATGCGGATTGGGTACCTGCGCATCCAGCAGCGGGAAACCCCAGCCGTGCAGGGTACGGCATAACGCGATCAGCGCGGCCTTGGACGCGTCGGTCGCGCGCGAGAACATGGATTCGGCGCTGAACGCGCGGCCGATCGCCACGCCGTAGATGCCGCCGACCAGTGCGTCTCCGTTCCACACTTCCAGCGAATGTGCGTGCCCGAGTTCGTGCAGGCGCGTGTAGGCGGCGAGCATGTCTTCGGTGATCCAGGTGCCGGGCTCGCCCGCGCGCGGCGCCGCGCACTCGCGCATCACCCGCGTGAACGCGCGGTCCATGCTCAGTGTCCACTCGGAATGGCGCAGCGTGCGCGCCAGCCGGCGCGAGATGTGCACGCCGTCGGTGGCGAACGTGCAGCGCGGATCGGGCGACCACCACAGCAGCGGATCGCCTTGCGAGTACCACGGGAAGATGCCTTGCGAGTAGGCGGCGATCAGCCTCTGCGGCGACAAGTCGCCGCCGAAGGCGAGCAGGCCGTTGGGATCGCGCACGGCGTGCGCCGGATCCGGAAAGGTTTCCGGATCATCGTCGCGCAATTGCACCAGCCGGGTCATGCGGTATCCCGCTGCGCGAAGGGGGAATGTTTGCGCAGCTCACGCCCGTACGCCTCCAGCATCGCGGATTCGCGGTTCAGCGCGCCGCGCACCGCATCGCGGAAGCGCTCGTCGGCAAGATAATGCCGCGAATGCGTGCGCACCGGGAGGAAGCCGCGCGCCAGCTTGTGCTCGCCCTGCGCGCCGGGTTCAAAAATATGCAGACCCGCGCGCAGGCAATACTCGATGCCTTGGTAATAGCACAGCTCGAAGTGCAGGCCGGGCACTGTTTCGCGGGCGCCCCAGTAGCGGCCGTACAGCGTGTCATGCGAGGACAGATACAAGGCACCCGCGATGATTGCGCCGTTGCGTCGCGCAAATGCGACGTGCGAACGCTTCGGAAACGCGCGGCCCAGATGCCGGAAGAAATCGCGTGTCAGCGTGGCGGTATTGCCCTTCTCGTCGAAGGTATGCAGATACAACGTGTGCATCGCATCCCATTCGGCGTCGGAGAGCGTGCCGCCGTCACGGAATTCGCACGCGATGCCGGCTTTCGCGACCTGCGCGCGTTCATGGCGGATCGCCTTGCGCCGCTTGTGCGTCAGTGCATCCTGGAAATCGGCGAAATCGCGCCAGCCATGTTCATTGCGCCAGTGGTACTGCCAGTCGTGGCGAGGCAACCACAGTTCGTGGTCGAAGGCGCCCAGCTCGTCCGCGCGCGGGAAATTCACGTGCGCGGAAGAAAGGCCCAGCTCATGAGTGAGTTGCAGCAGGGCCTGCGCGAGAGTGGCGCGATGTCCCGGCGCACCGGGCTGTGTTCCGGCCAACAGCCGCGGTCCGGTCACGGGCGAATAGGGCACCGCGCACAGCAGCTTCGGGTAGTAGTCGCCGCCGGCGCGTTCCCACGCGTGAGCCCAGGACCAGTCGAATACGTACTCGCCGTGCGAATTGCCTTTCAGGTACAGCGGCAAGGCGCCGACCAGCGCGTCATCATCGTGCAGGGTCAGATGCTGCGCGCGCCAGCCCAGCGCCTCGCGGATGCAACCGGTGCGCTCCAGCCCGGCGAGGAAGGCATGCGAGACGAAAGGATTGTCGTCGCCGACCAGTGCATCCCATTCTGTGGCGTTGATCTCATCGAGGGACGCATGGGTGCGCAGCGAGAGCATCCGAACATTATGCCGAATGCTTTCACTCGTCATCCCGGCGCAAGCCGGGACCCAGTGCCTTTCCATCAAAGTCACTGGGTTCCGGATCGCCGCAGGCGGCGTCCGGAATGACGAGCAAAGGAATCAGCCCGTCAGCCCCACGCTGTCCAGATACTTTTCCGCATCCAGCGCGGCCATGCAGCCGAAGCCGGCGGAGGTGACGGCCTGGCGATAGACCTGGTCGGCGACGTCGCCGGCGGCGAACACGCCGCGCACGGAGGTTTGCGTGGCTCCGCCTTCCAGCCCGGTACGGATCTTGATGTAGCCGTTGCTCATGTCCAGTTGGCCTTCGAAGATGCTGGTGTTCGGCGTGTGGCCGATCGCCACGAACATGCCGCTGACCGCGATCTCGCGCGTGCCCTTGCCGTCGGTGCTCTTCAGGCGCACGCCGGTCACGCCGGAATCGTCGCCCAGTACTTCGTCGACGGTGTGGTTCCAGAGCAACTCGACCTTGCCGGCACGCGCTTTCTCGAACAGCTTGTCCTGCATGATCTTTTCGGCGCGCAGCTTGTCGCGCCGGTGCACCAGCGTGACCTTGCGGCAGATGTTGGCGAGATACAGCGCTTCCTCGACCGCGGTGTTGCCGCCGCCGACCACCGCGACGTCCTGATCGCGAAAAAAGAAGCCGTCGCAGGTCGCACAGGCGGACACACCGCGGCCCTTGAACAACTCCTCTGACTGGATGCCGAGGTATTTCGCGTTGGCACCGGTGGCGATGATCAGCGCGTCGCAACTGTATTCGCCGTTGTCGCCCTTCAGCCGGAACGGACGCTGGGTCACATCAACGCTGTGGATATGGTCGAACACGATCTCGGTGTCGAAGCGCTCGGCATGCTTCAGCAGTCGCGCCATCAGGTCCGGACCCTGCACGCCGGCGTCGTCGCCGGGCCAATTGTCCACGTCGGTGGTGGTCATCAACTGGCCACCCTGCGCGAGCCCCGTGATCAGCATCGGTTTCAGGTTAGCGCGCGCTGCGTACACCGCGGCGGTGTAGCCGGCCGGACCGGAACCGAGGATCAAGAGGCGGCTGTGCTTGGGGGTGCTCATGTATAATCCCGATGATTTTTTTGGTGGTTCGCCCGACCCGCGCTACTGCGCGTATCCCTGATCAATCACCGCTGCGTTGCTCGCTGCAATGCATGCTGGTTGCGCAGGATGGGGAAGGGCGAGCCTGAATTCAAGCGCGCAATTCTCGCATAACAGGAAAACAGAACCATGCGTATCGGCATTCCTTCCGAAACCAAGACGCTCGAGGGCCGCGTAGCCCTCGTGCCCGCAGCCTGCGCCGATCTGGTCCGGCACGGTCATGAGGTGTTCCTGCAATCCGGCGCAGGGATCAAGAGCGGTTTCGCCGATGCCGCGTTCGAAAAAGTGGGCGTCAAGATCGTCCCGGACGCCGCGGCGCTGTACGAGAAGGGCGAATTGATCGTCAAGGTCAAGGAACCGATCGCCGGGGATCTGGCGTTGCTGAAGAAGCATCACCTGCTGTTCTGTTACCTGCATCTGGCGCCGGAGCCGGAGCTGACCAGGCGCCTGCTGGATATCGGCCTGACCGGCGTGGCGTTCGAGTCGGTGGAAGACGAGCAGGGCAACCTGCCGCTGCTGGCGCCGATGTCGGTGATCGCCGGACGGCTGGCGGTGCAGGTCGGCACGCACCTGCTGCATCAGCCGGAAGGTGGCAAGGGCAAACTGCTGGGCGGTATGCCCACGACCGAGCGCGGCAAGGTGGTCGTGCTGGGCGCCGGCGCGGCGGGCGGCAATTCGGCGGCGCTCGCGGCCGCCGGTGGCGCGAACGTGGTGGTGTTCGACAAGCGCCCGGACCGCCTCGCGCAGATGATGGCGATGGGCGCCAACGTCACCGCGTTGTATGCCTACGATTCAGTGATCGCAGAGGAAGTGGCGTCTGCCGATCTGGTGATCGGCGCAGTGCTGATCCCGAGCGCGCGCGCGCCGCACGTGGTCTCCGCCGCGATGGTGAAGTCCATGGAGAAGGGCAGCGTGATGGTGGACATCTCGATTGACCAGGGCGGCTGCTTCGAGACATCGAAGCCTACGACCTGGAAGGAGCCGACCTACGTGGTGGACGGCGTGACGCATTTCTGCGTCACCAACATGCCGGGCGCGGTGCCGCAAACTTCCTCGCAGGCGATCTCCGCCGCGCTGCTGCCTTACGTGCAGCGGCTGGCGGCGGGCGGCGACTGGCGCGGTTACGCGCCGCTGGCCAAGGGCATCAACGTCGCTAACGGCGAGATCGTGCATCCGGCGTTGAAAGGCATGAAGCTGTAAGTCAAGAGCGTCAGCTGTTGGTTGCGCTCGTTGGCACGACACGGCGTCCATTCGCGATTCCGGCAACCGACAACCGGCTGTATAGTCGGCGCCACGATGATGCAAGTTTGAGGTCGCAACACGTGGCGCGCGCCAAAGCCCTTGCCGCTTCCGGCAGTGAACCCAGCGAACGCACCCGCCGCATCCTTCGGGAGGCGGCGGTGCTGTTGTTGCTGCCGCTGGCGTTGTATCTGTTCATCTGCCTGATCAGCCACAGCCCGTCCGATCCGGGCTGGTCGCATACCGGTACCGGCACCACGCTGCACAATTTTGGCGGCACCATCGGCGCGTACCTCGCCGATCTGCTGCTGTACCTGATCGGCAACATCGCCTACGCATTTCCGATCCTGCTGATCGTGCTTTCGATCGGGGTGCTTCGTGAATGGCGTTCAGCCGATCGCAGCACGCTCGAGCCGACCCTGCGCCTGATCGGCTTCGTCGCCTTCTTCGTCAGCGGCTGCGGGCTCGCCGCGCTGCGCGACGGCGGGGTGCCGAATCTGATGAGCGACCTGCCCGCGGGCAGTGGCGGCATCCTCGGGCAGCTGGTCGCGGACGTGCTTTCGCGCGGTTTCGGCGAACTCGGCGCGACGCTGTTCCTGCTCGCACTGTTCCTGGTTGCGGTGACGCTGGCGACCGGCTTGTCATGGTTCAAGCTGATGGATGCGACCGGCCGCTCCGTGCTGGCGGTGTTCGCATGGTTGCGCAGCAGGGTGAAACGAGCGCCGGAAGCACTGGCCGCACGTGCGGCGCGCACCGAGCGCGAAGTCGTGCGCAAGGTCGAGACGGCGAAGCAGGCCAGGCGCGAACCGGTCAAGATCGAGCCCGTAGTCGCGCCGATCGTGAAAAGCGAGCGCTCCAGGCGCGAGAACCAGATTCCGATGTTCGCCGGTGGATCGGCCGAAGGCGAGCTGCCGCCGTTGTCGCTGTTAGACGAACCGCCGCCGCGCGGCAAGGGCTATTCGGAAGAAACGCTGGAAGTGCTTTCCCGCCAGGTCGAGATGAAGCTCAAGGATTTCCGGATTGAAGCGCACGTCGTGAGTGCGCACCCGGGACCGGTGATCACGCGCTTCGAAATGGAACCTGCGGCCGGTGTGCGCGGCAGCCAGATTTCGTCGCTCGACAAGGACATCGCGCGCGGACTTTCCGTCTACAGCGTGCGAGTGGTGGACGTGATTCCCGGCAAGAACGTGATCGGCCTGGAGATCCCCAACGCTTCGCGCGAAACGGTGTATCTCTCCGAAATCCTGAGTTCCAAGGAATACGGCGACGCGCGATCGCCGCTGTCGCTGGCGCTGGGCAAGGACATCGGCGGCCGGCCGGTGGTCGTTGATCTCTCGAAGATGCCGCATCTGCTGGTCGCCGGCACCACCGGTTCCGGCAAGTCGGTCGCGCTGAACGCGATGGTGCTGTCACTGCTGTTCAAGGCCTCGCCCAGCGACGTGCGCGTGATCATGATCGATCCGAAGATGCTGGAGCTTTCGGTGTACGAGAAGATCCCGCACCTGCTGGCGCCGGTCGTCACCGACATGAAGGAAGCGGCGAATGCGCTGCGCTGGTGCGTGGCGGAGATGGAGCGCCGCTACAAGCTGATGGCTGCGGTGGGTGTGCGCAATCTGGCCGGCTTCAACAAGAAGGTGCGTGACGCGCAGGCCGCCGGCCAGCCGCTGCTCGATCCGCTGTTCAAGCCCAATCCCGAAAACCCGATGGACATCGCGCAGCCGTTGCAGCCGCTGCCCTTCGTGGTCGTCATCATTGACGAATTCGCCGACATGATGATGATCGTCGGCAAGAAGGTCGAGGAACTGATCGCGCGCCTGGCGCAGAAGGCGCGTGCCGCCGGCGTGCACCTGATCCTCGCCACGCAGCGTCCCTCGGTGGACGTGATCACCGGCCTGATCAAGGCCAACATCCCGACCCGTATCGCCTTCCAGGTTTCCAGCAAGATCGATTCGCGCACGATCCTCGATCAGTCCGGGGCGGAGACGCTGCTGGGCCACGGCGACATGTTGTATCTGCCGCCCGGCACCGCCACGCCCGAACGCGTGCACGGCGCGTTCGTGGATGACCACGAGGTGCACAAGGTGGTCGAATGGCTGCGCGCGCAGGGCGAGCCGAAATACATCGAAGGCGTGCTGGAGGAAGTGCAGTCGCTGGGCGACGGCAAGATCGTCAACGAATCCGGCCTGCCGGAGGAAGAGGACGGCAACGACGACAATGCGCTCTACGACAAGGCGGTGCGCATCGTCACCGAGTCGCGCCGCGCATCCATTTCCGGCGTGCAGCGTCATCTGCGCATAGGCTACAACCGCGCGGCAAGGTTGATCGAGCAGATGGAGCAGGAAGGCGTGGTCAGCGCGCCGCTGCACAACGGGCAGCGCGAGGTCCTTGCCCCGCCTCCGGTGTCGGGATAATCCGGCATTCATCCGCGGCCTGCATCATCTGCCGATCCGACATCGAGGAACTTCCATGCGCATATTGCTGATGCTGGCCCTGCTGGCGGGTGCGGGTGCCGCACACGGTGCCGACACCGCGCGCGCGCAGTTGGATGCGTTCGCGCAGAACCTGCATTCGTTGAGCGGCAACTTCAATCAGACCGTTTACGACGCCAACGGCCGCAGCAGCCAGACCGCGCGCGGTGCGCTGGCGCTGCAGGCGCCGCGACAATTCCGCTGGGACACGCAGGCGCCGTACAAGCAAGTGATCGTGGCGGACGGCAAGAAGGTATGGATCTACGATCCGGAACTGGAACAGGTGACGGTACGCGACCAGGGCACTCAGGAGGCGCACAGCCCGCTCACGGTGCTGACCGACCTTTCGCAACTGGACCGCGATTTCAAGGCCGGCGAGCAGGGCGAACGCGACGGGTTGCAATGGCTGCGGCTGGTTTCGCGCGCCAAGGATCCGCAGTTCGAATATGCCGACATCGGCTTCGCCAACGATGCGCCGCGCCGGATGGTGTTCAAGGACACGCTCGGCAACCGCACCGAAATCGTGTTCACCGACTGGCAGCGCAATCCGAAACTGCCCGCGGATACTTTCATTTTCACCCCACCCAAGGGCACCGATGTGGTGGGTGACACGGCACCGACGGCAGAGCATTGATCGCGTCATCGGGGATCACCCATGATCAACAAGCTTCCACGCTGGGTGCTGCTGGGCGGCATCGTGCTGTCGTTCATCGGTGGCATGGTGAATGCCGCGGGTTACCTGAGCTTCCGCCATCAGGCGGTCACCCACATGACCGGCACCACCACGTTGCTGGGTATCGGCGTGGCCCGGGGCGATGTCGGCGACATGCTGAAATTCGGCATCGTGGCGCTGGCGTTCCTGCTCGGCGCCGCGCTCGGCGGCTTCATCGTGCGCGACAGCGCGTTGCGTCTGGGTCGCCGCTACGGCGTGGCGCTGTCGGTGGAATCGCTGTTGCTGTTTGCGGCGGTGCCGCTACTGGTGGCTGATCACGATAGCGGGTTGTGGCTCGCTGCTGCCGCGTGCGGCTTGCAGAACGCCATGGCCGGCACCTATAGCGGTGCGGTGGTGCGCACCACGCACGTATCCGGCCTCTACACCGACCTGGGCATGTTCCTCGGCCAATGGCTGGGCGGCGTCAGGATGGATGCGCGCCGCGTGCGGCTCTACGTCACCCTGGTGATCGGGTTCTTTATCGGCGGCGTGACGGATGCGCTGATCTTCCCGCGCTTGGGCCAGTACGGCCTGCTGTTGCCGGCTGCGCTGACCGGCCTGGTCGGCGTGGCGTACACGGCCTACCGGCATCGCACGCTGCAGACGGTACCCGGTTAAACTCGTTCAACCATGAACGCGCCTGTCATGCAGATCGCACAGCAATTGCAGAGCGCCGCACGGCTGCTGCAGGCGGGCGATCTTGCCCGCGCGCGGGCACTGCTGGAGCAGGTACTCGCCTTGCAACCCGGGCTGCCCGATGCCTATTGGTTGCTGGGCGGTGTGTTGATGCGCGGAGGCGATTACCCGCGCGCCGAGCGCGCGGTCATGACCGCAATTCAACTCGCCCCCGGCAACCCTTCCGCACATGCGCTGCTGGGCGAAATCCTCGCATGCCAGGGCCGGATGGACGAAGCGGAACGCGCATTGCGGCAGACGTTGAAGTTCGCGCCCACCCATCCGCAAGCCGTATCGCTGTTGCTGCGGGTGCTGGTGGCCCAGAATCGTCATGCGGACGCGCTGCAGTTCATTAATGCACAGCCCGTGGCCCTGCAAACGTTGCCGGACGTTGTGCTGGCGCGCGCGCAGGCTCTGTTCGGGCTGCGCCGCATACCGGAAGCCATCGTTGCATTCCGATCGGCGGTCAATGCCGCCCCGAACGATGGCCGCGCTGCTCTGGGGCTAGCGTCAGCGCTCGGAGCCAATCAGGAACCGGAAGCAACCGAAGCGGCTGCCCGCCAGGCGCTCGCGAAAGGCGCAGATGCTGCCGAGGCACATTTCCTGCTGGCGCGGGCGCTCCTTGCCCAGGGCCGTCACGAGGAATCCGAAGCGGAGCTCCGCACTGTCATTCGCGAGCGCCCTGATCACGTCATGGCGCACACCAATCTTGCCGAACTGCTCTGGATGCGGACCGGGGATGCCGATCTGGCCGCAGCCGATCTGGACAAAGCGCTGCTTGAATTTCCCGGCAATGTCGAATTGCGCACCTTCAAATCGAAGCTGCTGCAGTGGGCGGGACGTCCCTCTGCGGGCTTGAGCGTGATCGAGGAAGCTCTCCAGCGCGATCCGGGAAACCCCGCACTGCACCTCGCCGCCGCGCAGACTGCATTGCGTTGTGACGTCGCGGCATCCTTGCGCCATGCACGACTCGCCATTGCAGACGGCGCGGACAATCCGGTGTTTGTGTCTGCTCTCGGCAATGCGTTGCTGGCCAACGGCCACGCCGAGGAGGCGCTGCAAGCTGCGGAGCGCCTGCTGCAACGCGACCCGCACGACGGCCACGCCATTGCATTGCGCGCCAGCGCCTGGCGCATGCTCGGCGATCCGCGCTATGCCGCGCTCTACGACTACGCGCATTTCGTTCGGCCGGCGACGATCGACACACCGCCGGGCTGGTCTTCGCTTGCCGATTATCTGCGCGATCTTGCCGCTGCCTTGCACAAGCGCCACGTGATGCAAGCGCACCCGATCGGGCAGACGCTGCGCACCGGCACGCAAGTGGATCTCGATCTCGAGCGCGAGCAGGATCCGGCGATCCGCTCCTTCGCGCAGGCAATAGATGGGCCGATCCGCCGTTACATGCAGGCGATTGGCCCGGGCAACGATGTGCTGCGTTCCCGCAACGCCGACGATTACAAGATCACCGGCATCTGGTCGGTCCGGTTGCGCGCGAACGGTCATCACGTCAACCACTATCACCCGGAAGGCTGGCTCTCCTCGGCGTGCTACATCGAACTTCCCGAAGCGCTCGGAGCGAAGGAGAAGGACCACGAGGGTTGGATCAAGTTCGGCGAATCCGGCATTCCGACGCAACCGCCGCTGGAAGCGGAACACTTCGTGAAGCCGGAGCCGGGCCTGTTGGTGTTGTTTCCGTCATGGATGTGGCACGGCACGGTGCCGTTCTCCGGGGGCGAGCGGGATCGGCGGCTGACGATCGCCTTTGATGTCGTGCCGGTGTGATCCTGTTCCGCGCGGCATCGGTATGATCACCGCATGGCTCGCCGCAAAACCGCCGTCAGCGAATCCACCGAACTGTTCGCCGAATCCGATGCGCTGAAGCCGCTGGCCGAACGCATGCGGCCGCGCACGCTCGACGAGATCGTCGGGCAGGCGCGCCTGCTCGGTCCGGGCACCGCGCTGCGGCGCGCGCTCGAAGCGCATCGGGCGCATTCGATGATCCTGTGGGGTCCGCCCGGCTGCGGCAAGACCACGCTGGCGCTGCTGGTCGCGAAATACGCCGACGCGCACTTCCGCGCGATTTCGGCGGTGCTCTCGGGCCTTGCCGATGTGCGCGCTGCGTTGAGCGAAGCGGAAGTGCAGTTCGCGCAGGGCCGGCGCAGCGTGCTGTTCGTGGACGAGGTACATCGCTTCAACAAGGCGCAGCAGGATGCATTCCTGCCGCACATCGAGCGTGGCATCATCATCTTCGTCGGTGCGACCACCGAGAATCCATCATTCGAATTGAATTCCGCGCTGCTGTCGCGCTGCCGCGTGCACGTGATGGATGCGGTGGGCGCGGACGACATCGTGGTCGCATTGAAGCGCGCGTTGCGCGATGAAGAACGCGGACTCGGCGCGTTGCACCTGGAAGTGGACGACGATGCACTTGCGCTGATGGCGCGCGCGGCCGATGGCGATGTGCGGCGTGGACTGACCTTCCTGGAAATTGCTTCCGAACTCGCCCATGGCGGGCGCATTGATCAAGGCACCTTGCAGCAGGTGCTGGCCGATCGCACGCGCCGCTTCGACAAGGGTGGCGAGCAGTTCTACGACCAGATCTCGGCGCTGCACAAATCGGTGCGCTCGTCGGACCCGGATGCGGCACTATACTGGCTGGTGCGCATGCTCGACGGTGGTTGCGAACCGCTGTATCTGGCGCGGCGCATGGTGCGCATGGCGGTGGAGGACATTGGTCTCGCCGATCCGCGCGCGTGGCAGTTGGCGCTTCACGCCTGGGACACCTACGAACGGCTGGGTTCGCCGGAAGGGGACCTCGCGCTGGCCGAGGCCGCGCTGTATCTCGCGATGGCGCCCAAGAGCAATGCGGCCTACGTCGCCTACGGCGCGACGCGAGCCAACGTGCGTGAGACCGGCACGCTGGAGGTGCCGATGCACCTTCGCAACGCGCCGACGAAATTGATGAAGGGACTTGGCTACGGCAAGGGCTACCAGTACGACCCGGACGTCGAGGGCGGCGTGGCGCTGGACCAGCAGTGCCTGCCCGACGCCCTGGTCGGTACTGAGTTCTATGCGCCGACTGCGAACGGCATGGAGGCGAAGATTCGTGAGAAGCTGGATGCGCTGAGGGAGGCCAGGGCGAAGGCCGGGAAGCCGTAATCCCATGCTCGTCCTCCCGGCGTAAGCCGGGACCCAGTGACTGTGGAACCCGAATCAAAGACGCTGGGTTCCGGTTTTCGCCGGAATGACAAGTGAGAGCGCTCCGCTTTCGAGTGTTTGCGCGCCCCCGCCGCGCCCCGCGATAATTCCTCCCTTTTCGGACATCACCAAGGATCGAACATGCTGGATCCGGTTCTGCTGCGCGCGCAGCTCGCCGACACCGCCACGCGGCTGAAGGCGCGCGGCTTCGAACTCGACGCCGCCGCGATCGAGGCGCTGGAGTCGGATCGCAAGAAGCTGGCGACCGAAACGCAGGAATTGCAGAACTTGCGCAACACGCGCTCGAAAGCGATCGGGCAGGCCAAGGCCAAGGGTGAGGATGTCTCCGCAGTCATGGCCGAAGTCGCCGGCATCGGTGACAGGCTGAAGGCCAACGAAGCCGCGCTGGCCGAGGTGCAAACGAAACTTTCGGACATCGCGCTGCGCATTCCCAACCTGCCGCACGAATCTACGCCGGTCGGCAAGGACGAGCACGACAATGTGGAGGTCTCGCGCTGGGGCGAGCCGCGCGCGTTCGATTTCGCGGTCAAGGATCACGTCGAACTCGGTGCGCGCCACGGCTGGCTGGATGGCGAGGCCGGCGCGAAATTGTCCGGCGCGCGCTTCACCGTGCTGCGCGGTGAACTGGCTCGGCTGCACCGCGCGCTCGCGCAGTTCATGCTGGACCTGCACACGCGCGAGCACGGCTACATCGAATGCAACGTGCCGCTGCTGGTCAATCCGGAGACGATGCAGGGCACATCGCAATTGCCGAAGTTCGAGGAGGACTTGTTCTCGACGTCCGTCGGCGAGATGCGGCGTTACCTGATTCCCACCGCCGAAGTGTCGCTCACCAACCTGGTGCGCGATTCGATCGTGGAAGCCGATGCGCTGCCGATGCGCGTGACCGCGCACACGCCATGCTTTCGCGCGGAAGCGGGTTCCTATGGCAAGGACGTGAAGGGCATGATCCGCCAGCACCAGTTCGAGAAAGTCGAGCTGGTGCAGATCGTCGAGCCGTCGAAATCATACGAGGCACTGGAAGAACTCACGGGTCACGCGGAACGCGTGTTGCAACTTTTGCAACTTCCGTATCGCAAGATGCAGCTCTGCACCGGCGACATGGGTTTCGCCGCAGCCAAGACCTACGACCTCGAAGTCTGGCTGCCTTCGCAGCACACCTACCGCGAGATTTCCTCGTGTTCCAACTGCACCGATTTCCAGGCCCGCCGCATGCAGGCGCGCTGGCGCAATCCCGCCACGGGCAAGCCGGAACTGGTACACACGCTCAACGGCTCCGGCCTCGCGGTCGGACGCACCCTGATCGCGGTGATGGAGAATTACCAGAACGCGGACGGTTCGATCAATGTACCGGAAGCGCTGCAGCGTTACATGAGCGACGCGGTGCGGATTGCGTAGCCCCGTGTTCTTCCCTTCGCGAAGAACATCATAGAATCGTCATTCCGGCGAAAGCCGGAACCCGGTGTCGTTTTGAAGAGACGAAGCAGAGTCGCTGGGTTCCGGATCGCGCTGTGCGGCGTCCGGAATGACGAGCATTGAATTGGAGAGATGGCTGAGTGGTCTAAAGCACCGGACTTGCTCGCGGAGGCAGGATGCCGGAGCGACCATCGGCGCAGCCGATGGCCCGAAGGGCGAGGTACAGGATGTGCCGAGTCAATCCGGCGTACGGCCGCTAATCAATTCGGCGGTCAAATGAAAACGGAGAGATGGCTGAGTGGTCTAAAGCACCGGACTTGAAATCCGGCGTACGGCTTGCCGTACCGTGGGTTCGAATCCCACTCTCTCCGCCAGAAACGAAAATGCCCCCTCGTGGGGCGTTTTTGTTTCTGTGGAAGCAGTGGTGTGGACGAACCCACCAGGGTTCGACAAATTCGTCCGGAACGAATTTGGACAGCCGAAGGCTGGCCCCGAGCGTCAGCGAGGGGTGAGGCTCAGGGATGAGCCGAGCAATCCCACTCTCTCCGCCAATCCTTTGCCATTGGCATACACTGTCGTGATCGCGGCAAGGAGCGGTCATGGCCAAACGCAAGCCTTACGTCAAACCCTACAAGGGTCCGGCCGGTGGCTGGGGTTCGCTGAAGTCGGTCAGCAACATCCTGTTGCGTGAGAAGGCACCGCTCACTACTGCGCACGAGCTGATGCGGCAGAACAAGGCCGACGGCTTCATGTGCGTGTCGTGCGCCTGGGCCAAGCCTGCGGATGCGCATCCCTTCGAATTCTGCGAGAACGGCGCCAAGGCGACCGCGTGGGAGCTCGGCGCCGGTGAAGTGGGGCCGGAGTTTTTTGCGGAGCACACGCTCGCCGAACTGCTGAACTGGACCGACCACGAGCTGGAAAAGGTCGGGCGGCTGACGCACCCGATGCGTTACGACCGCGCCTCCGACCAATACGTGCCGTGCGAATGGAGCGAAGCCTTCGCCGCGATCGGCGCAGAACTGAAACGGCTCGATCCGAAGTCCACGGTGTTCTACGCCTCGGGCCGCGCCTCGCTGGAGACCAGCTACATGTACGCGCTGTTCGCGCGGCTGTACGGCCACAACAACCTGCCGGACAGCTCCAACATGTGCCACGAGACCACCGGTACCGCGCTGAAGAAGAGCGTGGGCTCGCCGGTGGGCACGGTGACGCTGGAGGATTTCGACCAGACCGACTGCGTGTTCTTCTTCGGCCAGAACGTCGGCTCCAACAGTCCGCGCATGCTGCATTCGCTGCAGAAGATCTCGCAGCGCGGCGCGCCGATCATCACCTTCAACCCGCTGCGCGAGCGCGGGCTGGAGAGCTTCATCAATCCGCAGAATCCGGTGCAGATGCTGAGCGGCAAGGCGACGCGGATCAGCTCGCAGTACCACCAGGTGAAGGCGGGCGGCGATATCGCCGCGATCATGGGCGTCTGCAAGGCGCTGTTCGCGCTGGACGATCAGGCCGCCGCGCGCGGCGAGCCGAACGTGCTGGACCATGACTTCATCGCGGAGCACACGCACGGCTTCGAGGAATTTGCTGCCTGCGTGCGTGCGCAGGACTGGAACGCGATCGAGGCGGCTTCCGGCCTCAAGCGCCCGGACCTGGAACAGGCCGCGCGCACCTACGCGCAGTCGCATGCCGTGATCGGCATCTACGGCATGGGTCTGACGCAGCACCATTTCGGCGAGCACAACCTGCACATGATCGCCAACCTGCTGCTGCTGCGCGGCAACGTCGGCAAGCCCGGCGCCGGTCTATGTCCGGTGCGCGGGCATTCCAACGTGCAGGGCCAGCGCACGGTCGGCATCGCGGATGATCCGAAGCTGGTGCCGCTGGATCGCCTGGCCGAGCAGTACGGTTTCGAACCGCCGCGCGAGCCGGGCATGAAGACGGTGGAAGTCTGCCGCGGTGTACTGGATGGGACGGTGCATGCGTTCATCGGCCTGGGCGGGAATTTCCTGCGTGCGGTTCCCGACAGCCCACGCGTGGAAGAGGCCTGGCGTCGCCTGCGGCTGACGGTACAGATCGCCACCAAGTTGAACCGCTCGCACCTGATCAACGGCGAGGTCGCGTACCTGCTGCCGTGCCTCGGCCGCATTGATGTGGACGTGCAGGACGGCAAGCCGCAGGCGGTCAGTACCGAGGATTCCACCAGTTGCATCCATGGCTCGGTCGGCAAGCACAAGCCGGTCAGCCCACATCTGCTGTCGGAGCCGAAGATCGTGGCGGAAATGGCGAAGGCCACGCTGCCGCCGAACCCGAAGGTGCCGTGGGATGCGTGGGTCAACGATTATTCGAAAGTGCGCGACGCGATCGAGCACACGTATCCCGAGCAGTTCAAGGATTTCAACGCGCGCATGTTCACGCCGGGCGGCTTCCACCGGCCCAATGCGGCGCGTCATCGACAGTGGAAAACCGAAACCGGCAAGGCCAATTTCATTTCCCCGCCGGGATTGAGCGCAACCGGCTTCGACGACGCTCCCGGCCGGCTGCGGCTGGTGACGCTGCGCTCCAACGGCCAGTACAACACCACCGTGTATTCGAACGACGACCGCTTCCGCGGAGTGCACGACACGCGCATGATCGTGTTCATGAACTCGGCCGACATCGCGCAGTTCAACCTGCGCGACGGCCAGGAGATCACGCTGGTGTCGGATGCGGGCGACGACGTGCACCGCGAGGTGCGCGGCCTGCGGGTGGTCAGCTACGACATCCCGCAAGGTTGCATAGGCGGGTACTACCCCGAGTGCAACGCGTTGATCCCGTTCTGGCACCACGCGCAGGAGAGCAAGACGCCTGCGGCCAAGTCGGTGCCGGTGAGGATCGTGGCGTAGTCGCGCAGGGCGGATTCGCCGCGCAGCGAAGGATCCGGCCGAGCCACGCGGTGCGGATGCGTCAAGCCGCTTCGCGCACTCCTGCACCAATTCGTTCGTGCGCGCCGCGCAGCGCGGCTTCGCGTTGTTCGGCGCCGAGGTTCAGGCCTTCGGCGCGCACGAACTCGACATCGTGGATGCCCATGAAACCGAACACGTGGCGCAGGTAGGTTTCCTGGAAATCCACGGTTTTGGCCGCGCCTTCGCTGTACACGCCACCGCGTGCGGAGGCGATGATCACGCGCTTGCCGCCGGCCAGCCCTTCGGGACCCTTTTCGGTGTAGCGGAAGGTCTTGCCCGCGCTCAGAATGCGGTCTATCCATGCCTTTAGTTGGCTCGGGATGGTGAAGTTGTACATCGGCGCGCCGATCACCACGACGTCGGCGGCGAGGAATTCATCCAGCACCTCGGCGTTGCGGCGCGCACAGGGATCGCTCTCGGCCAGCACCGGCGTGAAGTGCGGCAGGCTTTGCGCGGCGAGATCACGATAAGCAACACGCAGGCCCGGCTCCCCGGCGCGCAGGCGCGCGACGATGGCGGCGCTCAATGCGCGCGAGGCGGAGTTCTCGCCCAGTACGCTGGAATCAAGATGCAGCAGGTTCATGACGGCTCCTTGCGATGTGCCTCGATGGACTGCACGCAATAATGGGCACGCGTCCGCGTTTCGATAAGATGGCGCGGTTCGAACGCATCGTTCACAGCGGAGAACGCCGTGGCCTCGACCCCCGTGCCGGATCTCAACGACCTGTACCTGTTCGCCGCCGTGGTCGAGCACGGTGGTTTTTCCGCCGCGGGCCGCGCGCTGAACGTGCCGAAGTCGCGGCTCAGCAAACGCGTCTCGCAACTTGAGGAACGCCTGGGCGTGCGGCTGTTGCAACGCACTTCCCGTCGGTTCGCGGTGACCGAGGCAGGCGAGCGCTTCTATCGCCATGCCGAAAGCATGGTCGGCGAAGCGCGCGCCGCATTCGAGGACCTGGAAAGCATGCGCGGCGAACCGTGCGGCGCGGTGCGGATGAGCTGTCCGGTCTCGTTTTCGCAAAGCCTGCTGGCGCCGCTGCTGCCGACATTCCTGGAGCGCCATCCGCGGGTGCGGTTGCATCTGCTCGCCAGCAACCGGCGCGTGGACGTGATCGGGGAGGGCTTCGACGTCGCGGTGCGCGTGCGCGACAAGCTGGACACCGACGCGCAACTGGTCGCGCGCAGCTTCGGCAGCAAGCGCGTGGTGCTGGTTGCCAGCCCCGCGTTTCTCGAGGCACATGACCAGCCGGTCGCGCCACAGGATCTCGCGCGAATGCCGGTGCTGAGCATGTTCGAGCAGGAAGGTGATCAGGGTTGGGAACTGTTCGATCGCAACTGCGCCGCGCAGCGGGTCATGGTGAAACCGCGGCTGGTGAGCGGCGATTTTCGCGTGCTGATCGAAGCCGCGCTTGCCGGCTGCGGCATCGCCTGGCTGCCGGAGAGCGCCTGCATCGAAGAATTGCGGAGCGGTCGCCTGACACAGGTGTTGCCGGAGTGGGGTTTGCCGCAAGGCATCCTGCACATCGTGTACCCGAGCCGGCGCGGCATGCTGCCGGCGGTGCGTGCGCTGGTGGACTTCCTCGTCGAGGCGTTCGAACACCCCGCCGTGGCGCGGGACGCGAACTGACGCGTGCTACCATCGCGACGATTCTTGCCGCAGGAATCTTGCATGCAGATCGAAACCAAATTGCCGAAGGTCGGAACCACGATCTTCACCGTGATGAGCCAGCTCGCGCTGGAGCACAAGGCGGTGAACCTGGGGCAGGGCTTTCCCGATTTCGAGCCGCCGCAGAACCTGCGCGATGCGCTGACGCGCGCGATGAACGAGGGCCGCAACCAGTACGCCCCGATGAGCGGCATCGCGAAGTTGCGCGAGCAGATCGCGTTGGCGACCGAGCGCCACGATGGCCGCCGCGTCAGCGCGGACACCGAGGTCACCGTGACTTCCGGCGCGACCGAGGCGATCTTTGCCGCGATCGCGGCAACGGTTCACGCCGGCGACCAGGTGATCGTGCTCGATCCGTGCTACGACTGCTACGAACCCGCCATCGAGCTCGCCGGCGCGCAGGCGGTGCACGTGCCGCTGCGTCTTCCAGATTTCAGCGTGGACTGGCAGCGCGTGCGCAATGCGGTTACACCGAAGACGCGGCTGATCATGGTGAACTCGCCGCACAATCCGTCCGGCGCGATCTTCACCCAGGCCGATCTGGATGCGCTGGCGGAAATCGTGACGCAACACGGGTTGCTGGTGCTTTCCGACGAGGTTTACGAGCACATCATTTACGACGGCGCGCAGCACCTGAGCGTGTTGCGCAAGCCGGAACTCGCCGAGCGCAGCATGGTGGTGAGTTCGTTCGGCAAGACCTGGCATTGCACCGGCTGGAAAGTCGGCTACTGCGTGGCGCCCAAATTGTTGACGGCCGAATTCCGCAAGGTGCATCAGTACCTCACCTTCTGCACCTTCCAGCCGGCGCAATGGGCGTTCGCGGAAGTGATGGAGAACGATCCGCAGCATGTAAGCGATCTGTCCGCGTTTTATCAAAGCAAGCGCGATCGCTTCCGCGAGCTGCTGGCCGGCTCGCGTTTCAAGTTGCCGCCCGTGCGTGGCAGTTATTTCCAGCTCGCCGATTACTCGGCGATCCGCGACACGGACGATTTGAATTTCTGCGAGTGGCTGGTGCGAGAAGCGGGTGTGGCGGCGATTCCGGTTTCCGCGTTCTACGAGACCGCACCGGATGCGAAACTGGTGCGGTTCTGCTTCGCGAAGAATGATGAGACGCTGGTCGCGGCGGCGGAGCGGTTATGCAAGCTCTGAACATCTCGCTGGTGCAGGGCAACACCCGTTGGCACGATCCGGTCGGCAACCGCGACTACTACGGCGCGCTGATTGCACCACTGCGCGGCCGCACCGACCTGGTCGTGTTGCCGGAAACCTTCACCAGCGGCTTCTCCAACGAAGCGATCGCGCATGCGGAAACCATGGACGGCCCGACCGTCGCGTGGCTGCGCGAGCAGGCCAGGGCGCTGAATGCGGCGATCACCGGCAGCGTGCAGTTGCGCGTGCAGGACAAGGTCCACAACCGCCTGATGTTCGTCACGCCCGAAGGCGAGGTGCAGCATTACGACAAACGGCACCTGTTCCGCTACGCCGACGAGCACAAACGCTACGCGCCGGGCAGCGAGCGGCTGATCGTGGAATGGCGCGGCTGGAAGATCTGCCCGCTGGTCTGCTACGACCTGCGTTTTCCGGTGTTCTCGCGCAACTGCCACGATGCGCAACGCGGCTTCGATTACGACCTGCTGGTGTACGTTGCCAACTGGCCGTCGCCGCGCGTGTACGCGTGGAGCACGCTGCTGCGCGCGCGAGCGATCGAGAACCTGAGTTACTGCGCGGGCGTGAACCGCGTCGGTGTGGACGGCAACGGCCACGAGTATTCCGGCGCCAGCGCGGTGCTGGATTTCCTCGGGACTCCGCTGTCCGAAGACAGCGACCAGGAATTGGTGACCACGACCACGCTATCGGGCACGGAACTGCTCGCATACCGCGAGCGCTTCCCGGCGTGGATGGATGCGGATGCGTTTACGCTTTCGTAGCCATCTTGCTTGTCATTCCGGCGCAAGCCGGAGCCCGGCGGCTTTGATGATCGACGAAGTCACTGCGCGCGCTTTACGCAACGCGACCCGGAATGACGGGCATTACAGGATTGAAAGCACGGCTTCCGGCGGCCGTCCGATTGCGGCCTTGCCGTTGGCGATCACGATCGGGCGCTGGATCAGGATCGGGTGCGCGACCATCGCGGCGATCAACTGATCGCGCGTGAGCGAAGGCTGGTCCAGTTTCAACTGCGCATATTCGGGTTCGTCGCGGCGCATCAGTTCGCGCGGCTGGATGTGCAGCAGATCCAGCACGCGTGACAGTTCGCGCGCATCCGGCGGGTTCCCGCGGTAATCAATCACGTGCGGCTGGATGCCGCGCTCGTGCAGCAATTCGAGCGCGCCGCGCGATTTCGAGCAGCGCGGGTTGTGCCAGATCGTGACGTCGTTCTTTGTCATGGCCGGGAGTTCCAAGGTTGTGGCGAGAGTCATCCTGAAGCGCTTTCTGGTCCGTACATCGGGATGCCATTCAGGGCATCCCGCGAAAGCTCCGGCTCACCCGCCGCGATTCGGATTCGGGCCACGTCCACGGCCCGCACCGGGGCTGCGCTTGCCGGCTCCACCCGGGCCACGCGGTCGTGCAGGCCCGCCCGACCCTCGCGGGCGACCGTTTCCGGTCGGTTGCGGACGGCCGCGACCGCCGCGCGAATCGTTGCGTGTTTCGCCGGCGAACCAGGTGCGCACCGAGGGCAGTTCCTGACCGGGTGCGACGCCGCGCCGATTTTTCTTGCGCTTGCGCTGTGCGTTGTCCGGACGCGCAACATTGCCGTTGACTTCGCGCCCCGGCGGACCACGTCGGCGCTTGCCACGTCCCGGCGCAAAATCGTCCGGACGTACGCGATCGAACGCGGTCAGCTCGCGCGCTTCGCCATGATGCACGCCAGTCCACGCCTTTGGCGTGTGTTCCGTCGGGCGGACCTCGGTCACCGCGCGGCGGTTGCTGGAGCGCTGATGCAAAACGGATTTCAGCGTGAGCGTCGGCTGCGGCGCGCCGGCGCCCGACAGTTCGCGCAGGGCGCTGACGCCTTCGCCGGAAAGAGGTTGGTGCTGGCCGGGGCGCAGGCCGCGCGGCAGTTCCACGTTGCCGTAGCGGATGCGCTTCAAGCGGCTGACCAGGAAGCCCTGCGAATCCCACAGCCGCCGCACTTCGCGGTTGCGGCCTTCGTGCAGCACCACGCGGAACCACTGATGGCTGCCATCGCCGCGATTGACGACATGGATTTCGTCGAACTTCGCGGGGCCGTCTTCCAGTTGCACGCCGGCTTTCAGCTTCGCCAGTGTTTCGTCCGGCACCTCGCCGTGCACGCGGCACAGGTATTCGCGTTCAATCTCGCGACTGGGATGCATCAGCGCGTTGGCGAGTTCGCCGTCGGTGGTGAGCAACAGCAGGCCGGTGGTATTGGTATCAAGGCGACCGATCGCGATCCAGCGCGAACCGCGCAGTGCAGGCAGGTGCTCGAACACGGTGGGGCGTCCTTCCGGATCGTCGCGCGTGGTGAGCTCGCCTTCGGGCTTGTGATAAAGCATCACCTCGGCGTTGTCGCGCGTATCGGTCGCGACCACGAACTGCTTGCGATCCAGCTCCACGCGGTCGCCCGCATGCACGCTGGATCCGGTCTGCGCGGGCGCGCCGTTGACCAGCACCTCGCCGTTGGCGATACGCTCTTCGAGCATGCGCCGCGAGCCGAGGCCTGCGTTCGCCAGCACCTTGTGCAGGCGCTCCTCCAGCGGACCGTTGCCGCCATCGCCGCGTTTCAGGCTGAGTACGCCGCGCGCGTTCATGCTTCGTTCTCCGCGGACAGCGCTTCATGCGTCTCGCCGTGCCCGCCTTCCTCGCCATCATCGGCCGGCGCGGCAGCCTCTTCCTCATCGGCGGCGGCGGGGGCATCCACGCCGGCCACCAAAGTGAGTTGTGGTTCGATGTCCTCGAGATCACGGATTTCCGCGAGCGTGGGAAGCTGGTCCAGTGATTTCAGGTTGAAGTAATCCAGGAAGTTGCGGGTGGTGCCGAACAGCGCCGGCTTGCCGGGCACGTCGCGGTAACCGACCACGCGGATCCACTCGCGCTCTTCCAGCGTGCGCATGATGCTGGAGGCGACGGAGACGCCGCGGATCTGTTCGATCTCGCCGCGCGTGATGGGTTGACGATAGGCGATCAGCGCCAGCGTCTCCAGCAGTGCACGCGAGTAGCGGGTCTGGCGCTCGCTCCACAGGCGCGCGACCCAGGGATGGACGCTTTCGCGCACCTGGTAGCGGAAGCCGGAGGCGACCTCGACCAGTTCCACGCCGCGGCCTTCGCATTGCTGCCCCAGGGCTTCCAGCGCCTGCGCCAGTTCGGAGTGCGTGACCGCTTCTTCTTCCGCGAACAGCGCGGCGAGCATCGCCACGGTCAGCGGTTGCTGAGCGGCGAGCAGGGCGGCCTCGACGATGTTCTTCAGTTTGTCCTGTTCCACGTAAGTCTCACCTTGTTGCGCCGTGTCCGGCGCGGTGCGAAAACAAAAACCATTTGTCCGAAAAGGACGCGAAAGACGCAAGGAAGATCCGATTTGATGAATCAACGCTTCCCTTCGCGTTCTTTGCGTTCTTTGCGTTCTTCGCGGGTGAATTCGCCCTGGCTCTTGTCGAGAACGAATCACTCGGTCGCTTCGGTCACGCGCGCTTTCAGATAGATCGCCGCCAGCGGCGCTTCCTGCACGATCTCGACCAGGCGATCCTTGGCCAGCTCCAGCAGCGACAGGAAGGTCACCACTATGCCAAGCCGACCCTCGCTGACGTCGAACAGCGATTCGAAGCGATGGAACGCGCCGTCGCCCAGCGCTCTCAACACGTCGCCCATGCGCTGACGCACCGACAGCGGTTCGCGCGTGACCGCGTGGTGGCCGGACAGCTCGGCGCGCTTCAGCACATCGCGCAAGGCCAGCAGCATCTCGCGCATGTCCACCGGCGGCGGCAGTTTCACCACCTGCCGGTCCGGCACGAACGCGAACGCCGCATCGATATCGCGTTCCATGCGCGGCAGCGTGTCGATGTCTTCCGCCGCTTTCTTGAAGCGCTCGTATTCCTGCAGGCGCCGGATCAGTTCCGCGCGCGGGTCCTCTTCCGAACCTTCCTCGGTCGGTGGCCGCGGCAGCAGCAGCCGCGACTTGATCTCGGCCAGGATTGCGGCCATGACCAGATATTCCGCCGCGAGTTCGAGGCGCAGCTCGCGCATCACCTCGATGTAGTCCATGTACTGCCGGGTGATTTCGGCAACCGGGATGTCCAGGATTTCCAGGTTCTGCCGGCGGATCAGGTACAGCAGCAAATCCAGCGGGCCCTCGAATGCTTCGAGAATGACCTCCAAAGCGTCCGGCGGGATGTACAGATCCTGCGGCATCTGCAGGACGGGCTGGCCGCGCACCACCGCGAGCGGCATCTCCTGCTGCTGCGGCGTCTGCATCGGCGCCGCCGGCATGGCGGTCGATTCGCCCTCTGCGGGGATCGCTTCGGCTTGCGCTGCTTGGGTGCTCATCCGGCACTGGTCATTGCAAAAGGGACATCATGATTCGGGTGCGCGCCCCGGCGCATTCGCTCGGATCTGGGCTGCCGTTGCATCCTGCGACTCGCAGCGGGTCATACGCGCGCCATGGCACACGCTCGCGAACCGCGTTCGCGCGAAGACTTCGTCGTATCGGGTCGCCCTTGGGCGAGGACTTCAGCGTGCGTGGCGGGCGGCTTCTCGCCATCCCGTTCCCACTCGATGGGGCTAGATTACGGGGGCGCGCGTGGCAAGTCCAGTAGTTTGATCGAACGGTTAAGCTTCGCGCATGCGCGCCATCCTGCACGTGGACATGGATGCCTTCTACGCTTCGGTCGAGCAATACGACCGGCCGGAGCTGCGCGGCCGTCCGGTGATCGTGGGCTTTCCGGCGCAGCGCAGCGTGGTGTTGACCGCGAGTTACGAGGCGCGTCCGTTCGGCGTGCGTTCGGCGATGCCCAGCATGCAGGCGCAGCGCTTGTGTCCGCAGGCGGTGTGGGTGGCGCCGCGGATGGCGCGCTACCGTGAAGTTTCCGCGCGGGTGTTCGAAGTCTTCGGCGAAGTTACGCCGATAGTCGAAGGTCTGTCTCTGGATGAGGCGTTTCTGGATATCACGCAAAGCCTGCGCCTGTT
>JBQCCR010000036.1:0-71399 GCA_051961995.1 Rhodanobacteraceae bacterium | reverse complement strand
GGGTTTGCGCGCGGGTTTAGCCCCGGCCCACCGCGGCCCGGCTTTGTGAAAACCTGAGGGTCGCGCTGCAGCGCGACCGCCTCGACAACGCCACGGGCTCGCTGCATGGAGCGGTACTGCGAGGCGATCATCCGCTCGGTCAATTGCTGGGCGGACATCTGCAACGGCTGCTGCTGACCCTGCCCGGGCTGACGCTCGCCAATGCCGCTTCCACGGTTCACATCACCCTGTCGTTGCTGCACACCTGCCTCGGCCTGCAATGCCAGGCACTGGAAACGACGGCAAGCGATCCGCTGCGCGCGCGCATCATTGCCTTCATCGAATCGCATGTACACGCGCCGGATCTGGATGCGCGCACGTTGCAGCAGGTCTTCCATCTTTCCCGCGCCCGGCTCTATCGCATCCTGCAGGCGGAAGGCGGCGTGGCGCATGTGATCGCGCGCGCGCGCACCGATGCCGCCTTCCGCGACATCCGCAGCCGCCCGGAGCAGCCATTGCTGAAAGTGGCCGAGCGCTGGGGATTCAGCAACCTGCGTCAGTTCCAGCGCGCGTTCCGTGCCCGCTTCGGGTTTTCGCCCGGCACCCTGCGGCAACCGCAATGGCGCATGCGCGCAGACGCGCCCGCGCCGCCGCGCGAATCCGCTCAGGCCTTGCCGGCGAGGGCGCGCGCTGCGTCCAGCGCGAAATAGGTAAGGATCGCGTCGGCGCCTGCCCGTTTGATGCAGGTCAGTGCTTCCAGCATGCAGGCGTGCTCGTCCAGCCAGCCGTGTTGTGCCGCGGCTTTCAGCATCGCGTACTCGCCGCTGACCTGATACACGAAGGTCGGCGCGCCGAAGCGATCCTTCACGCGGCGCACGATATCCAGATAGGGCAGACCCGGCTTGACCATCACCACGTCCGCGCCTTCGGCGAGGTCGAGTTCGACTTCGCGCAACGCTTCATCGGAGTTGGCGACATCCATCTGGTAGGTGTGCTTGGACCCTTTGCCGAGCGTGGCGGCCGAACCCACCGCATCGCGGAACGGGCCGTAGAAGCTGGAGGCGTATTTCGCCGCGTAGGCGATGATCCGGGTGTGGATCAGGCCGGCATTCTCGAGCGCGGCCCGGATCGCACCGATACGGCCATCCATCATGTCGGAGGGCGCAACGAAATCCGCGCCCGCGGCCGCCTGCGACAGCGCCTGCCTGGTGAGCGCCTCGATGGTTTCGTCGTTCATCACGTAACCGGAGTCGTCGATCAATCCGTCCTGACCGTGGGTAGTGAACGGATCCAGCGCCACATCCGCGATCACCCCGAGATCGGGGAAGCGCTGCTTCAGGGCGCGGATCGCGCGCTGAACCAGACCCTCATCGTTCCAGGCTTCACGCGCGTCGGCGGTCCTGACCGAAACATCCAGTGACGGGAACAAAGCGAGCGCCGGCACGCCCATTTGCTGCGCCTGTTCGGCGATTGCCAGCAGCGCCTCGATCGAAAGCCGTTGCACGCCGGGCATGGAAGGTACGTCCACGCGCGTGCTGCCTGATCGGTCATGGACGAATACCGGCAAGATCAGGTCGGCAGGGGTCAATACGGTTTCGCGCATCAGCGCGCGCGAGAAGGCGTCGCGGCGCATGCGCCGCATCCGGGTGGCAGGAAAGATCATGGATAGCTGTCTGGAAGGTGAGCCGTCCCTCATTTTATGCCATGCGCGGCGGTTCGCGGCCCAAGCTGCGACGGCGGCCTCAGTTCGACTTGCCGGGGGGCATATGATGATGCTTGAGTGAAGACGCGGTGGTACTCACTTTCACGTGAGGAACCTCTGCCACAGCCCGGTTGGCGTATTCAGGCCAGGTTACTTGCCGTTAAATTAGGATTAAGGCACTATCCGATCCGAAGACTGCGCTACCTTCCGCAGTCAAGACGTAGAAGAAGCTGCCAAGACACGGTTTTCAAAAGAAATGTTTCCGACACTCACCCTTCTTACACTGCTCGTTGCAGTCGGCCTATTGGCGGCGGTGTGTGTCAAACGGATTCCGGAAGGCCAGGTTTATACCTTGCGACGCTTGGGCAAACCCGCGCGCACCTTGACCCCCGGCACGCACGTGGTGCTTCCGCTGATCGAGCGCATCGCGCACAAGATCAGCATCACCGGCTACACCCTGGCGATCGAGCAGCGCGTGCAGGTGGAAGGCCACCCGCAGCCGGAAACCCTCCGCGGGCGCGTGTGGTGGCAGGTGCTCGATCCCGAGCGTGCCGATGCGGTAATCGACCGCGCCGACGAAATGATCCGCAGCGGCGTGATCGGCGCGTTGCCGGACGTCGCCAGCGATCCGGACCACGACTTGCGCGCGCGCAACCTGCGCCTGAAGCAGGCGCTGAACGGCTCGCTGCGCGAACGTGGCGTGCTGGTGACCAGGGTGGAGTTGGATCTGGCCGCTTGATCGAGCCGCGCTCGTGACATGATGAAGGCCCGCACCCATGCGGGCTTTTGCTTTTCTGGGCGACCCTGTTGATGGATTCCCGCGAATCATTGCGCCGGCAACTCGAGCACGGCATCCATGCGCTGCGGCTGGAACTTTCCGGGGAGGCGGTGTCTCGCCTGCTCGACTTCCTCGATCTGCTCATCCGCTGGAACAAGACCTACAACCTCACCGCGGTGCGCGACCCGGCGCAGATGGTGACGCGGCATCTGCTGGATTCGCTTGCCGTGCTGCCGTATGTGCGGGGAGAAACCCTGGCCGATCTGGGCAGCGGCGCGGGCCTTCCCGGCATTCCGCTGGCGATCGCCCGCCCGGACCTCCAGGTGACGCTGGTGGACAGCAATGGCAAGAAGGCGCGCTTCCTGCGCGAAGCCGCGCGCGCCTTGCCGTTGCCGAACGCACGGGTCGAGCAGGTACGCGTTGAAGAACTGGAAGGGTCTTGCGATTGCATCACCGCGCGTGCCTTTGCCAGCCTCGCCGACATGCTCGCCTGGGGCGGTCACGCGCTCGCCGCAGGCGGCGTTTGGCTGGCACTCAAGGGCCAGATTGAAAAGGACGAGTTGGCGCAGGTGCCGGCACACTTCAAAGTCGCCGGCGTTCACGCCTTGAACGTGCCCGGGCTGGAGGCGCAACGTCATCTTGTGGAAATCCGCCACACCTGAGCCGCGGCGCGATGCTAACCTTCGCGTTCCGCTGTCTCGAGGTTCAGGGGAACCGGTCCATTCCATGACGCGCATCATCGCCATCGCCAACCAGAAGGGCGGGGTCGGCAAGACCACCACCGCGGTGAACCTTGCCGCCGCACTGGCCGAAACCAAGCGCAAGATCCTGCTGGTGGATCTGGATCCGCAGGGCAACGCCACCATGGCGTCGGGCATAGACAAGCGCGACGTCCACCCCACCGGCTGCGAGGTGTTGCTGGAAGAGGCGACGATCGAATCGGCCATCCTGCCCGCGGAGGCCGGCTACGACCTGTTGCCGGGCGGGCGCGATCTCACCGCCGCGGAACTGAAACTGATGGATGCGATCGCGCGCGAATCGCGGCTGAAGGAACAGCTCGCCAAACTCGGCGAGCGCTATCACACCATCCTGATCGACTGCCCGCCTTCGCTGCACCTCCTTACATTGAATGCCCTCGCCGCAGCGCACAGCGTGCTGATCCCGGTGCAATGCGAGTATTTCGCGCTGGAGGGTTTGACCTCGCTGCTGGACACCGTGAAAGCCGTGCGCGCAAGGCTCAATCCGCAACTGGAAGTGGAAGGTTTGCTGCGCACCATGTTCGACGTGCGCAACAATCTGGGCAACGACGTTTCCGCACAGCTCACCAAGCATTTCGGCGACAAGGTGCTGCGCTCGATCATCCCGCGCAATGTGCGCCTGGCCGAGGCGCCCAGCCATGGCAAGCCGATCAATCTTTATGACCGCGAATCGCGCGGCGCCATCGCCTACCTGGGCCTCGCCGGCGAAATGATCCGCCGCGAACGCGCGGGCGCGCTGGCGCCGGCCACGAGCAACTGAGGGTTTGGTGATGTCGGCGAAGCGAAGGGGACTGGGTTCGCGCGATCTGGATGTGCTGCTGGGCGGCCGCGACACGGGCGAAGCCGAAGCCGGCGGCGAGGAACTGCGCAGCTTGCGCGTCACGCAGATCGCGCCGGGCAAGTACCAGCCGCGCCAGCACATGGACGAGGCGAAGCTTGAAGAACTCGCCGCGTCCATCAAATCCCAGGGCCTGATCCAGCCGGTCGTGGTGCGCGCGCTCGGCCGCGACAAGTTCGAGTTGATCGCCGGCGAGCGCCGCTGGCGCGCAGCACAGAAAGCCGGCCTGACCGAAGTGCCCGCCGTGGTGCGCGATGTCGCGCCGCAGGCGGTGCTGGCGATGGCGCTGATCGAGAACATCCAGCGCGAGGAACTGTCCGCGCTGGAGGAAGCGCAGGCGCTGCATCGGCTGATCGAGGAATTCGATCTCACCCAGCAACAAGCCGCCGATGCGGTCGGCCGCTCACGCGTGGCGGTCACCAATCTGCTGCGCCTGCTGGAATTGCCGGAGCCGATCCGTCGCCTGCTCGAAACTGGCCGGATCGAAATGGGCCACGCCCGCGCGCTCGGCACCCTGCCAGCGCCCCGCGCGATCGCACTGGCCGAGAAGGCCGCCGCCGAACAATGGTCGGTACGCGAACTGGAAGACGCCGTACGGCTGGCGCAACTGGCGCCTTCCGCAAAGAAGCGCACACCGAATGCCGATCCGGACATTCTTGCGCTTGAGCGCGAGCTCTCGGAAAAGCTCGGCGCGCGCGTGCAGATTGCGCACGGACGCAACGGGCGCGGCAAGCTCACGATCCGTTATCACAGCAGTGACGAACTCGAAGGCGTACTGGCAAAGTTGCGCTGACGCCACGCCGGCCGTGGCGATTCGCCCATGGGTCGTCGGTTGCTGGTTGCCGCTTGCTGGTCGGCGAAAGCCCGCGATCCTCGCTCTTCCGACGACCGGCGCCTGACAACCCACAACCCTGCCCGACGTGGTCTTTGAAAGATGCGCGGCATGAAACCGGTCTTTCCCAAAGTGGGCAGCAGGCAACGCCAATTCGATGCGCTGGTCCGCGTGCACGCCAGCGATCTCTACCGCTTCGCCTACTGGTTGTGCGGCGACGACGCGCGCGCGCAGGATCTGGTGCAGGAAACCCTGCTGCGCGCCTGGCGCGCGCTGGATTCGCTGCGCGATGGCGCCTCTGCAAAACCATGGCTGTTGACCATCCTGCGTCGCGAACACGCACGCGGTTTCGAGCGCAAGCGCCTTGACCTGAGCGAGCTGGACGACAACCTCACCGAGGACACCGCGGCGGTGGACCCGGAACGCGCCGGCTCCGACGCGCAGGTGCGCGCGGCGATCCTGCAACTGGAACCGAAATACCGCGAACCGCTATTGATGCAGGTGCTGGGCGGATTCTCCTGCGAGGAGATCGCCGCCGAACTGGGCTGCAAACCCGGCGCGGTGATGACTCAGCTTTTCCGGGCGCGGCAGAAACTGCGTGCCACGTTGGACGGTGATGCAAACATGAAAGCGAAGGAGGCGTCCCATGGACTGCCTTGAATTTCGGCGCCGCTTGGCGGGCGAACCGCGTGCACGCGAGGCGGAGTTTGTCGCCCATCGCGACAGTTGCCACGCCGGCTGCACCGAGGCCTGGTGGCGCGCGCAACGGCTGGAACGGCGCATCGAAGCCGCGCTGGCGGTCGAAGCTCCGGCGGGTCTGGCCGAGCGCATCCTGCTGGCGCAGACCACGCGGATGCGCGTGCGTGCCCGGCGTTGGCAGGTCGGCCTGGCACTGGCGGCATCGCTGCTGCTCGCGGTCGGTGTCGGTACTTTCGGCTGGAATCGAAATGCGCAAGCCGATCCGTTGCCCGCGATGAGCGTGGCGCATGTGCGCGGGGAAGCGTTCGCGCTGGCACGCACGCAACCGGTTTCGGATGCGGAGCTGCGCCAGGATTTCGCCGCGCGCGGGGTGGATCTGCACTCGATGCCGCAAGGTGCGGTGTTCGTGCGCGATTGCGATGTCGGCCCCTGGCGCACCGTGCACCTGGTATTCCGGGTCAACGACGAGCCGGTGACCGCGCTGTATTTCGTCGGTCGTGACCGCGCGCGCACCCGCGACTTCCATCATGCGGGATGGCAAGGTCGGGAGCTGCCGCTGGATCACGGCACGCTGCTGCTGCTTGGCGCCGACGCGCGCGGTTTCGCGCAAGTGGAACGCACCCTGCGCGATGCGTTGAATGCGCCGGTGCAACAGGCGCTCGGGGAGTTGTAGGCGGGTTCAAGCCCGCCCGTGCGGGCGCTGCCGGGTCAAGACCGGCCCTGCATCGCGGACAAGATTCGCCTCGGTGGGAGCTCTACGCGATAATCGCGGCTCATTCGTCCGGGGCCTTACGCCAATGCCCGAGCTTTCCGTGGTCGTGCCGGTGTTCAACGAGCGCGACAACATCCCGCCGCTGCTGGCCGAAATTTCCGCCGCCCTGCGCGGGCGCGTGGACTACGAGATCGTCTACGTGGACGACCGCAGTTCCGACGATTCGCTGGCCGTGCTGCAGGCCGAACGCGCGCGCCATCCTGAACTGCGCATCGTCAGGCATCTGCGCCAGAGCGGCCAGAGCACCGCGATCTGGAACGGCGTGCGCGCCGCGCGCGGCAGCTGGATCGCCACGCTGGACGGCGACGGCCAGAACGATCCGGCCGACATTCCGAAGCTGCTCGATGCGCGTGCACAGGCGAAGCCGGAAATCAAATTGTTCGCCGGCTGGCGCACCACCCGCCGCGACACCTTCAACAAGCGCATTTCGTCCAGGATCGCCAACGGCGTGCGTTCGCGCATGCTGCGCGACGCCACGCCCGACACCGGTTGCGGCCTGAAACTGTTCGAGCGCGAGACCTTTTTGATGCTGCCCTACTTCGACCACATGCATCGCTACCTGCCCGCGCTGGTGAAGCGCGCAGGTTACGAGAGCGTCAGCGTGCCGGTCGGTCACCGCCCCCGAACGCGCGGCGTTTCCAAGTACGGAATGCTGGATCGCCTGTGGGTCGGCCTGGCCGATCTGCGCGGCGTGGGCTGGCTGATGCGGCGGGCCAAAGTAACGAAGACCGAGGAGTTGTAGGAGCGCGCCTGCACGCGAACACGGGGCTCTTTCGCCATCGGCGGCGCCAGTTGCGATGCGCTCCGATCGGCATCCTGCCTCATCCGAATATGCGACGCGATCTGCGATTCAACGCAGATCGCAGGCGTCGCATATTCGACCTCAGTTTCGACCTTTGGCGAGCGGCAAATCCGCCTTGCGCCAGCCGTCAATGCCGCCCGACAGCGTGTACACACGGGTGAAGCCGGCCTTGACCAGCCGGCGCGCGGCCTTTTCCGACTCCATGCCGTTGCGCGACACGATCGCCACCGGCAACTCGCGCACCTTCTTCAATTCCTTGTTCTCAGGATCGAACTGGCTGGGCGCGATATGCCGCGAGCCGGGCACGTGTGCCTTCTCGAAGTCGGCCTGCGCGGAGATGTCAATCACCAGCGCCTCGTGGCGATTGATCAATTGGGTCAATCCGGCCGGCGTCAGTTCCTTGAAGCCGCGGAACCGCCGCGTGCCTTCCAGCCCGATCAGCGCCAGCACGATCACGACGAATGCCGCGATCAGCAGCGGATGATGGGCGATGAACTGCGGGATACGCGGCAGGATGTCGTTCATGGTCGATCGGGAGGCGGGCGACCGCGCATTATCCGCGATTGGGGTCCGCGGCGGTACCGCTCACTGTTGCGGAGGCGTCAGATCCGGCAACCCCGACTCCAGCCACCAGCGCTTGCTGTCGGAATCGTATTTCCAGGTTTGGTGATCCACGACGTCGTAGGAAGTCTGGCTGGATTTCACGATCACGCTGATCTGCGCGGTCTGCTCGACCGTGTTCGCATCCGTCGCGCGGGGCCCGTCGGTCTCGTAGCCGCCGACTTGCACCGCGTTGTAGCGCTTCTTGGCGGCGGCATCCAGCGGGTGTTCGGCGCGCACCTTCGGATCCACGAATTGCCAGGCGCTGGCGAAGTCGCCGAAACGCAAGGTCGATGCATAGTTTCCGAGCGTCTCGTCGCGCGCTGCGTCCTTGGCATGGGTGGGAAGATTGGCGCAACCGGCGAGCAGCGCTGCGATTGCGAAGGCGGCGACAAGACGGCGCATGGCAGGCTCCCGCGGTGAGGTTGCCTCGATTGTGCATGAATCCGTGCGACTCCGCGCGCGACGCCTTCGACAGACTCAGCGGCACTTGGCGACGAACGCCGCTTCCAGCGTGGCGGCATCACGGGTTTCGCCGGCGATTGCACAGTTCACCTGGATGCGCGCCTTGCCGCGCGCGGCGAGGGTCTCGAGGAAAATCGAAAACGCATCGCCCCGCTCGAAGCGTGCCAGCGCGCGCAGCTCGCCGAACAGCGGTTCGCGGTAGCGCACGGTCGAATCGCCGACGTAGATGTCGCATTCGACGCCGCGTGCCCGCAGCGCCAGTTCCACCAGCCCCCAACCTGCGAGCGTCATCAGCGAGGCCATGCTGCCGCCGAAGGCGCAGCCCTTGTCGTTGATGTTGGGCGCCAGCGGTGCGGCGAGTTCCAGTGCCGCACCGTCGTAGCGCGCCACTTGCAATCCCATGGTGCGCGCCAGCGGAATGTTCTCGAGGATGTAGGCCTGCAGCTGCGCAGCGAGCGCGGTGTGGTCGGTGTCGGACATCCGGCCAGTCTGCCTACGATCGAAAGCGCGAACAAGCCGAGCCCCGCACATTCGTTTAGCATCGCGCCATGTCGGAACGATCCGGGTTGCCGCTGAAGGGCGCGCGCGTGGCGATCACGCGCCCGGTGGGCGCGGGCGCCGCACTGCGTTCAAGGGTGCGCGCGCTCGGTGGCGCTCCCCTGTCGCTGCCCGGCTCGAGCCTGCGCACAGCGGAGGATGCGCATGCGGCCAGCGCGGCGTTGCGCGACGCCCTGGCGGGTGACGTGCTGATCTTCACCAGCCCTGCCGCAGTGCGCTTCGCCGCAAGCCTGCGGCGGCTGCGCACGCGCGCCACAGTGATCGCACCGGGCGCAGGCACAGCCGCCGCCCTGCGGCGCATCGCGCCACTCGAAGCCATCATGCCGGAGCGCGCGGACAGCGAAGGCATGCTGGCACTGCCACAGCTGCAACGCGTCCGCGGCAAACGCGTCGGCATCATCGGAGCACCGGGTGGACGCGGTCTGCTCGAATCCGAATTGAAGCGACGCGGCGCGCACGTCATGCAGGCACATGTGTATCAACGTGTGCCGGCGCGACTGGATCGCCGTCACCTCCAGGGGTTGCTGCGCGGTCGCGCACCGCTGTATGTACCGCTATCAAGCAACGAGGCTTTGCGGAACCTGCTGATCACCTTGCCGGCGGACGCGAGACACGCCCTGCTCGCCGGCACCGCGGTCGCCAGCAGCGAACGGCTGTTGCAGGCCGCGCGGGCGGCCGCCTTCGCGCACGTGCTGCGGGCGAAATCGGCCACCGATGCCGACCTGATCAGCGCGATCATCAACGTTCATTCGCGCCGTTGAGTCACAAGGTTTGCGCCGGCGCGCCCGCAAGCTAGCATTGCTGCCCATGAACGAAGTCTCCGCCGACCCGGCACCGCGCTGCCGCACTTCCCCGCTGCTTGCGACCCTCGCCGTGCTGCTGGCGTTGTTCGCGGTGGCATTGTCCGCCTGGCTGATCTGGCAGCAGCGGCATGCGCAATCCGACGCGAATGCGCGTGCGGCGCAACTTTCGGCTCGGCTGGCGAACATCGAGCGCGGCGAAAGCAGCGACACCGCGCAGCAGCAGGCACTGGCGAGGCGCATGGACGCGCTGGAGAACGACATCCGCGCCTCGCGTGATGCCGCGCAAGGTCTGGACCAGCGCACGCACAACCTGGAAGCGGCGCTCGGCGCCCTGTCGGACCAACAACTGCGCGGACACGATGTGCTGCTGCTGGACGACGCCGAATTCCTGCTGGTTGCCGAGCAGCAACGCCTGAACCTGCTGCACGATGCCGATGGCGCGCTGCGCGCCTGCCGGCTCGCCGAACAGGCGCTGGCGCACGTACAGAACCCGGCCTTCGCGCCGGCACGCGAAAGCACATCGAACGAATGCACGGCGCTGGCCCAGAGTGCGCCGCAGGATACGCAAGCCTTGGCGGTACTGGGTTCACTGCGCCAGCAGGTGCCCGAGTTGCAGCCGTTCGAACCGCACGCCGAACAGACGACTGCGCCCGGCAACGGCCTGTGGTCGAAATTCTGGCACGCGTTCAGCGGCATCCTGCGCATCCGCCACGATGACGAATCGTCGCTGCCGGTGGCGGACGCCAGCCTTGCGCGCGAACTGCTGCAACTGGATCTCGCGCAGGCGCAGGCCGCATTGCTCGCCGATGACCAGCCGAACTATCGGGACGCGCTGGCGCGCGCCTCGGCCCTGCTCGACTCGCGCTTCGACAAGACCCGGCCATCCGTGCAGAGAGCTTCCACGGAACTCGGTCAACTGACCAGCGCACAGCCGACCGTCGCGGTACAGGCGGGGAATGCGCTCGCCGTGTTGCGCGGCCTGCGCGCCAGCCACGGCTTGCAATCGGCGCTGCCTGCTCCACTCACCAGCAGCGGCGGTCATCCGCGATGAAACCCTGGCGCTGGCTGCTGCTGTTGATCGCGATCGCCGCACTCGGCGCGATCGCATGGAACTGGCTGGCCGCCGATCCCGGCTATGTCCTGATCCGCATCCGTGGCTGGCGCATCGAAGCCACCGTGGTCGGCGTGGCGCTGCTGCTGATCGCGGCCTGGATCGTGGTCGCGCTGGCGTGGTGGCTGCTGCGCTGGCCGTTCGGCGCCCTGTCGCGACGGCACCGCCGCATCAGCCGCAAGCGTCTGTTCGACGGCATGGTCGCGCTGGTCGAAGGTCGCCACGCCGAGGCCGGTCGCGCGCTGGAACGCGCCGCACAACACGCTCCGCTGCGCGCGCCGGCGCTGCTGGCGGCAGCCGAAGCCGCGCATCGCCGCGGCGAACCCGCGCGTGCGCTGGAGACTTTGGACGAAGCCGGCCAGTACGCGCCACAAGCCGCGCGCATGTTGCGGGCGCGCATCCTGCGTCGCGAGGGCCGCTGGGACGAAGCGCTTGCGCTGCTCTTGCCCGAGGCCGACGCCAATCGCCTGCCGCCTTCCGGCTGGCACGAACTCGCATTGTCCGCGCTTGCCGCCGGCCAGCCGCAACGCGCACGTGCGGCGCTGGAACCGCTGCGCAAGAGCAACACGCTCGGTGCGCGCGGATTCGCCGCCCTGGAAGCGCGCGTACTGGCAGCGTCACTGGAATCCGCCAACGACCTGGAAACCCTGCTTGGCCTCTGGAATGGTCTGTCGCGCCAGCAGCGTGCACCGGACGTGCTCGCCGCGTTCGCCATTCGCTCCGCGCAATTGAATGCACCGCTGGCGGCGATGGACGAGATCGAGGGCGCGCTGCGCCGCGACTGGTCGCCACGCCTGGTGACGCTTTACGGCGAACTCGCCGGCGATGATGCCGCCGCGCGCCTGCGCACCGCCGAAAGCTGGCTCACCGCGCATCCCAATGATGCGGCGCTGCTGGTCGCGCTAGGCCGGCTGGCCTTGCGCACACAACAGCCGCAGCGCGCGCGCGAGTACCTGCGACGCGCGGTGGGTCTGCAATCCGGGTTGGGGGATGGCTGGGAAGCGCTGGGCGAAGCGCACTCCGCACTCGGCGAGCAGGCCGAAGCGACGCGCTGCTACGCCAACGCGTTGCGCGCGATGCATGGCGAACCGGTTGCGCTCAGCCCGCGCGAAGCCGTGCGCGACACCGGCGTGGTCGCGGTGGAAGAGCGCGATCAGCATGGCGTTCCGCGGCTGCCGGGCGAGCCGATCCGGCCCGCGCGCTAGTCCACGGTCTTCACGTCTTGCACCCGGCCATTCAGCAAGTGCACGATCCGCGCACGGCCTCCATTCCCTTGATAAAGCCACTCTTCGTAATCCGGCAGATATCCCCGTGAACCGTGCCGCTGCACCGGCGCCCCACAACGTGCGTAGAGCTCGCCACTGCTCATTCCCCCGCCGATGGTGTCGAGATTGCAGGGACCGGGGTTGCCGCTGAATCCATAGCCCAGGGTGCGCTCACGCTCCAAGGTGCCGTGCGAAAACAACAGTTGCACCATCATCTGCGAAGGTCCGAAGTTGTAGTACCACGCTTCGTACATGACCGGATAGTGGAGAGTCGGCGGCGCGATCCTGCCTCCGAACGTAACGACCTGATAGAGATCCACGAAAAACGGAACGCCGCAGCGTGCGCGCACCTCGGCCGCTTCATCGCCTTGCTGCACCACATGCGTACCGCAGCGCATCGCCCAAGCCGCATGCGGCAAGAGAGCAGGGAGTTCCAAGAGCAGCAACAACAATGTGCGTTTCACAGGCCGTGAATCCCGCGCGATTCGAAAGAATCTGCGCCAGTGTCGGGAGCGTAATCGAAGGAATCGTGAAAGCCTGTCTTCGCCTTTCAGAACGTCCGCAACAACGTACGTTTTCATAAGCCATGTATCCCCGCGCGATTCGAAAGAATCTGCGCCAGTACGTCGGGAGCGTAATCGAAGGAATCGTAATAAAGCCTGTCTTCCGGCAACCCCGCCTGCACGAACGCGCGGCGGCCGGCATCAATCATGGCCGGAGGGCCGCTCATGTAGACATCGAAGCCGGAAAGATCAGGATGGTCTTCCAGTACCGCTTCGTGCACCAATCCTGCGCGCAACTTCGCGGCCTGCGCGGATTCCGGATCGGACAGCACCGCCTGCCAGTCCAGGCGCTCGGCCTGGCGCGCCCACTGCGTCGGCAACTCGCGCAGAAACAGGTCGGACGCGGTCCGCGCGCCCCAGTACAGATGCATCACGCGACGCGTGCCGAGATGCAGGAAATGCTCGACCAGCGCCTTGATCGGCGCAAAGCCCGCACCACCGGCCATCAGGATCATCGGCCGTTCGGAATCCTCGCGCGGAACGAAGGTGCCGAGCGGCCCCTCGACGCGCAAGGCGTCGCCGACTTTCAATTCGTCGAACACGAATGAGGTGAAGCCACCGCCTGCCACGTGGCGCACATGCAATTCCAGGTGCGGGCCCAGGTGCGGTGCCAGCGCGATCGAGAACGCGCGGCGGCGGCCGTCTTCCAGCAGCACGTCCAGGTATTGCCCGGCCAGCCAGCGCAGGCGCGGCGCCGGTTCCAGCCGCAGCCGCACCATGTCTTGGGCAAGCGCCTGCTTCTCGATCACTCGCGCGGTCACGATCCGGCGCGGCAGGTCTTCCACTGAAGCGACTTCGCGCGCGGCGATCATCAAATCGGTTTTCGGCACGGCCTGGCACAACAGCACCGCATCGCGCGCACGTTCGGCCGCACTCAGGGCCGCCGGCGGATTGCGCGGATAGGCGCACTCGCCGGAAATCAACGTGGCCTTGCAACTGCCGCACACGCCGGCGAGACACGAATAGGAAAGCGCCAGGCCCGCGCGCTGTGCGGCTTCCAGCACCGTTTCGCCTTCGCGCACCTCGAAGCGCTTGCCGCTGACCGCCAAGGTAACAATGTGTGACATGCCGGCATTGTCGCCGAAACGCGGCACAATTCGGACAAATCCCGATGTCGCAGTCAGGGCCCAGCGCTGTTCGGACACATGATGTCCGCTCTTGATTTTTGCGATCATGGACGATCGCGACGCATCTGGGGCTCCCATGTCTCGCGACTCATCCGAGGCTTCCATGTCCATCTGGAAACAAGAAGTTGATCTTGCCACCATCAATCGCTGGAGCGAGAACACGCTGATGCGCGCGATCGATATCCGCATCACCGCGATCGGCGCCGATTTCCTGCGCGGCACGATGCCGGTGGATTCGCGCACGCGCCAGCCCTACGGCATCCTGCACGGCGGGGCGTCGGTGGCACTGGCCGAAACGCTCGGCAGCACCGCGGCGATGCTGTGCTGCGAGGAAGGCATGGCCACGGTCGGGCTGGAGATCAACGCCAATCACCTGCGCGCGGTGCGCGAGGGCATCGTCACCGGCACCGCGCGGCCGCTGCACGTCGGGCGCAGCACACAGGTGTGGGAAATCCGCATCGAGAACGAAGCCGGCGAACTCACCTGCATTTCGCGCCTCACCATGGCGGTCGTGCCACAGCGGGCCGTGAATACGCGTAATGTGGCCACGTGAGCGATGAAGCCCCTTACGCAACACTGGCCCCGGACACCGCGCTCGATGCGATCGCCGCGGCCGGCCTGAATCCGGATGGCCGCCTGCTGGCGCTGAACAGCTACGAGAACCGCGTCTACCAGGTCGGACTGGAAGAAGGCGGCTTCGTGGTCGCCAAGTTCTATCGCCCGCAGCGCTGGAGCGATGCGGCGATCGCGGAGGAACACGCCTTTGCGCGCGAACTCGCCGACGCCGAACTGCCGATGATCGCACCGCTGGCGGTCGACGGCGAAACGCTGCTGCGCCATGCCGGTTTCCGTTACGCGATTTATCCCCGCCGCGGCGGACGCGCGGGCGAGATGGAATCGCGCGAACATCTGGAATGGATCGGCCGATTGCTGGCGCGCATGCACGCGGTCGGCGCACGCGGGCGTTTCCGGTACCGCGGCACGCTGGATCGAGCGACGTTCATCGAAGCGCCGTCGCGGGCGGTGCTGGCGTCGTCGCTGTTGCCCGCGCGTTTGCGCGAGCGTTACGCACAAGCGATCGCGCGGATGGACACGGCCATCGCCGTGCGCCTCGATGAAGTGGGCACGGTCGCGCAGATCCGGCTGCACGGCGATTGCCATCCCGGCAATCTGCTGTGGACCGATGGCGGCCCGCATTTCGTGGATCTGGACGACGCGCGCACGGGCCCCGCGGTGCAGGACGTGTGGATGCTGGCAGGCGATGACGACGCGCTGGACCTGCTGCTGGAAGGCTACGCGCAATTCCGCGATTTCGATCCGCGCGAGCGCGCGCTGATCCCGGCGCTGCGTGCGATGCGGCAGGCGCACTGGGCCGGCTGGATCGCCGCGCGCTGGCACGATCCGGCGTTTCCCGCCGCGTTTCCGTTCGCCGCGGAAGCACGCTGGTGGGAACAGCACGTGCAGGATCTGCACGAGGCAGCGGATTCCCTTGAATAGTTATCGGTTGTCAGTTGTTGGTTGTCGGATGGGAATGCGAAGCCTTGCGATTACCGCAACCAGCAACCGGCAACCGGCAACCTTCGACTCAACTCCTGAGACTCGGCGCGCGTACACTTCGCCCATCTCTCGTCGAAGTTGCGCGCCGTGAACACCGCCCTGCTCGTCCTGGTACTGCTCGTGCTGCTCGTCGCATGCGGCCTGCTGATCGCATTGCTCAAGCGCGCGCGCCATCCCGATGAATCGGCGCTGGTCGCCAAGCTCGATGCGCTGCGCGGCGACAGCGAGCGCGTCGAGCGCGTGCTGCGCGAGGAGCAGCGCGCCGGCCGTGGCGAACTGGCCGAGTCGCTGGCGCGGCTGGCCGAGCAATTGCGGCAGACGCTTTCCGGCCTGACGGCCGACAACGAGAAGCGGCTGAACGAAGTCCGCGCCACGCTGGACGCGCAGCTGAAATCGCTGCAGACCGACAATGCCGCGCAACTGGAAAAGATGCGCGTGATCGTGGACGAGAAATTGCAGAGCACGCTCAACACGCGGCTGGGCGAGTCGTTCAAGCTGATTTCCGAGCGGCTGGAGGCAGTGCAGCGTGGCCTGGGCGAGATGCAGTCGCTCGCCACCGGCGTGGGCGATCTCAAGCGCGTGCTGAGCAACGTGAAAACGCGCGGGACGTTCGGCGAGGTGCAGCTGGGCGCGCTGCTGGAGCAGATGCTCACCGCCGACCAGTACGCCGCGAACGTCGCCACCGTGCCGCATTCGAACGAGCGCGTGGAATTCGCGATCCGCCTGCCCGGCCAGGACCGCGACGCACCGGTGTGGCTGCCGATCGACTGCAAGTTTCCGATCGAGGATTACCAGCGCCTGCTGGATGCGCAGGAGCGCGCCGATGTTGAAGCCGCCGCCGCCGCCGCGCACGCGCTGGAACGTCGCGTGCGCGAGGAAGCAAAGACCATCCGCGCCAAATACGTCGCGCCGCCCCACACCACCGATTTCGCGATCCTGTTCCTGCCCACCGAAGGCCTCTACGCGGAAGTGATCCGCCGCCCCGGCCTGTTCGAGGTGCTTCAACGCGAACACCGCGTCACGATCGCCGGCCCGACCACGCTGACGGCGATCCTCAACGCGCTGCAGATGGGTTTCCGCACGCTGGCGATCGAGCAACGCAGCAGCGAAGTCTGGCAGTTGCTGGGCGCGGTGAAGAACGAGTTCGGCAAGTTCGGCGACATACTCGACAAGGTCCGCAAGAAGCTGGCGGAGGCGAGCAGGCAAATTGACGAAACCGGCGTGCGATCGCGCGCCATCGAGCGCAAGCTGCGCAATGTCGAATCGCTGCCCGCATCCGAATCCCAGGCGCTGCTGGGCGACGCGCTGGCATCCGTGGCGGACGAGGAAGCCACCGAAGCGCTCGAATAACCATCACTGCGGAGAAGGTCGCGAAGGGCGACGGTGGTCATTTTGCCCCGTCCAGCGCGAACGGGCTTTACGCCAGCCTTGATGTCATGGCCTGACGTCGCCATTACACTTCCGCGGATGCGTCGCACGTTCGCGCGACGCACTGTCCTCCACAGCGGGAGTCAACCATGGCGGAAACCCCCAAGCCATCCTTTTGCACCCTGACCAAGCCGACCTCGCCTGAAGTCTCGCGCGAACAGGCAATGGAGGCGGTGCGTACCCTGTTGCGCTGGGCAGGTGACGAGCCCACCCGCGAGGGCCTGCGCGACACTCCCAAGCGCGTGGTGGACGCCTACTCCGAATGGTTCTCCGGCTACACGGAGGATCCGGAGGAATACATGCGCCGCACCTTCGAGGAAGTCGCCGGCTACGACGAGATGATCGTGTTGCGCGACATCCAGTTCGAATCCTTCTGCGAGCACCACATGGCGCCGATCATCGGCCGCGCGCATGTCGGTTACCTGCCCGACGGCAAGGTGGTCGGCATCTCGAAACTGGCGCGGGTGGTGGATGCGTTCGCGCACCGCTTCCAGGTGCAGGAGAAGATGACCGCGCAGATCGCCACCTGCATCAGCAACGTGCTGCAACCACGCGGCGTCGGCGTGGTGGTGGACGCGGTGCACCAGTGCATGACCACCCGCGGCGTGCACAAGCGCGGCGTGTCGCTGATCACCAGCCAGATGCTCGGTGCGTTCCGCGACGATGCGCGCACGCGTGCGGAGTTTTTGCGCTTCATTGATATTGATGGCGGCCAGTAATTTACCGTCACAAGAACCCTTCAAAGCATGTCTCTGGCTGAAGCTCCCGGGCACCCGCGCCGCCACGCCGCGGTGATCTTCGTCTTCGTCACCGTGGCGATAGACATGTTGAGCTTCGGCATCATCATCCCGGTGTTGCCGCACCTGATCGTGCAACTGATCGGCGGCAGCATCGCGAAAGCCGCGGTGTGGCAGAGCGCGTTCGGCACGCTGTTCATGCTGATGCAGTTCCTGTGCTCGCCGATCCAGGGCGCATTGTCCGACCGCTTCGGCCGCCGCGCGGTGATCCTGATCTCCTGCTTCGGGCTGGGCGTGGACTTCATCGTGATGGCGTTGACGCCGTTCCTGTGGCTGCTTTTCCTGGGCCGCGGGATTTCGGGCATGTGCGCCGCGAGCAATTCCACGGCCGGCGCCTACATCGCCGACATCACGCCGCGCGAGAAGCGCGCCGCGGCTTTCGGCCTGATCGGCGCCGCGTTCGGCATCGGCTTCGTGATCGGTCCCGCCGTCGGCAGTGCGCTCGCGCACTTCGGCCTGCGTGCCCCCTTCTGGGGTGCGGCGTTCCTGTCGCTGGTCAATTTCTGCTTCGGCTTGTTCGTGCTGCCGGAATCCCTGCCGAGGGCGCGCCGTACCACGAGGATCAATTGGCGGCATGCCAACCCGCTCGGTTCGCTGCTGCTGTTGCGCCGCTACCCGCAGGTATTCGGGCTGGCTGCGGTGTTCTTCCTGATCGCGCTGGCGCAGTACTCGCTCAATTCCACTTACGTGCTCTATACCGATTACCGCTACGGCTGGGGGCCGGTGACCGTGGGCAACACGCTGAGCCTCGTCGGCCTGTGCACGGCTTTCGTGCAGGGCGTACTCGTGCGCAAATGGATGCCGAGGACGAGCGAGCGGCGGATCATCCTGGCCGGCCTGTCGTTCGGCATGCTCGGTTACCTGCTCTTCGGGCTGGCTCCGCATGCCTGGATCTTCCTCGCCGGCATTCCGCTGCTGTGCCTGGGCGGGTTGGCCAGCCCGCCGGCGCAATCGCTGATCACCCATCAGGTGGATCCGAGCGAGCAGGGCCGGTTGCAGGGCGCGCTGACCAGCCTGCAAAGCCTCGCCGGCATCTTCGGTCCCGCGTTGTTCGCCAACCTGTTCGCGCTGTTCATCAGTGATCACGCACCGGTGCAACATCTGCCCGGCATCTCGTTCGTTCTGGCGGCGGGGCTGATCCTCGCTTCACTGGCGCTGACCGCGAGGATCACGCGCGGTACGGCGCACGCGCCGGCGGGCGAGTCGGTTTGATGTTGCGCATTCCTGCGCGTGAAAGCTGCCATCCTTTGCTGCACTTTTCGACAAGTACGTTTCATAGTCCTCAGGAGATTCAACCCATGACGATTTCGATGTACACCGCTTCCGTCCCAGTGTTCGTGCGCGCGCTGAACAACCTCACCCATGTCTTGAAGAAAGGCGAGGCGCACGCCCGGGCGAAGCAGGTCCCCGAACCCGACGCGCTGCTGCAGCAGCGGTTGATCTTCGACATGCTGCCGCTGGTGAAGCAGGTGCAGATCGCCTGCGACATGGCCGCGCGCGGCGCGGCCCGGCTGGCCGGCGTGGAGCCGCAGTCGTTCGAGGACAACGAGAAGACCTTCGCCGAGGTGTATGCGCGCATCGAGCGCGCGACCGCCTACGTGCAGAGCTTCAAGCCCGAACAGATTGACGGCAGCGAGGATCGCCCGATCCATCTCAAGATGCGCAATGGCGACATGGATTTCACCGGCATCCAGTACCTCCAGCAGTTCACCCTGCCCAATCTGTTCTTCCACTGCACCACCGCCTACGACATCCTGCGCGTGGCGGGCGTGGAGATCGGCAAGACCGATTTCATCGGAACACGCTGAGCAACAGCGGACCGCAGGGCGGGTTGTCGCAGGACGCGCAACCCGCCGCAAGGCACATCGGGATACATGGCGGGTTACGCCGCTGCGCGGCTGACCCGCCGACGCGCCTTCGCGTTCCCTGCACGCCGGGATTGTCAGGGTGGCCACATCAATAGAGTGTGCTGACAGGAGTCGTCATGCCGCCGTCCGCACCGCCGCCTCGTCGCCCCCGACCGGTGCTGTTCTGGATCATTGCGGCGATCATCATCGCCGCGATCATCGTGGCCTGGATTTACTGGGCCAGTGATCTCGGCCGAAGCATCAATCCGCGGACCGATGTGCCGATGACGCCGGGCTACGCGCCGGCCACCAGCGCGCAGACTCCGGCCAGCGTGCCGGCCACGGCCACCACGCGTCCAGCGCCGGCCATCCAGCCGAATGCCATGAGCAACTCGACCATGCTGCCGCCACCGGCTTCGGCCGGCACGCCGCCGAATGCGTTGTCTCCGAAATCCGCCAGCACCGCCCCGGTCAGCGGCGGCACGCATTGACCCGCGGTTGCGAACGGTGCACCGTGTCGCCGATGCGCGCGCGGAACCATCCGATTCCGCACGCATCCAAGTAGGGCCCATTAACGCCAGGCCAAGTGGCCGCGCCGGAGGATAGCCATGAGATCGGCTGCGCAGTGGATCGCGATCATCGTGCTGCTGGCGGTCATCGCGATCGCGATCTGGTTCTTCGTGTTCGAGCGCCCGGGTCCGAAAGGCCCGTCGCCCGCGGGGACGAATCCTCCGGCTTCGGCCAGCACCGCGCCGGCTTATCCGATCAATCGCGCCAGCGTGCCGGCTTCCGGCGCCAGCGGCGCACTGCCGGACCTGCACAACAGCGACGCGCAGATCATGCAGCAACTGCTGGCGCTGCCGGGCATGCAGGGTTTGCGCGACCTGCTGCTGCAGCAGGCGATCATCCCCAACATCGTCGCGACGGTGGATGCGCTGCCGCGGCAGACGTTCGGTTCCACCCGCATCATGCCGCTGCGCACGCCGCAGGGCGCGTTCGCGGTGCAACAGGTCAACGGCCAGTCCGTGATCGCTCCGCAGAATGACCAGCGCTATGCGCCGTACATGCAGGTGATCGAGGCGGCGGATCCGAAGGCGCTGGTCGGCTGGTATGTGCGCAACTACCCGCTGTTCCAGCAGGCCTATCGCGAACTCGGTTATCCAAAGGGCTATTTCAACGATCGTCTGATCGCCACCCTCGACAATCTGATCGCGACACCGGAACCGAAGCAGCCGATCGAAGTGAAGAAGAGCGGTGCGTTTTACGTCTACGCCGATTCGCAGCTCGAGTCGCTTTCGGCCGGGCAAAAGATGCTGCTGCACACCGGCCCGGAAAATGAGGCGAAGATCAAGGCCAGGTTGAACACGATCCGCGGACTGCTGGTCGGGCAGAAGCTGCCGGCGCCCAACGGTTCGCTCGCACCCGCGGGCCAGGTCGGGGTCGCGCCGGCAAGCACCGTCACGCCTGCCACCCACAACGCGCCGGCCGAAGCGGGAACACACTGAACGCCCGCATGGTCGGCTTCCTGCTCTGGCTGGTGCTGCTGATCGTGTGCTGGCCGCTGGCGCTGCTGGCACTGATCCTGTGGCCCATCGTCTGGCTGCTGACCCTGCCGTTCCGGCTGCTCGGCCTCGCGGTGGAGGGCGTGTTCGACCTGCTGCGCGCAATCCTGAGCCTGCCGGCGCGGGTGATCCGGGGTCCCGCGCACACGTGATTGCGTGGTCTGCATTCGTGCGTGGCTGCGAATATCGAACAGCGCACGGAACCCGCTGCCGCGCGGATCTTCGCCAAGGTGGCCGCTTTGACCGCACGCTCCAGTCAATGGGAAACCCGCCGACACGCGCCGGTCGCGGCCCGCCAGGTTTCACCTTTGCAAGGTTGTGAACTTTGTGATCCGGCATCTCCGCGCGCGTCCGGAAAGTTGCGCCACGCGGTGCGGCACGTATGATGCCGGGAACTCGCAAGGACGGCGCACGTCAGGGGCGACGGATGGAGAAACTGGACGGACTGTCGGTGCTGGTGGTCGAGGACCACGCATTCCAGCGCGAGGTCGCGCTGCGCCTCCTCGGCCAGATCGGTGTGCAGCATGCGTTGCAGGCCGCCGACGGCCACGGTGCGCTGACGTTGCTCGCCGGACAACCCAGGCCGATGGACGTGGTGCTGGTGGATCTCGACCTGCCGCGCATGGATGGTGTCGAGTTCATCGGGCACATCGCGCGCGAACGGCTGGCGTACGCGGTGGTGGTGCTGACCGCACTCGATCCCGCGCTGCTCAACACCGTGCAGATCATGGCGCGCGCGTCCGGCCTGCGCGTGCTCGGCACGCTGGAGAAACCACTGACCGCGGCCAAGCTGCAGCAGGCGCTGGAGTCGTTCTCGCGCGACGAGGAGACGCGCCGCGACGACGGCGAGGTCGAGATCAACGAAGGCCTGCTGGCCGAAGCGCTGGCGCACGATGCGTTCGTGCCGTGGTTCCAGCCGCAGGTGGCGATCGGCAGCGGCTTCGTGATCGGCGTGGAAGCACTGGCGCGATGGCAGCATGACGGCCGGCAGATCCCGCCGGCGCGTTTCATTCCCGAACTCGAGCGCGCCGACCTGATCGATGCGCTGACCGAACGCATGCTGGCGCAGGCCTGCGCGTGGCGAAAGCGCTGGCAGACGCAGGGGCTCAGCCTGCACCTGTCGGTGAACGTGTCCATGCACAACCTCGCCGACATCGCCGCGGCGGATCGTTATCAGGCAATCGCGCAACACGCGGGCGTGGAGCCGCGCGATGTCACCCTGGAACTCACCGAAACCGCGGTGATGCACGAGGCGGCCAAGGTCCTGAACGTGCTGGCGCGACTGCGACTGAAAGGCTTCGGGCTGTCGGTAGACGACTTCGGCACCGGCTGGTCCTCGCTCACGCATCTCGCGCAGTTGCCGGTCTCGGAATTGAAGATTGACCAGGGATTCATCAATGGCGCGATCGACGATTCGCGCAAACGCGCGGTGGTGGAGGCCAGCCTGGGCCTGGGCCACAAACTCGGGCTCACCACCGTCGCCGAAGGCGTGCAGAGCATGGACGAGTGGCAGATGCTGGCCGAGCTGGATTGCACGCGCGCGCAAGGCGCGCTGATCGGCATGGCGGTGCCGGGCGAGGAGCTGCCGGAGCTGGTGCAGCAGTGGCGCAGGAGCCATGCGTAGCGCACGCGCTCATCCGGATTCGGGGGTTGCCGGTAGCCGATCGTCGGTCGCCGATCCGTCATGCCGCCCTTCCGGCAACCTGCGACCGACAACTGGCAACCAGACGGCCCGCACCCCTGCCCGGACATGAGTGCCAACCGCTTCTGGACGGTCCGTCGCCAGCTGTCGCTGCTGTTCGGCGTGCTGCTGGTCGCCGGCGCCAGCGTGATCGTGCTGGACGAGATCTATCAACGTGCGCACGAAGCCACCCTCACGCGCCTGTACGACAACGCACTCGGCGGGCAGAGCGAGGTCAAGGCACTCACCGACGCCTACGGCATAGACATCATCGGCCTCACCTTCAAGGTGCGCAACGGACTGATGGGCTGGAACGCAGCCCTGCAGTCGCTGGATGCCGACCGCGCGCGCATCGCGCAGGCGATCGCCGCGCTGCATGCGGAGGCGCTTCCGTCCAGGCAACACGAATTGCTGGTGCGCATTGACCGCGAACGTGCACGCGCCGATGTCGCAGTCGCGCATCTCAAAAGCCTGCTGCAGGCGCGCGATCTCGCCGGCCTGGGCCGGTTCGCCGATGCCGAATTGTTTCCCGCATTCGATCCGCTGCTGGGCGATCTGGATCTGCTTTCGGATCTGAAGATCCTCGATGCCGAGCAGCAACTGCGCGACGATGCCGCGCACGCCCGCTGGCTGTCGTGGTGGCGGCTGGGCCTGTCTGCGCTGGCGCTGCTGATCGTCGCCTTCGCCGGCCGCCGCGTGCTGCGCAACATCTATCGCGGCATCGAACAGATGGTGCGGATGGCGCAAGGCATGCGCGCGGGCGATTTCGATGTGCATCCGGGCAAACGCGTGCCCGGCGAAATCGGCGAAGTGATGGACGTGTTCTCGGCGATGCGCACGGACATCAAGCACAACGCCGCCGGTCTGCGCGACAGCGAAGCGCGTGCGCAGGAAGCCAGCCGCGCCAAAAGTTCCTTCCTCGCGGCGATGAGCCACGAGATCCGCACGCCCATGATCGGCATCACCGGCATGCTGGAATTGCTGGAGCACACCCGGCTTGATGCCGAACAGCGCCGCTGCGTCAACATCGTGCAGAGTTCGGCGCAAAGCCTGCTGCAGATCATCGGCGACATCCTGGACTTCTCCAAGATCGAGGCCGGACGCATGCAGCTTGCGCCGGAAAACGTGGACCTGCGCCGGCTGTTCAGCCACACCGTGCACAATTTTCTCGGCATCGCATCCAGCAAGGGACTGACGCTGGAGCTGTCGCTGGATGAGGCACTCGCGCAGGCCTACCTCGCCGATCCGCTGCGCTTGCGGCAGATCCTTTCGAACTTCCTTTCCAACGCGCTGAAATTCACCCGCGCCGGCGGTGTGGTCGTGCGCGCGGAAATCCTGGAGCTGCTGCCGGACAACCGCCAACGCATCGCGCTGCGCGTGCGCGACAGCGGCATCGGCATCAGCGACGAACAGCGCACCCAGTTGTTCCAGCCGTTCTCGCAGGGCGATAGCGGCACCGCGCGCCAATTCGGCGGCACCGGCTTGGGATTGGCGATCTGCCGCCAGCTCGCGCACCTGATGGATGGTGAGATCGAGCTGGCCAGCCAGCCCGGCGCGGGCAGCACCTTCAGCCTCATCGTGGTGCTGGCGCTCGGCGATCCGGCCGCACTGCCACCGGCTCGCGGCGAACCCGGCGAGGAATCCTTTCCCAGTCGCGCGCTGCCGAGCGTGGAGCAGGCCGAGCAGGAACGCAGCCTGGTCCTCGTCGTGGATGATCACCCGACCAACCGCGAGGTGCTGACCCGGCAATTGGCGCGCGCCGGCTACGCCTGCGAAACAGCGGTGGATGGCGAGGATGCGCTGGAACGCTGGAAGAGTGGGCGCTACGCATTGTTGCTGGCCGACATCCACATGCCGCGCATGGATGGCTACCAGCTCACCGCCGCGATCCGCAGGATTGAACGCGCGGAGCGGCGCGAACGCACGCCGATCGTCGCGATCACCGCCAATGTCAGCAAGGGCGAGCCGGAGCGGTGTCTGGGAGCCGGCATGGACGACTTCCTCGGCAAGCCGCTGCGGATCGCGCAGCTGGCCGCTACCCTGCACCAGTGGCTGCCGCACGTCGCCTTCGATCCAGGCGAGCGGGTGATCGAAAGCCTGCCCCGCCCCTCTGCTGAAGCCCTGTTCGATCCCTACACCGACCTCCTCAGCGCTCCGCAGGCGCCGATCGAACAGGCGGTACTGAAGGAGATCGCCGGCGAGGACCGCGTGCTGGCGAGGAACCTGTTGCGCGATTTCCTGCTCAGCGCGCACCGCGACCTGCACGCAATGCGCGAAGCGCTGCGCGCGGAAAACCTCGCCGATGCGACCCGCGAGGCGCATCGCATGAAAGGCGCGGCCGCCCTGGTCGGCGCGCGCGACGTGCGCGCCGCGGCGGACGCGGTGGAAGCCGCCGGACGTGCGCGTGACCTTGAATCCGCGCGAACTGCGGAGCGTCGGCTTGCCAGCTCGCTGGATACGCTTGCGTTGTGGATCGATGCCTGACGTCTGCGCACGCGAGCCATGCAGGAGCGCCCCTGCGCACGGCAAGGCTCCTGCGGGAGCGATCGACCGGCCATAATTGCCGCGCATGTACCCTTGCCGGAACGTCCCCTTGCTGCGAATTCTGCGCGCGCTCGCGTGCGCGATCCCGCTGCTCGTCTTCTCCAGCACTTACGCCCAGACCGACGAAGCACAGCGCAAGGCGCAACAGGCGCAAACGCAGCAGAAGCTGGACGCCGTGCGCGAGCAGATCGCGCAGCTCGCCGCAGCCCAGCGCGCCACCGGCACGCAGCGCGACCAGATCAATGCCACGCTGGCCCGGCAGGCGCAGCAATTGAACGACGCCGCGCGTGCGCTGCATGAAACCGATGCGGCGATCGGGGCGAAGTCGCAATCGCTGGCGCAATTGCAGGATCAACGCTCGCGGCTGGAATCGAGGCTTTCCGGACAGCGCGCAGCGCTGGCGCAACTGTTGCGCGCAGCCTACGCACTGAACCGTGGCAGCGATCTTTCCCTGCTGCTGGGCGACGAGGACGTGTCGCGCATCGCGCGCGCGCTGGCCTACTCGCGTTATTTCCAGCACGACCGCGTGCAACGCATCCGCGCATTGCTTGCCGACGTCGCGAAACTGGATCAGGTGAAGCAGGGCATCGAGTCCGGGCAAGCCGCGCTGCGCGCGCAACGTGGACAACGCGCGGCACAGGCACAGACACTGCAGCAGGCGCGCGATGCGCAACAAAAACTGCTGGCGCAGGCGGATGCGCAACTTGCGCAGCAGAAGGATCAGCTCGCCGCATTGCAACGCCAGCAGCAGGATTTGAACCAACTGCTGGAGAAGCTGAAGGACGTGTTCGCTGATATTCCCAGGCAACTCGGTGGTGAACGGCCGTTTGCGCAATCGAAAGCCGACTTGCCGTGGCCGGCCAGCGGCCCCGTACGGGCAGGCACCGGGGTACTGGAACACGGCCTGGTGATCGCGGCCAAGCCCGGCACCACGGTGCACGCGGTCGCGTATGGGCGCGTGGCCTGGGCGGATTTCATGCGCGGCTTCGGCGAGCTGGTGATCGTGGATCACGGCGGCGGCTACATGAGCCTGTACGGCGGCAACGAAGCCGCGCTGGTCGAAGTCGGTGACTGGGTGAAGCCCGGTCAGGCGATCGCCACGGTCGGTCGCGGCCAGCAGCAGGGCGCCTATTTCGAATTGCGCAAGGATGGCAAGCCGATGGATGCGAAGGAATGGTTGAAGTCACGATGACGTGAACGTCTTTGTCACGGTGTTGTCGCATAATCGGCGCAACGCTTGCCGGTACCGTTCCATGTCCCTGCGCAACTTCCTGCTTTCCCTTGTGCTGCTGACGTGCAGCGCCACCGCCTTGGCCGCACCGCCGCCCGCGCCGGCATCGTCGAGCGCGCCGCCGGAAGTGATCAGCACGCCCGCCGCGGCAAGCTCGGTCGCATCCGCGGGCACGAGCGATTCGCCGGACCTCGCCGACATCCGCGCCTTCACCCGCGTGTACGCGATGGTCAAGCAGGCCTACGTGGACAAAGTGGACGACAAGACGCTGATGCAATCGGCCATCAAAGGCATGCTCGCCGGGCTGGACCCGCACAGCGACTTCCTCGATACCAGCGACCTGAAGGACCTCACCGAGGACACCACCGGCGCGTATTCCGGGCTCGGCATCGAGGTCGCGCAATTGAACGACCAGCTGCGCATCATCGCCCCGATCGACGGTACGCCGGCCGCGCGCGCCGGCATCAAGTCGGGCGACGTGATCGTCTCCATCAACGGCAAGACCGTGCAGCCGGATGCGCTGGATGCGGCAGTCAAGCAGTTGCGCGGCCCGCCCGGCAGCAAGATCACGCTCGGCATCCTGCACGCGGATGCCAAGGCGCCGGTGACGGTTCCGCTGACGCGCGAGCGCATCCACGTCGGCAGCGTCAAGGTGCAAATGCTGGAACCCGGCTATGCCTACATCCGCATCAGCCAGTTCCAGGAAGACACGGCCGGCGATCTGGATCGCGCTCTGGATCAGCTGCAGAAGAAGAGCGGGCCGTTGCGCGGAGCAGTGTTGGACTTGCGCTCCAACCCCGGCGGCCTGTTGACCGCGGCGGTCGGCGTCAGCGATGCATTCCTCGATTCCGGCACCATCGTCAGCACCAAGGGGCGCCTGAAGGAAGCCGACCTGAATTTCAGCGCCACGCCGGGCGATTTGTTGAATGGCGCGCCGATGGTGGTCCTGGTGGACAACGGCACCGCTTCGGCCGCGGAAATCGTCGCGGGCGCGCTGAAAGACGACCACCGCGCGCTGCTGATGGGCCAGCGCACGTTCGGCAAGGGCTCGGTGCAGACCATCCTGCCGCTGTCCGACGACGAGGCGATCAAGCTCACCACCGCGCGTTATTACACGCCGGATGGTGCCTCGATCCAGGCCGCCGGCATCACGCCCGACATCACGCTCGGCAATCTCACCGTCAGCACGCAAGCCGGCGCGCCCGGCGACGACGAGCACGAGAGCGATCTACCCAATCATCTGAGGGGCAACACGCCGGTGACGGACGATACCGCGCCCGCGAATGCCGGCAAACTTGCGGTGAACGATTACGCGCTTTCCGAGGCATTGCACGTGCTGAAGGGGCTGGCGCTGGCGCATCCGGTGGCGACGCCTGCAGCGAGCAAGCACTGACGTTCTCGCGCTTCGCTTGCGTTCGCTCGTCACCGGCGCAGGCCGGGATCCGGTCGCGACCGCGTCGCAAGAATTCCTGGTTCCGCTCGCTGCCGCTCGCGGGCTACTTTTGTTTCGGCAAGTAGCCAAAACCATTGGCACCGGCATGACGGCCCCGAGCTCACTTCGACACGGCCATTCCTGGCCTGCTCTGTGGATGCCCTGACGTCGGGGCTCACGTATAGTTCGCACGGAACCTTGCGTTGGGCATTCGAATGAAACTCATCACCGCGATCATCAAGCCGTTCAAGCTGGACGACGTGCGCGAGGCGCTGGCGGAAGTCGGCGTGGCCGGCATCACCGTCACCGAAGTCAAGGGCTTCGGCCGGCAGAAGGGCCACACCGAGCTGTACCGCGGCGCGGAATACGTGGTGGATTTCCTGCCCAAGGTGAAGCTGGAAATCGCGCTGGATGACGCACTGGTCGAACGCGCCATCGAGGCGATCATGCAGGCCGCGCGCACCGGCAAGATCGGCGACGGCAAGATCTTCGTCAGATCGCTGGATCAGGTGATCCGCATCCGCACCGGCGAACTGGATGGGGATGCGCTTTGATGTCCATATGATCCCGAGCACGCGTTGCCAAGCTCGCGCGTCCTGCGCTCGCCAAGCGACCCGCATCCTGCTTCGGGCGCTCGCCGGCACGGAATGCGATTCAACGCATTCCGCGTCACTTCCCGGCTCGCCCCTGCTTCGCCACCGCCGCCGCTTTCGCCGCGATCTCCGCCTCGTTGCCGAGATAACGGCGGCCCTTTGAATTCAGCGCCTCGTCGAATTCGTACACGATCGGCACGGCGGTGGGGATGTTCAATTCGACGATCGCCTCGTCGGAGATGTTGTCCAGGTACTTGATCAGCGCGCGCAGCGAGTTGCCGTGCGCGACCACCAGCACGCGCCGGCCCGCAAGCAGCGCAGGCTTCAGCGTGTCGTGCCAGTACGGCAGCACGCGCGCGACGGTGTCCTTCAGGCATTCGGTGAGCGGAATCTGTTCCGGCGCCAGCGCCGCGTAGCGCGGATCGTGCGCCATCACGTTCTGTTCCGGCGTCCACGCCGGCGGGCGGATGTCGTAAGAGCGCCGCCAGATGTGCACCTGTTCGTCGCCGTACCTGGCGGCGGTCTCGGCCTTGTCGAGGCCCGTCAGCGCTCCGTAGTGGCGCTCGTTCAAGCGCCAGTCCGTGTGCACCGGCAGCCACATCCGGTCCAGCGCATCCTGCGCCTGCCACAACGTGCGCACCGCGCGCTTCAGCACCGAGGTGTGCGCGTGATCGAAGTCGAAGCCTTCGCGCTTCAGCAGTTCGCCGGCCTCGCGCGCCTCCCGCCGTCCGAGTTCGGAAAGATCCACATCCGCCCAGCCGGTAAAGCGGTTCTCCATGTTCCATTGCGACTGGCCGTGGCGAAGCAGGACGAGGGTGGGCATGGCGGGCTTCCTTGGCAAAGGGGGCATTTTAGCGGCATGACCTTCCGGCCATTGCTAAACCCTCTCTTCGCCAGCAGCATCCAAGCCGCATGAACCCGCCACGAGGTGAATCATGAAAGCGCGAATCCTGCTTGTATTGCTGCCGCTGCTGGCCTTCACCACCGCCTGCGTCGCGGGCGACGACAGCGACAGCGGCATGGACAAGGTCAATGGCTCGATCCACGTCGAGGCCGGCCAGGCGCCGCAGGACGCCAGCACCGTCAACGGCTCGATCAGGCTGGCCGATGGCGCCAAGGTGGAGGACGCCTCCACCGTCAACGGCTCGATCAAATTCGGCGAGCGCGCGGAAGCGAAATCCGCTGACACCGTCAACGGCTCGATCACGCTGGACAACGGTGCGCGCGTGATCAAGGGCGTCGAGTCGGTGAATGGCGCGCTGACGCTCGCGCCCGGCGCCGAAGTCGGCGGCAACGCAACCAACGTCAACGGCCACATCAGCGTCAATGGCGCGCACGTCGGCGGCGGCCTCGAGACCGTGGACGGCGACATAGACGTGACCGGCAACGCACGCGTGGACCGCGGCATCCTGGTGCACAAGCCGAACGAGGGCTGGTTCCACTTCGGCATTGACCATGTGCCCGTGGTGACGATCGGCCCCGGCGCGACGGTCAACGGCACGCTGAAATTCGAGCGTGAAGTGAAGCTCTACGTCAGCGACAAGGCGCACGTGGGCCAGATCGTCGGCGCCACGCCGGTGAAGTTCACGGGTACGGAACCACCAAACGGCTAATCCACATCGGTGCAGGCCATGGATGGCTTTGGTTACTTTCCCCGAAAGGAAAGTAACCGCCGCTGGACGGCGCAGGAAAAGACATGGACGTCGTGCGGCAGTGCAGGAAAGTCACTGGGTCCCGGCAAACAGCTGCCATCCGTGGCCAAGAGCTCCGTCGCCGGGATGAGATCGGCATCAGGAGCGCAAGCCCACACCCTTGTGCAACAGCGTCAGCGCGATCCCGCCCAGCACCGCCACAAACGCGCACATCACCAGATACGCGATCCAGATCGGCACGTCGCCGACACCCAGCACGCCGAAGCGAAAGGCGTTGACCATGTACAGGATCGGGTTCACCAGCGAGATCGCGTGCCACGGCTCGCCCAGCATGTTGACCGAGTAGAACACGCCGCCCAGATACGTCAGCGGCGTCAGCACGAAGGTCGGCACGATGGCGATGTCGTCGAACTTCTTCGCGAACATCGCGTTGATGAAACCGGCCAGCGAGAAAATCGTCGCGCCCAGCAGCACGGTGGTCACCGCCACCAGCGGGTGCTCCAGCTTCAATGAAGTGAACAGCAGCGCGATGCCGAGCACGATTGCGCCTACCAGCAAGCCGCGCAGCACCGCGCCGGCGACGTAGCCGGTCAGCACCACCCAGCTCGGCATCGGCGAGGCCAGCAGCTCCTCGACATAGCGTCCGAACTTGGAACCGAAGAAGCTGGAGGTAATGTTGGAATAGCAGTTGTTGATGATGCTCATCATCACCAGGCCCGGCACGATGTACTGCATGTAGGTGAAGCCGTGCATGCTGCCGATGCGGCGACCGATCAGCGTGCCGAAGATCACGAAGTACAGCGTCATCGTGATCGCCGGCGGGATCAGCGTCTGCGTCCAGATGCGCAGCATGCGCCGCACTTCGCGGCGGGTGATGGTGTAGAGCGCGACCGCATTGGCGTGCGCGAGGGAGAATTCGCGGGCGCCGGCATTGATCGCGGCGTCGGTGCGCATGTCGTTCATGCCGCGGCCTTGTTCGAGTTGCCTTCCACCAGCCGCACGAACAATTCCTCCAGCCGGTTGGTCTTGTTGCGCATCGAGGTGATGGTGACGCCGTGCGCGGAGAGCGCGGCGAACAGTGAATTCAGGTCCTGCTTCTTGGACATCTCCGCTTCCAGCGTGTGACCGTCCACGCAGGTGAGCTTCACGCCCGGCACGTCCGGCAGCGTTTCGCAATCGCCGTGGATGTCCAGCACGAAGGTCTCCACGTCCAGCTTGCCCAGCAGCGTGCGCATCGAGGTGTTCTCGACGATGGTGCCGTGGTCGATGATCGCGATGTTGCGGCACAACTGCTCGGCTTCCTCGAGGTAATGCGTGGTCAGGATCACCGTGGTGCCGGCGCGGTTGATGCCGGTGATGAAGTGCCACATCGAGCGGCGGATCTCGATGTCCACGCCGGCGGTGGGTTCGTCCAGGATCAGCAATCTGGGCTCGTTCATCATCGCGCGCGCGATCATCAGCCGGCGCTTCATGCCGCCTGACATCATGCGCGTGGCCTGATGGGCCTTGTCCCAGATCCGCAGTTCGTTGAGATATTTCTCCGCGCGTTGCTTGGCGATCCCGCGCGGGATGCCGTAGAAGCCCGCCACGTTGACGCAGACTTCGAACGGCGTCTCGAACTGGTTGAAGTTGATCTCCTGCGGGACCAGCCCGATCTGGCGCATCACGCCGCCGCGATCATCGTGGATGGAGATCCCGAACACGCGGGCGTCGCCCGCAGTGGGATTCACCAGCGAGGAGAGAATGCCGATCAGGGTGGATTTGCCCGCGCCGTTGGGGCCGAGCAGCGCGAAGAAATCCCCCGGCATCACGCGCAGGCTGACGCCCTTCAGCGCCTGCACACCGTTGGAGTACGTTTTGCGGAGATCTATGGTTTCGAGCGCGGCGAGGTCGCGCGCAGCTGCGGGGGTTTGCATAAGTCCGGTAGTATATCGGGCTTTAACCGAGTTCTTGGGCCGCCCGTGGCAGAACGTTTTCAACTCCGCCTTGAAGAGAGTTTCATGCTGGCGCCCAGCGTGCGCCACATGGCGTTCGCGCGTGCCGACGGCGCACCGTTCGCTTTCATGCCGGGCCAATTCATCCAGGTCCATTTCAACTACGCCGACGGCAAGCCGACCAAGCGCAGTTACTCGGTCGGCACGATCGGCTCCGGCGAGGGCGCGGTGCAACGGCTGGAGATCGCGGTGTCCTATGTGCAGGGCGGCGCTGCGACCGAGCTGCTGGGCGGGCTCGAGCACGGCGGGCAGATCGAGGCCAGCGGCCCGTACGGGCGTTTCTGTCTCGACGACAAGGACGCCAATCAGCGCTATCTGCTGATCGCCACCGGCACCGGGGTCACGCCCTACCGCGCGATGCTGCCGAAGATCGAGCAGGCGATCGCGCGGCGCGGCTGCAAGTTCGTGCTGCTGTACGGCGCACGCACCGAACAGGAACTGCTGTACGGCGAGGAGTTCGAGGCTTTCGCTCGCACGCACGAAGGCTTCGACTTCCATCCGTGTTTCTCGCGTGGCGCGCGCGCCGCCCCGCGCGAACACGATCGGCTCGGTTACGTACAGAAGGTACTGCCGGAATTCGAGCCGCGCGCCGATCACGACATCGCGTATCTCTGCGGCAACCCGGACATGGTGGATGCCGCCTTCAACGTGCTGAAGGAAGCCGGCCTGCCGGTGCAGCACATCCGGCGCGAGAAGTACGTTTCGTCCAGATAGGCCGGGCCGCCCCCCGCCGCGCGCGCATTCCGATACGATCACGGCGGATCGATCCCCATTCGCGCTCGAGGTGAGCCATGCACTTCGACCTCAATACCGCCGCAACGCTGGTCACGCTGGTCGTCATCATCGTGACCGCGGCTGCGGCGTTCGTGCAGTTGCGGCACATGCGCGCGAGCAACCAGCTGCAGGGCCTGCTCACGGTGTTCGCGCGGATAGAGAACGCTGACTTCGGGCGCCTGGTGGATGGCGCCCGCCAGATGCTCGCGGAGAAGCTGCCCGACCCGGCTTATCGGCGCAGCATCGAAGACGGCACACTCGACCGCACCGATAATCCCTGGCTCAACCTGTGCAATTCCTACGAGTGGGTGGGCAGCCTCGTGCGGCGCGGTCTGATCGAGGAAGATCCCTACATGGACATCTACGCCGGCCGGGTGATTGCCGCATGGGAAATCACCCGCGATGCGATTGCCATCACCCGTCGCCAGGGAGGCCCGAGCGTGCTCGAGAATTTCGAGTACCTGTACGTACGCGCGCTCCGCTACGACGCGCAATACCCGGTGGGTGTATATCCCGCCGATACGCCGCGCGCGGAGCTGCACGATGCATGGGCGGAAGTGGATACGGTGGCTTCCGGCGAGTCATGAAGCTGCTGCTCGTCGAAGATTCGCAACGTCTGCGCGACACGCTCGCGCGCGGACTGCGTGCGGCAGGCTTCACCGTGGATGTCGCCGCCGACGGCGTGGAAGCCAACGGTTTCCTGACCGGCTTCGATTACGATTTCGTGCTGCTCGATCTCGGCCTGCCACGCATGGACGGCTTCGGCGTGCTGCGCGCCCTGCCGGCCGGCGGCGCGCGTCCGCGTGTGCTGGTGCTTTCCGCGCGCGACCAGGTCAGCGACCGGATCGAGGCATTGAACGCGGGCGCGGATGATTATCTGGTCAAGCCGTTCGCGTTCGAGGAAGTGCTGGCGCGGCTGCACGCGCTGGCGCGGCGCCCGGCCGAAGCACGCGCGGATGTTCTGGCGCACGCAAACATCCAACTGGATGCGCGAGCGCATCGGGCCACGTGCGGCGAGCAGGTGCTGAACCTGACTCCGCGCGAATTCGCGCTGCTGGAATTGCTCCTGCGCCATCGCGGCCGCGTGTTCACGCGCGCGGCCATCCTGGAGCGCATCGCCGGCAGCGGCAGCGACGTATCGGATCGCAGCGTGGAAGTGCTGGTGTTCGGCTTGCGCCGCAAGCTCGATGAGGCCGGCTGCGCGGGGCTGATCGAGAACCGGCGCGGCGCGGGTTACATCATTGCTTAGTCCCGTTCCTGGTACCGAATCCCGGCCATCCGCGGTCGGATGATGATGAGACTCCTCGCATCGGAATGAAAGCTTTTTCGCTCCGCCTTCGTCTCACCCTGCTGCTCGCGATCGCGACGCTGGTCGCGCTCGGCATCGCGGCGTGGGTGGTCGACTGGCGCGCGGATGCGGAGATGCAGCAGCGTTTCGACAGCGCGCTGCTTGCGCGTGCGCAGGCGTTCGCGGCGCTGGCGAAGTTCGGCGAACGCGACGTGGCGGTCGAGAGCGATGTGTTGCGTTCCAACCTGTTCCCGGGTGCGGGCGGCAAGAGCTGGTACGAACTGAGCTGCGGCAACACCGTGGTCGCGCACAGCGCGGAAGTGCCGCCGCGCCTCGCTGCCGCAAACGCGCCGTACTTCGTCGACACGCGCATGCGCGACGGTCGGCTGCTGCGCCAGGTCGTACTGCGTTTCACGGCCGCGCGCGATGGCAATGAACTGGCAGGCGAACCGGCAGCCGCGTGCGAGCTGCGCTACGCGCTCGATCGCGGCCCGCTGGATGAAATCCTCGGCACGCTGGACCTGATCCTGCTCGGCAGCATCCTCGGCGCGTTCCTGATCGTGTTGGCGCTGACGCCGTGGCTGGTGCGTCGTGGCCTGCGTCCGTTGAGCACGCTGGATGCGGCCATGGCGCGGGTCGGCCCGGATGCGCCGGGCGAACGCCTGCCGCGCGCCGATACGCGCGAACTCGCGCCGCTGGTGGCGCGCTTCAATGAAGTGCTGGCGCGCATGGACGAAGGCCTCGCACGCGAGCGCCAGTTCGCCGCGGGCCTCGCGCACGAGTTGCGCACGCGCCTGGCGGAACTGCGCACGCTGGTGGATGTCGAGATGCGCTATCCCAGCGAACGCGACCCGCGCAGCGTGCTGGGCGAGATCGGCACCATCGGCGGCGAACTGGAAGCGACCGTGGGCGCGCTGCTGCAACTCACCCGCATCGAGTCCGGCGTGCAGACCGCGCAACACGAACCGGTCAACGTGCAGGCCCTGGTGACGCGCGTGCTGACGCGACACCATGACGCGCTGCACGCGCGCGGCCTGCGGCTGGTGCGCGATGACGCACAGGCTGCGGTGCATGTCGAAACCGACCCGGCGCTGCTGGAAATCGTGCTCGACAATCTGCTCGGCAATGCGATTGCCTACTCCCCGGCAGACAGCGATATCAATGTGGATGTGACGCCGCAGCACATCGAGATCGGCAATGCCGCACCGGGATTGGGCGAAAGCGATCTGGCGCGCTTCGGTCAGCGCTTCTGGCGCAAGGGCGCCGGCGAGGATGGCGCCGGGCACGCCGGACTCGGACTGGCGCTGGCGCAGGCCGCCGCGCGGGCGGGCGGAATGACCCTCGGGTTCGCGCTGGGGGCCGGCAATCTGCGCGCCACGTTGCGTTGGTGAAACGCCCCGCGGTGTCGCAGGGCGAACGCAGAGATCCGGTCCGTTCGCGGTCCGCTACGCCGCCACGAACGGATTTTTGAAGTCAGCCGATCCGTCCCTTCAGCGACGCCGCGTCATGCGGGCCGTTTTCGGCAATCAGTGCGCTCGCGTTGTCTTTCTGGTCCCACGTATTCCAGAGCAGCACGCCGCGCACGCGGTCATCCTTCAGGTAGTACACCACGCCCTCGCGGTTGGGCTCCTTCCAGTCCTCGACGGTCTGCAGGCGCGAATCCAGGTCGCCCAGTGCTTCGTAACCGAGATCAAACAGGTCGGAATAGAAATACGGCAGATGCGTGTACGCCGCATTCGCGCCGGCCATGTTCGCGCCGGCGTGCTCGCCCATGGTGAGCGCGGCATCTTCGTGCTCGACCCGGCGCTGCGTGCCGAGCGCGGCATCCGGATAACTGGCGACGTCGCCCGCCGCCCAGATGTCCGGCGCGGAAGCACGCAGTTGCGCATCCACCGCGATGCCGTTGTCCACGCGCAAGCCGGCCTTCTCCGCGAGCTGCACGTTGGGCGTGATGCCCAATCCGGCAACCACCCATTCCGCTTCGACATTGGTGCCATCGCGCAACGCGAGCGTGACGCCTTCATCGTTGGCAGTCCCGCCGGTCACCATCGCACCGCCGCGCACGTCCACACCCTTGTCGCGGAAGTAATCGGTGACGAAACGCGCCAGCCGCTGCGGATACACGCGCGCGCCGATCGCGTCTTCGGCGATCAGTTGGGTGACCCTGGCACCGTTCATGGCCAGCGCGGCGGCGATTTCACTCCCGATGAAGCCGCCGCCGATCACGGCGATGCGCATGCCCTCGTGCAGCGCATCGCGCAGCGCACGGTAGTCGTCCAGCGTGCGGTAATAGATCACCCGCTCGCCTTCGAGCCCGGCGATACGCCGCGGCGTACCGCCGGTGGCGAGCAGCAGCTTGCCGTAGCGGTAATGATCGCCGTGGTCGTCGCGCACGGATTTCTGCTTCGGGTCGAGCGCGGTCGCATGGCGACCCGGAAACAAGGTCGCATGCACGCTCTCGATGTCACGCCAGATGGCTTCCGGTTGCTTCTTGCCGTTCCACAGGTCCTTGGTGAGCGGCGGACGATCGTAGGGCGGATGCGCCTCCGCGCCGATCAGGCCGATGCTGCCGCGCGGATCGCGCTCGCGGATGCCGCGCGCGGCGGCGGACGCGGCCATGCCGGCGCCGAGGATCAGGTAATCGTAGCTGTGTTCCATTTTCCATTTCCTTTGCGGTCGTCCACGATCGCGAAGATCAAAAAGCGGCCAAGCGCTGTCGCCCATGGCCAGGAGTTCCGTCGCCCGCGCTTTCAGTCACTCCGGCCCGCTCCCGAATCACGAGCCATTGTGCGCTTGATGCTTGCGGGCGCCAAATGGTTCCCGGAAACGGCCGCTACTGACGCGCGCCGCGCAGATTCGGCGGTAACGCGCCGAACCCGGGGGTGGCGCGCCAGGGATTGATGTCCAGTCCGCCGCGGCGGGTGAAGCGCGCATACACACTCAACGCGCGCGGCGCGCAGCGCGCGGTGATGTCCATGAAGATGCGTTCCACGCAGGCTTCGTGGAAGCCGCAATGGGTGCGATAGGAGACCAGGTAGCGCAACAGGCCGGCATGTTCGATCGGCGCGCCGGCGTATCGAATCTGCAGCGACGCCCAATCCGGCTGTCCGGTGACCGGGCAATTGGAGCGGAACAACTGCGTGGTCAGCGCTTCCTCGACTTGGCGCGCGTGCATTTGGGCGTGCAGGTGGTCGGGTTGCGGCGGGCCGTAATCGCGGACGTCGAGTTCCTGCTCATCCAGTGAAGCGCCGGGCAGCTCGACGATCCGCTGCGACGCGAAGTCGCGCGCCTCGACCAGATCCACTTCGACCCGCGCAGCGGCCGCGTCGGAGAGATCGCGCGCAATCGCCGCGCGAAGCGTCTGCGCATCATCGAAGCGCGTCTGCGCGTAGCCGTTCAAGTACAGCTTCAGCGATTTGGATTCGATCAGGTTCGGCGATTCGCACGGCACGCGCAGTTCGGCGACCGCCACGCACGGCTTGCCGCGCGCATCCAGCCAGGACAGTTCGTACGCGTTCCAGACATCCACGCCGGTGAATGGCAGCACGCGCGCGCCTAGCGCGAGTTCCGAACGCGATTGCGCACGCGCGATCGGGAACAGCACGCGCGCGTCGGGCGAGTCGGGATACGCAACCGGGCGGCCGAGGGGGGAGGCTTCGGGTGATGACATGCGGGCCAGCGCGAGCAGGAAGACCGAAAGCTTACACTGCGACCCGCGAATACCCGTTGTTCCGGTGCACGCCGGAACCCGGCTACTTTGCGGCAAACCACCGGACCCCGGCTTGCGCCGGGGTGACGCGCTTGTGGCGAAGCGCCGGCCCGCCGATTTGCGGGCCTACTCCGCCTGCGGTTGCAGCGCGCCCTCGCGCGCCTGCCTGGCGCGATGATCCGTACCCAGCAGCAGGTACATCGCCGGCACCACGAACAGCGTGAACAGCGTGCCGATCGAGAGACCTGTGAACACCACCAGGCCGATCGCATGGCGGCCGGCCGCACCGGCGCCGCCGGCGAACACCAGCGGCAACACGCCCAGCACCATCGCCGCGGTGGTCATCAGGATCGGGCGCAGACGCACCGACGCCGCTTCCTCGATCGCCTCGCGCTTGCTCATGCCGTGCAGCCGCTGCGCGTCGTTGGCGAACTGCACGATCAGGATGCCGTGCTTGGAAATCAGACCGATCAGCGTGACCAGGCCCACCTCGGTGTAGATGTTGAGTGTGGCGAGCCCCAGGTTGATGAACAGCAACGCGCCGAAGGTCGCCATCGGCACCGAAACCAGGATCACGATCGGATCGCGGAAACTCTCGAACTGCGCCGACAGCGCCAGGAACACGATGATGATCGCGAACAGCATGGTGAACAGGAAGCCGCCGGACTCCTGCACGAACTGACGCGACTGGCCCGCGTAATCGGCGGTGTAGCCCGACGGCGCGATCTGGTTCAGGGTGTCGCGCATGAACTGCAACGCCTGCCCCAGCGACACGCTGGGCGCGATCACCCCGATGACGGTCGCGGAATTCAACTGCTGGAAGTGGTTGATGGATTCCGGCACCGTCTCCCAGTTCAGGTGCGCCACCGTGGAGGCGGGAATGGATTTCCCGTCCGGCGTCTTGATGTAGTAGTCGTCGAGTTGGTGCGGATTCAAGCGATCCGACTGCGCGACCTGCGAGATCACCCGATAGGCGCGGCCCTGGATCGAGAAGTAGTTGACGTAGTTGCCGCCCAGCGCCGCCGAAAGCGCCGCACCGACGTCGCGCTGGGTCAGCCCGAGCGCGGAGACCTTGTCGCGATCGAGGCTCACCGTGACCTGCGGCTGGTCGATCTTCAGGTCCGAGTCCACGTAGAAGAACATGCCCGAGGCCTGCGCCTTGGCGACCACGGCCTTCGCCACATCGTTCAAGTTCTGGAACGGCTCGGTGGTCTTGATCACGAACTGCACCGGCAGGCCGAACGCGCCCGGCAGCGACGGGAACTGGAATACCGCCATCCGTGCGCCGGCGATGCTGTCGAGTTTCTGCTGCACTTCCTGCTGGACCTGGTCGGCGCTGCGGCTGCGATCGCCCCACGGCTTCAGCATGATGCCGGCGAAGCCGCTGTTGACGCCCTGCGCACCGTCCACCTGGAAGAGGTGGGTGTATTCGGGCAGCGCCTTGGCGATGTTGAATACCTGCTTCGAATACAACGCCATCTGGTCGATCGTGGCGTTCGGCGGGCCTTGCGTGTTGGTCAGCACGATGCCCTGGTCTTCCTGCGGCGCCAGTTCCGACTTCGCGGTCATGAACAGGTACGCGTTGCCGGCCAGCACGATGGCGCCGAACACGAGCGCGACCAGCCAGGTGTCCAGCGAGTTGCGCAGCATGCGCCGGTAACGGTCGCGCACGCGATCGGCGATCCGGTCAATGCGCTTGACCAGCGGCTTGTGGTGATCTTCCTCGCGCAGGAAGCGCGAGCACATCATCGGCGAGAGCGTCAGCGCGATGATCGCCGAGATCGTCACCGCGCCCGCCAGCGTGAAGGCAAACTCGGTGAACAGCGCGCCGGTCAGGCCGCCCTGGAAACCCACCGGCACGTACACCGCGATCAGCACGATCGTCATGGCGATGATCGGCGAGGCCAGTTCGCGCGCGGCCAGCAGCGCGGAATGGAACGCGTTGTCGTGTTCCTTCATGTGGCGGTCCACGTTCTCCACCACGATGATCGCGTCATCCACCACCAGGCCGATCGCCAGCACCAATGCCAGCAAGGTCAGCAGGTTGATCGAGTAGCCGAACAACAGCATCACCAGGAACGCGCCGATCAGCGACAACGGCATCGCCACCAGCGGCACCAGCACCGATCGCAAGGTGCCGAGGAACAGGAAGATCACCAGCGTGACGATGATCAGCGTCTCCGCCAGCGTCTTCACCACCTCGCGGATCGAGGTGCGGATGTAGTCGGTGCCGTCAAACACGATCCGCGAGGTGACGCCGGTGGGCATCTGCGACTGGATGGACGGGAACACCTTGCGCACGCGGTTGATCACGTCCAGCACGTTGGCGTCCGGCGCGGCGTTGATGCCGATGAACACCGAACGCTTGCCGTCAAAGGCCACGTTGAAATCGTAGTTCTCCGCGCCGAGCGTGACGTTGGCGACATCCTTCAGCCGCACGATGTCGGTGCCGTTGGCCTTCACCACCAGATCCTTGAATTCGTCCACCGAATGCAGGTCGGTGGCGGCGGTGAGATTGACGCTCACCATCTGGCCCTTGGTGCTGCCGATGGCGGAGAGATAGTTGTTCGCGGCGAGCGCGTTGTTGACGTCGGTGGCGGTGACGTCGTGCGCGGCCATGCGCGCGGGATCCAGCCACGCGCGCAGCGCGAAGGTGCGGCCGCCGAGGATCTGCGCGTTCTGCACGCCCTCGACTGCGTTCAACTGCGGCTGCACCACGCGCACCAGGTAATCGGTGATCTTGTTGGACGGCAACTGGTCGGAATAGAAGCCCATGTACATGGACGCCACCGCCTGCCCGGTCTGCAGCGTGATCACCGGCTGCTGGGCCTGCTGCGGCAACTGGTTCTTGACTGAGTTCACCAGCGCGCTGATTTCGGTGAGCGCCTTGTTGCCGTCGTAGTTCAGGCGCAAGGTGGCGGTGATCAGCGACACGCCCGGCGTGCTGGACGAGGACATGTAGTCAATGCCCTGCGCCTGCGCGATCGCCTGTTCCAGCGGCTGGGTGATGAAGCCCGCCACCGTTTGCGAGTCGGCGCCGTAGTACACCGTCTGCACGGTGATGGTGGCGTTCTCGGTCTTGGGGTACTGCCGGATCGGCAGCGTCGCCACGGCGCGCAGGCCCAGCACCAGGATCAGCAGGCTCAAGGTCGCCGCGAGCACCGGGCGCTTGATGAAAAGATCGGTAAATTTCATGGATGCAATCTGCGCAAGAGAGAGGGTTGCAGGTTGTCGGTTGTTGGTCGCTGGTCACGGCAGCCGGCTTTTCCGGCAACTGGCAACCGGCAACCGACAACCATCTCCGATCGCGAGTACGTCACGTTCGGATCGCCTGCACTACTGCTCCACCGGCTGCGGGTTCGGATTGAACGTCGGCTGCACGCTGTTGTTGATGTTCACCGGCGTGTCGTTCTTCAGCTTCAACTGGCCGGAAGTCACCACCACCTCGCCTTGCTTCAGGCCGCCCAGGATCGCGACCTGATCGCCGCGGCGCGGGCCGACCGTGACCAGCCTCTGCTCCACGTAATACTGCGGCTGCGGCTTGCCGTTCTTGTCCTTGGCAGGCGCCTGCTGCGCCGGCTTGCCTTTCCCGTCCTGCGACGGCGGCGCACCCTCGTGCACCACGAACAGGGTGTCGCCGTACGGGTTGAAGGTGATCGAGGTCTGCGGCAGCGTGAGATGGCGCTGGGTGCCGCCGCTGTCCACCGCGACGTTGGCGAACATGCCCGACATCAGCTTGCCGTCGTGGTTGGGCAGCGTGGCTTCCACGCCGACGTTGCGCGTGGCCGGATCCACCCTGGGATCGGTTGCAGTCACCTTGCCAACGAAACGCTGATCCGGATACGCGTCGGTCGTCACCTCGACCTTGCTGCCGACCTGCAACTGCTGCAACGAATCCTGCGGCAGGGTGAAATCCACGTACACCGGATCGAGCTGCTGCAGGCTCACCACCTTGTCGCCCGGATTGATGTACTGACCCGGATTGACGGTGATGATGCCGATGCGGCCGGCGAAGGGCGCGCGCAGCGTCTTCTTGTTCACCAGCGCGGCTTGCGCGGCGACCTGCGCCTGCGCGCTCTTCAGGTTCGCCATGTCGGTGTCGTATTGCGCACGGCTGATCGCCTGCACGTCGAGTTGCTTCTTCGAGCGGTTCGCGGTCAGCTCGGCCAGCTTTTCGGTCGCCTGCAGCGCCGCGAGTTTGGCTTTGTCATCGGCGTCGCGAAGCTGCACCAGCACCTGGCCGGCCTTGACGTCGGCACCCGATTTCACCTGCACCGAATCGGCCACCCCGGAAACCTCGAAGGCGAGATCCACGCCGCGCACCGCGCGCACGTTGCCGACGGCTTCCAGGTGCGGCTGCCAGGTCTGGAGCTCCGCCTTCATGGTGCTGACCGTCTGCGGCGGGTTGCCCATGGACTTCATGAACTTGCCGATCATGATGCCCTTGAACACGTTGAACCCGATCACCAGCAGGAACAGCAGGCCGATGACGATCAGCATGATCGTCATGCGTTTGCCGAGGCGGGGCTTGCGGAGAGCTGTATCAATCATTGTCGGTTCTCAATGAAGCAGGGCGTGTGATTGCATATTGCAAAAGGCTTTTTCCGCGAAGAACGCCAAGGACGCAAAAAGGGAACCAATGCATTTGCGTTTCTTCGCGTCCCTTGCGGAAAACTGCTCTGACTTTCGAATCTATTTCTCGTTTGACACGACATTCGGGCCGTTCCATCCGCCGCCCAGCGCCGCGTACAGCGCCGCGGTGTCGGACAATCGAGCCGCGCGCGACTGGATCAGGGCGATGCGCGATTGCTGGTACTGGCGCTCGGCGTCCAGCAAGGCCAGGTAATCCACCGCGCCGACCTGGAATTGCGTACGGGTAAGTTCCAGTCGCTTCGACGCAGCTTGTTCCGCGGTATTCTGCGCAGCCAGCCCTTGCGCGTCGAAATCCAGCGCCTGCAATGTGTCGGCCACGTTCTGGAATGCGGTCAGTACCGTCTGCTGCCAGTCCGCCAGCACGCGCTCCATGCCGGCTTGCGCGGCGCGTTTCCTGTGCAGCAGCTCGCCGCCGTGAAAGATCGGTTGCAGCAGGTTCAACCCCAGCGACCACGCCGTGGTGCCCGCGGAAAACAGATCACCCGAATGCAGCGCCTGCGAACCGAGGCTGCCCGACAGGGTGAGCTGGGGCAGCATGTTCGCGGTCGCCACGCCAACCTGTGCGGTCGCCGCATGCAACTGCGCACTGGCTGCGCGAATGTCCGGACGCTGCTCGACGATGCTGCTCGGCAGACTGACCGGAATGTCCTGCGGCAAGGTGACGTTCGCCAGCTCGATCGGTTGCAGTTGCAATTGCGCGGGCGCCACGCCTAGATAGGTCGCGAGCTGGTCCTGCGTCGCCGCGAGCTGCTTGCGCAGCGGCGGTAGCGTAGCTTCCGTGCTCGCCAGCTGCGCGCTCACCGCCAGCGTGTCGGACAGCGATTTCGCGCCGATCTGCTGCTGCTTCTGCGCGATATCCAGTTCCTTGCGCAGCGAATCGGCGATCTCCTCGGTCGCGCGCACCTGCTCGCGCAGCGAAGCTTCCTGCAGGGAAGCCGTCACCACGTTGGTGGCGAGGATCAGATAGGTCGCATCCAGTTGCGCGCGCTGCGCATCGGCCAGCGCCGATTGCGCTTCCACGCCGCGCCGCACGCCGCCGAAGATGTCGAACACGTAGCCGACGCTGACGCCTGCGTTGTACACGTTGAACGGGCTGCTGCTGAAAGCCGCGCCGGCGCTGCCGAATTGGGCGCCGGAGGATTTCTGTCTCGTCGCGCCGGCGCTGGCGTCCAGCGACGGGAAGAATCCCCCGCGCGCGGCTTTCGCGTTTTCCTGCGCTTCGCGCAGTGCGGCCTGGGCAGAGGCAATCGTCGGCGAATGCGCCAGCGCCTGTTGCACCCGGCGATCCAGTTCCTTGTTGCCGAACGTGGTCCACCAGCGCTCCGGCACGTTCGTGCCTTGCAGAAAACGTTGCGCATCGCCGCCGGGCGTATCGGTGGACACCGTCTGCGCGGGCAACGGTTGCGTGGTGTAGCGATCCACCTGCGGCGCGCCCGGGCGCGTGTAGTTCGGCCCGACCGCGCATCCGGCGAGGATCAGTGCCAGCGCGCCGGCAAGTGCGCCGGGTGCCCGCAGGCGTGAAAAGGAGAATGCTTGGCTCATTGTGGTTGTTGTTGGAGAGGCGAGCGGGTCCGGTAACGATGAGGCGGCGCGAGCACGGCCGTCATAACTGAACCGAACGGTAAAGATATTGGAAACTATTTTCAAATGCAAATACTTTCGGCGACAGGGCCATTAGTCGTGGCGATCCCGGTGACATTCGTCATGCAGGACGCGTCGTCTGCCCTGATGACGATCGAGGCGTGCGCGTTTCGACAGCGGATCAGCGGTGGGGTTCGGCCAGATATTGGGCGCTTTGCATCTCGATCAAGCGGCTGGCGGTGCGCGCGAACGCTGCACGCAGGCGCGCGCCGTCATACAGCTCCACCGCGGGCACGGCCGCGGTGAGCGCGAGCTTCACGCGACGGTCGTACAACTCGTCCACCAACTGGATGAAGCGGCGCGCCGCGTCTTCGCGCAGCGGCGTGAATTGCGGCACTCCGGAAATCAGGACCGCCGGATACGCACGCGCCAGCTCGATGTAATCAGCCGAACCGCGCGGGCCTTCGCACAATGCATCGAAATCGAACCAGGCGGCTTGCGCGCACGCACGCCTCACCGGAACCGCGCGGTCGTTGAGCTCGAGTGTTCCACCTTCCTGCACCGGCCCGCGCGCGAGATTGTCGAACAGTGCCGCCAGCGCGTGCCCGGCCTGCTCGCCCAGGGGCGTGAGATACACCCGGGCCCGGGTGAGCGCACGCAAGCGCCAGTCGTGCGGCGAGGCGAGTTCCAGCACCCGGCAATGCCGCTCGAGCAGCGCGATCGCCGGCAGGAAGCGTGCGCGCTGCAGGCCGTCGCGATACAGATCGCGCGGCGGCGTGTTGGAGGTCGTCACCAGCGCCGCGCCTTCCCGGAACAGCGCGCGCAGCAGATTGGCGAGGATCATCGCGTCGCCGATGTCCTCGACCTGGAATTCGTCCAGGCACAGCACGCGCACCTTGCGCGCAAGCTGCGCGGCCACTTCACGCAGCGGATCGCGGCGCTCGCCGAGCGTTCGCAACAGCGCATGCACATCCAGCATGAAGCGGTGGAAATGCACGCGCCGCGTCAGGCCCGACGGCAGCGACTCCACGAGAAGATCCATCAGCATCGTCTTGCCGCGCCCGACCGGACCCCACAGATAGATGCCCTGCGGCGCACCGGATGTGCGCCAGCGCGAGAACCAACCTGTTTTCGATGCAGTGAGTTGCGCGCATAGGCGATCGAAGTCGTCCAGCACCGCGCGTTGCGCCGGATCCTCCTGCCACGCGCGCGCGACGACGCCCTGTGCGTAAAGCCGGCCCGGCGTCATCGGGACTTCGACCGCCGCGGAATCCACGCAGGCGATCACGCTGCCGGGCGAGGAGCAGGCAACCAGCCCCGTACCGAGTTCTTTACGGCCCCACGCAGGTCCATCAGCCGGCGATGGAAAAAGTGTCCGGTTTCAGGCATGCGCACCAGCGTGGGTTGCGGATCAAGCGTTCCGACCCATTCGAATACGGCCTGCGGCTCGACGATCTCGTCATCCTCGCCCTGCACGATCAGCCACGGGCACTCGGGCATCGCGACGCTTTCGAAATCCCAGCGCCCGACCGGCGGCGCGACCGTGATGAGCGCGTTCGCCGCCAGCGAGCGCGCGGTGCGCAACACCACGTACGAACCGAACGAGAAGCCGGCCAGCCACAGTGCGTCGTGCGGATGCACGCGACGCACCCATTGCGCGACCGCGACCAGATCGCCGCTCTCGCCGTCGCCCTCGTCGTAGGTTCCTTCCGATTCGCCCACGCCGCGGAAATTGAAGCGCACGGTGTCGAGGCCGGATTCGCGCAGGCTGCGCTCCAGCATGGTCACGACCTTGTTGCGCAGACTGCCGCCGTGCTGCGGATGCGGATGACAGATGACCACCGTGCCCGCGCGCGCCTCGCCAGGCTTGGCCGCGCAGGTGGCGAGTTCCAGCCGCCCCGCCGGACCGGGCAACGCGAACTCCAGCGCCTCACGCGGAAACTCCGCGGGAGCGTGGGCAAGCGCGGTCAACTGTGGTTCGGTCATGGGAACATCATACCGAAGGCAGGCGCGGGCCAGTGAACCCGTCAACCCGGCGCAAGCCGGGCCCGGCGCCTTCAGCAAAGCACGGACGAAACGAGCGGAGCAGAACGCGTGAAAGGCACTGGATCCCGGATCAACGCACGTCCATGTGCCGGCCGGGATGAATGCCTCCTGCACTCACTTGATTTGGGACACCATCCACTTCACCGTCGCCTCGACCTGCGCGTCGGTGAGCGCCGGGTTGCCGCCCTTGGCCGGCATATGGTTGCCGTCCGGGCCGGTGTAGCCGTCAATCGCGTGCTTGACCAGGGTATCCATGCCCTCGGCGATGCGGGGGGCCCACGCCGCCTTGTCGGTGATCTTGGGCGCGCCGGCCGCGCCGGTGCTGTGGCAGGTCGTGCACAACTGGCCGAAGATCGTCTTGCCGTCGGTGGTGCCGCCGTAAGCGACTTGGGATGCAGCGGCCTTGGCCGCGGCCGCGGCCGCGGCTTGTGCCTGCATCGCCGCGCGGCCGGTGCTGCCCGCGAAGTCGGCGCCGACCGGCATGATCCGCTCGCCAGCCTCGCGCGCCTGCGCGTTGGTCTGTTCGGTCGGCTGATAGGCGTGCACGATCTGGCCGATGATGATCAGGATCACGGCAACGCCCGCCAAGGCCGCGATCATAATCGCGAAATGGCGCATGAAAGTGCGATCGGAAGGGGTCATCTGGCTCACGGCAAGCTCCAGTTCTAAGGAATATCTGGTCGAATCGTGTAGAAGTTCGCTCTTGCCTGCATCGCCATGCTTCCACAACCCAAAGCCATTGCTGCGCAATGGTTTACGCCCCTTGACTCAAGGGACAGAGCGCTCCGGCCATGGTGAGGATCAGAAACCCTGAGCGTCCCTCACTCGCGCCCGCGACAATCGCGGGCGCAAAAGACACGAAAGTATAGCGAGCTTGCGGCGCCGGACAAAGCGCCCCCGGCCGACCAGGCGGGATCAGGAAGCCTTGCGCGCGCCTTTCCTTGCGGGCTTCTTGCGGGTGGACTTGGCGGATTTCTTGGCGGCGGCCTTTTTCTCCGGCGCGCGTCCGGCCGCCGGGGTGCGCTGCTTGGCATCAATGCTCTTCTTGAGCAGCGACATGAAATCCACCACGTTGGTGGCCGCGTTCTTGGGCAACTCGGTTTCCGCGGCCGATGGCGTGCGCACGACCCCCTTGGCCTTGACGCGTTCCTCGATCACCTTCACCAGCCGCTCGCGGAAATCGTCGTGGTAGTTCTGTGGCTGCCACTTGCCGATCATGGATTTCACCAGCGACTCGGCCATCTCCAGTTCCTTCGGGCTGATCCGGTAGGCGGCGGGCTTTTTGTCGGGAAACGCGTATTCGTCGGCCGGCACCAGCTCCTGCGGAAAACGCAGCAGCATCAGCAGCAGCGCGTCTTCGTGCGGCACCACCAGGGCGAGGTATTCGCGGGTGCGGATCACCACCCGCGCCAGGCCCGCCGTCTTCAGGCGCTTCAAGGTCTCGCGCAGCAGCACGTAGCCCTTCTCGGCTTTCTTGGCCGGCACCAGGTAATAGGGTTTCTCAAAATACTCCGCGCCGATCGAATCGGGATTGATGAAAGCCTCGATGTCCACGGACTCCGTGGACTCCGGCGCGGCGCGCGCGAAGTCTTCCTTCTCCAATACGACATACGAACCCTTGTCGTACTCGAAGGCTTTCACGATGTCCTTCCAGGGCACCTCCTCGCCGGTTTCCTCGTTGACGCGCTCGTAGCGGATGCGCGCGTTGTTGCGCGAATCGAGCATGCGGAAATGCAGGTCGGTGTGCCGCTCGGCGGTCATCAATTGCACCGGGATGTTGAGTAAACCGAAAGTGATGGTGCCGCTCCAGATGGGTCTTGGCATGACACGCTCCTTGTTTTGATACCGTTCGCCCTGAGCGTAGCGCCACAGGCGCGGAGTCGAAGGGCCGCTCCCATTCGACTCGCGTTTCGACTCCGCTTCGCTACGCTCAACGCGAGCGGAATCCGGAACTACGCTCAGCCCGGCAATGCCTGCCGCACTTCCTCGATCCCCGCCCAGGGATCGGTCTTCAGCGATTTCAGCCGGCGCGGCAGATTGCCGATCGTGTACTGCGCGCCCGAGCGCAATCTGGACAGCTCTTCCCAGTGCAAAGGCGTGGCAACACCCGCGCCTTCGCGCGCACGCACGCAATATGAAGCCACCGCGGTCGAGCCGCGCGCGTTGCGCAGGTAATCCACGAAGATGCGGCCCTTGCGGCGCGCCTTGCTCGCCACCGACACATATTCGCGTGGAGATTCGGCTTCCAGCGTGCGCGCCAGCGCTTGCGAAAAGGCTTTCGCCGCTTCCCAGTCCGGGCGCGGGTTCAGCGGCACCACCACGTGCAGGCCCTTGCCACCGGTGGTGCGCAGGAAACTCTGCAGGTTCACCGCCTGCAGGCGATCGCGCAGCAAGCGCGCGGCTTCCTTCACCCGCGGCCAGCCCACGCCGGCATCGGGGTCGAGATCGAAGACGAGGCGATCGGGATGTTCGAGGTCAGCGATGGTCGAGCCCCATGGATGGATCTCGATCACGTTCATCTGCACCAGGCCCAGCACGCCTTCGATGCCGTCCACGTACAGGAATTCCTCGTCCTCGCCTTTGGAATTCCGCTGCGTGCCCGTGCGGATGCTCTCGGGCATGCCGCTCATGCCGTGCTTCTGGAAGAAACACGCCTTGCCGATGCCATCGGGACAACGCACCAGCGAAAGCGGCCGGCCGATGATGCCGGGCAGCAGGCGGTCGGCGAAATCCATGTAGAACTCTGCGAGCTTCTGTTTGGTCACACGCGGCTTCTCGATCAGCACGCGTTCGGGGTGGGTCAGCGCGATGGCGGGCATCGGCGCACTCTCCAAGGCTTCGGCGGCATGGTCGCCGCGATCGCTGTCGCGCAAATCGGCAGGTGACTTGTCCGGACGCAAGCCCTTGAAGCTGCCCTGCCGCAACATGTCGTCGCCGGTGCGTCCTCGAAAGGCAATCTCGACGACGTGATCGGGCTTCACCCAGGTGACCCTGCTGCCACGCAGCTGCTTCGCATCGGGGGGATTGATCAGCGCGGGCCGTTCGCGCACCGGTTTCAGCAGATCGTGCACCTGCTTCAGCATCGCCTCATCCATGCCGGTGCCGACCCGGCCGATGTAACGCCAGCCCTTCTCCCCGGGCTCCGCCAGCAGCAGCGCGCCCAGCTTGCCGCGCGAACCCTTGCCGGCGGTGTAGCCGACGATCACGAATTCATCCGAATCAATGCACTTCAACTTGCGCCACGTGTCACTGCGACCGGCGCGATAAGGCGCATCCACCGCCTTGCTGATGATGCCTTCCAGCCCGGCCTCGCAGGCGCGCTGGTGCGCCAGCGATCCTTCGCCCTGGATGAACCCGGAGAGCATCAGCACTGCGTCCGCCTGCTTTGAATCAGCACGTTCGAGCAAGTTCGAGAGTGCGGCCTTGCGCTGATGCAGGGACTGGTCGCGCAGATCCTTGCCGTCCAGCATGAGCAGGTCGAACACCACGTAATGCGCGGCATCCGCGTGCGCGCGCGTGAACTGCTGTTGCAGCAGGTCGAAGCGTGTGTGGCCTTCGCCGTCGAATACCACCAGTTCGCCGTCCAGTGCGCAGCTTTTGCATTTCAAGGCGCGGATTGCCTCGGCGATGCGCGGCAGGCGATCGGTCCAATCCAGCCGGTTGCGCGAAAGCAGTTGCAGGTCCTTGCCGTTGCGCCAGGCCAGCATGCGGTAGCCGTCGTATTTCACCTCGTGCAGCCAGTCGGAACCCGATGGCGCGCGCTGGTACAACCGCGCCAACTGGAAGCCGAAATCCTGCGATGACAGCTTGCTGGTTTCAACGGCCCGCGCTTCCGTGCGGCGAACGCTGCGCGTGGTCTTGCGCGAACCGGATTGCGCGGCTTCCTCGCGCCGGTGTTCCAGCTTCCACTGCGACAATGGCGTGTCGTCGGCGACGTCGCCGCGATCGGTGAATTGATCCTCGCCCTTGATCAGCAGCCACTGCGGCTTGTCGGACGACTTGCCGCTGGTGCGGATCAGCGACCAGCGCCCGCGCAGGCGCGCGCCGTGCAACTCGAACCGCAGATGGCCCTTGTCCAGCTGCCTGGTGGCGGAATCGTCGGTGCTCCAGGTGCCCTCGTCCCAGATCGCCACCGTGCCCGCGCCGTAATGGCCTTCGGGGATGGTGCCTTCGAAGCTCCCGTAGCTCAGCGGATGATCTTCCACTTGTACGGCGAGGTGCCTGATCGAGGGATCGCGCGACGGCCCCTTCGGCACCGCCCAGCTGCGCAGGCTGCCGCCGACTTGCAGGCGCAAATCGAAATGCCGTCGCCGCGCGTGATGCAGATGGATGACGAAGCGCCGCTCGGCAGGTTCGACCTCACGGGAAACGCCGCGCCGTGGCGTGCGCGCGGGCTCGGGCGTGTGCTGGAACTTGCGCTTGCGCCGGTAGGTCTCCAGCCCTTGATGGTGGCTTCCTGCCATGCCTGCAGCCTAGCATCGGCATGCATTCCCGCACGTGAAAACGCCCCCCGTGGCCGCACTTTTCCAGCGGGGCAGCCTGCGTGCAAGAGCCCGACCGGGACAACGCGCCGGGATAACGTTCCAAGTACCTGCCCTGCACGTCGCCTTTACGGCGCCCCCCTCTATTCTTCAAATCCGCGGGCAAGGATGCCCGCACCGGAGCGGTCGCAGTTTCCGGACCGCTCGACTCCAAGGAGGGACCTACATGCGCCACACCTACTCTCGATTGTGCGACGGCGGCGGCACGATGCCGCGCCCTCGGCCGCCCGGCGGCCACCCGCGGCATGGAGCGACACGCATGCGCCAAACCGACGCGCGCGTACAGGGATCCGGCGCAGGACGCGCCATCATCGGGGAGGCAAGCCATGGATAGCACCAATTTGCTGGACATGATCGGCGTGCTGGAAGAGGAGCAGCGCTTCAACGAGGCGGCCGCGCTGTTGTGCAGCAACGCTGCGCAACGCAAGCAGTACGCGGCGAAGGTGCGACAGGGCGCGGCAGCCATCAAGGCGATCCGCCACGAGATGGCGCGCGGCGGCAAGCACACGCGCGCGCGCACGCAACGCATCGAAAGCTACATTGACCAGCTGATCGACACACAACTCGAAATCGGCCGGACGCCGAGTTTCAGCCTCGGCGCGCAGCCGGGCTGGTAAGCGGGAGCGTTTATACGCGAGGCCGGGGCATCGCGTGCCACAGCGCCTGGCCAGGCAGGGATGGTCGCTTCGCGGGCACGCGTGCAATGAACGGCGAGCGCCGTTGCAGGCAACGGCGCTCTTTCATGCCTTGATCACACTGAACGAGCCGTCGCCTTCCAGATACATCGCCTTGATGCCCTCGCATCCCTCGAAACCCTTGATGCGCAGTTCGGCTTCCACTTCCTCGCGGGTGATGTGCTCGCGACGCAGGTTGCGGTGCACCAACCGGCCGCGCCGCACCAGCAGCAGCGGCGGCGGGTCGGTCAACTTGCCGATCAGCGCGAAGCGATAGCCGAGGAAATCGAGCAGGTAATTCCACGCGGCCAGCGTGCAGATCAGCGCGCCACCGTCGGCGACCGTATTGCCCTGGCCGATCATAGCGTTCTGCGCAGCATCCCCCAGCAGCACCACGAACAGGATGCCGGAGATGCCCGCCGAGGAGGTATCCCGGCGCAGCACGAAACGCAGCAGCAGGAACAGGAACCAGTACATCAGCGTGCCGCGCGCGATGATCTCCAGCGGCGACATGCTGAAAGCGAGGAAACTGCTGAAGTGGAGTGGGTGCATGATTCACCTCATTCTCTGAGATCAGGCGATCGACGACCGGGGTAGTGCATGGATCTTCGCGAAGCGTCGCGAGCGAAGGCAGCTCGTGCGACGCCGGAGCGCAAGTCGAAACTTCTGCGCGTGCAGAAGTTTCGGGTGAGGCAGGGATGCCGATCGGAAGCCGCACCAGGGATGGCTGCTTGTGCGCATCTGCTTTCACCACGGCGCCGGCACGTAAGCGCGCGACAGGAAATCCGCCAGCGTCAATCCGATCAGGATCGTCAGCCACACGAAACCCAGCGCGGAAGTGGTGCGCGTCAGCCTGCGCGCCTCGGTTTCGTGCATGAAGAACAGCATCACCAGCAGGGTCTTGATGCAGGAAATGCCGAGATTGATGATGGTGTTCCAGTAGCCCAACGGCACCAGCGCGCTCAGCGCGCTTGCCAGCAGCAACAGCAACAGCGTCGCCAGCACCAGCAGGTAGTGCCACACCGGCGTGATGTGCGCGGAAGGATCCTTGCGCGCCTCTTCGCGTGCATGCGCAGGCGGTGGCGTGCGGACGACGTTCATGTGGCACGCCCCACCAGGTAGATCAGCGGATAGACGAAGATCCAGACGATGTCCACCAGGTGCCAGTACAGCGCGGACAGTTCCAGCGTCGTGAAGCGCTCGGGACCGTAGCTGCCGCGCGCAACCCGCACCGCCAGCGTGCCGAGCAGGCCGGCGCCGACCAGCACGTGCAGCGAGTGGAACCCGGTGATGAAGTAGTACAGGCAGTAGAACAGTTCGATCGCGCGCGCATAGGGTCCGCTGCGCGCGAAGTTCAAGCCGGGGATCAGATGTTCGGTGTATTCCTTGTCGTATTCGAAGCCGTGCATCGTCAGGAAGGTGACGCCCAGCGCCGCGGTGCCGGCCAGCAGCCACGCGGCGAGCCTGCGCTGGTCCAGCTTGATCGCGCGCACGGCGAGCGCGGCGAAGGAGCTGCTCACCAGCAGCACCGCGGTTTCGATCGAACCCAGCAGCATGTCGGTTTCGCGGCTCGCCGCGGCGAACCCGTGCGGATACAGCACCCGGCAGATCGTGTAGCTGGCGAACAGCACGCCGAAGAACAGGATCTCCGTGCTCAGGAACACCCACATCCCCAGCGTGGCGGCTTCGCGCTGCTGCAGCGGGTCGTCGTACTGCTCCTCCAGCAGTCCGCGTTCGCGCAGGTCGGCGAGGTTCGAACTCATGGTGCCGGCTCCCGGTAGGCATAAGGCTCCTGCACCACCGGCATGGTGATGAAGTTTTCCTTCGGCGGCGGCGAAGTGGTTTGCCATTCCAGCCCGCGCGCGTCCCACGGGTTGTCGCCGGCAGGCGCGCCGCGGAACAGCGACCAGCCCAGATACAGCAGCGGCAGCAGGTAGGCGATCGCCAGGATCGAAGCGCCTGCGGAGGACAGGACGTTCAACACCTGGAACTGCGGCAGGTAGGAGTGATAGCGGCGCGGCATGCCCTCCCAGCCGAGGATGTACTGCGGGAAGAAGGTCAGGTTGAAGCCGATGAACATCAGGATCGCGGCGAACTTCGCCAGCGGTTCCGAATACAGCCGCCCGGTGATCTTCGGCCACCAGTAATGGATGCCGGCCAGATACGCCATCACCGAGCCGCCGACCATCACGTAGTGGAAGTGCGCGATCACGAAATACGTATCGGTGAGCGGCACGTCCAGCGCGGGTTCGGCGAGGAACAGTCCGGTCATGCCGCCCAGCATGAACAACCCGACGAAGCCGAGCGCGTACAGCATCGGCGCTTCGAAACTGATCGAGCCGCGGTGCAGGGTCGCGGTCCAGTTGAACACCTTGATCGCCGAGGGCACGGCGACCATGAAGCTCAAGATCGAGAAGATCAGGCTGGCATACACCGACATGCCGGCGACGAACATGTGATGGCCCCACACCAGGAAACCGATCACCGAAATGCCGATGATCGCGTACACCATGAAGCGGTACCCGAAGATCCGGCGCCGCGCGAAGCACGGGATCACTTCGCTGACCAGGCCCATCGCCGGCAGGATCATGATGTACACCGCCGGATGCGAGTAGAACCAGAACAGGTGCTGGAACAGCAGCGGATCGCCGCCCAGCGCGGGATCGAACACGCCCACGCCCAGGCCGCGTTCCAGCCCGATCAGTGCCAGCGTCATCGCCAGCACCGGCGTCGCCAGCACCATCACCAGGCTGACGGCGTACATCGCCCACACGAACAGCGGCAGCTTGAACCAGCTCATGCCCGGCATGCGCAGCGTGTGCGTGGTGACGATGAAGTTGATGCCGGTGAAGATCGTCGAGAAGCCGGTGACGAACACGCCGACGATCACCAGGAACACGTTGCTGTTGGAGAACATCGTCGAGAACGGCGTGTAGAACGTCCAGCCGGTGTCCACGCCGCCCATCAGCAGCGCGCAGAGGGTGAACAGCCCGCCGATGATGTAGAGGTACCAGCTCGCGAGGTTCAGGCGCGGGAACGCCACGTCGCGCGCACCGATCATCAACGGCAGCAGGAAATTGCCGAGCGTGGTCGGAATGGAGGGGATCAGGAAGAACCAGACCATCACCACGCCGTGGAAGGTGAAGGTCTTGTTGTAGGTTTCCGCGCTCATGATCGCGCCGTCGGGCGTGGCGAGATCCAGCCGGATCATGGTCGCGGCGATCCCGCCGAGGAAGAAGAAGAAGGTGATGCCGATCGCGTACAGGATCGCGATGCGCTTGTGGTCGTGGGTGGTAAGCCACGCCCACAGGCCGTAGTCGCGATCGAGGAAACTTGGCGGCATGGCGCCGGCGTCAATGACGTTCGCGTTCATCGCGCGTGCTCTCCGTGGCGGTGCCGGGCGGCGCTCCTGCCGCCGCCGTGGTGGACTTCAGATACGCCACCAGATCAATCAATTCCTCTTCGCTCAGCTGGCCCTGGAACGAAGGCATGATCGGCGCGTAGCCGGCGACCACCTGCCTGGCCGGCTGCAGGATCGAATCGCGGATGTAGCGCGCATCCGCCACCACGCTGCTGCCGTCCGACAGATGCACGACGCGACCATAGAGGCCGTCCAGGTCCGGCGCGTGCACCGACGCGTTCGCGCCGTGGCAGCCGCTGCAGCCCTTCGCGCGGAACAGCGCTTCGCCTTGCACCGCGAGTGACAGCGGCCCGGCGTGGCCCTCCAGCCAGCGCGCGTAATCGGCCGGTCGCATCACCGTGACCAGCCCACCCATCTTCGAATGATCCAGTCCGCAGTATTCGGCGCACTCCAGGTGGAACGTACCGAGTTGCGTCGGCTCGAACCACAACTGCGTGTAGCGGCCGGGCAGGATGTCCTGCTTCACCCGGAATGCGGGCACGTAGAAATCGTGGATCACGTCCTGCGAAGTCATGGTCAGGCGGACCGGCTGCCCCAGCGGCACGTGCAGTGCGTTGATCTCGCGCTGGCCGCCCGCATGCTGCACCTTCCACATCCACTGCTTGGCGACGACGTAGACCGTCTGCGCGTTCGACGGCGGCGTGTTGATGCGCACGAACAGGAACAGGCTCCACACGAACATGCCGAGGAACAGCACGAACGGCACCAGCGTCCAGGCGAGTTCGATCGGCGTAGTGCCGTGGCTGAGCGTGCGATCAATGTTCCTGTTGCCGCGGCGGTAGCGGATGCAGAACACCCACATCACCACGAACACGCCGATCGCAACGAAACTGCACAAGCCGACCATCGCCCACCACAGCGCATCCAGCGGTCCTGACAAACTGGACGCGGCGGGCAGGTACCACTGGAAGCCGCTGTTCATCGCGCGACTCCATGGTTGCGCGCGCGCTTCAATTCGCCGCGACGCAAGACGAGGATCCATCCGCACAGCGCGAGTGCGCTGGTGATGCCAAGCCCCTGCATCACGCGATGGATCAGCAGCGTGTAGCGACCGGTGCTGACGTCGTAGGCGCAGCACAGCAACAGCAGGCGATCGACGATGTTGCCGACCTGGCCCTGCGACGCATCCACCAGCGCAAGGCGCAATGTTTCCGGCGCGAACTGCACGCCGAACAGGTATTGCGTGACGCGGCCCTGCGGCGTGAGCAGCACGATGCCGGTCGCATGCGCGTATTGATCGTCGCGCCGGTCGAGGAAATAGCGAAAGCCGATCGCGTGCATCAGAGGCGCGATGTCGCTTTGCGCACCCGTCAGGTAATGCCAGCGAGCGATGCCTGCGCCCGGATGCGCCAGCGCGTCGTGGCTCTGCGCGCGGCGCGCGTCGGCCGGCGTTTCCTTCGGATCAATGCTGACCAGCACCACGTTGAACTGCCCGCCCGGTTTCAATCCGCTTAGACGCACCGCATTCGCCACGCCCGAGCGCACCACGGAGCAGATGTTCCTGCAGTCGAAGTAGCCCGGTACCAGCAGCGCGGGTTTGTCGTGCAGCAGTTCGCGCAAGGACACGCTCGCGCCATCGGCTTCGCGGAAACGCGCATCCAGCGGCACCTGGCGCCCCAGGTTCTGGTCGAAACCCACGCGTTGCAACAGGTCCGGCGGCGCGCGCAGGTGGGTTTGCGTCTGCGCAAAGCTGGCGTCCGCCAAAAGCGTCAATGCGCAGATCGCGAGCCAACACCGCATGGCATTGCGACTGCTCACGGTCGTGCTCTGCTCGAAGCCGTCGCAGGTGCGCTGCCCGCTTTCGCGGGCGCGCGCTGCTGCACGTAAATCTCCATCGCACGCTCGATCGGGATGCGTGCATAGCGGTGCGAAGCATCCGTCCACGCGTAAGACGACAGCAGCCGCGCCTTCTCCGCGCGGAACCGCGCGAGGTCTTCTCCCGGCGAGGCTTGCAGCCGCGGAGGCGGCGGAATCGGCGCCGGGCGGATCGCCACTTGCGCGTGATACGGCATCACCACGTCGCGCAGCGCGAAGTGCAGCACGATCACCACGCCGATCACGGTCAGCGCCAGCACGCCGCCGGTCGCCAGCACGCGCCGCGTGGCGATGGCAGAGGGCTCGTGGCCGAACGGATGTTCGTGCTCAGCCATCGGTCCGCTCCATCGCCAGCGCGTCTTCGAACCGCGCCGGCATCGCCGCGCGCGCCACGCGCAACTGCCCCGCGTACGCGCACCACCACAGCGCGCCCAGTCCCAGCGGTGCAAAAAGGTTGCTCCAGCGCAGCGCGAACCCGTGCGCGCGGAAGCTCGGCACGACCAGCCAGAACGCATCGGCGAGGTTGGCGGCCACCAGCATCATCGCGAGATTACGCATCCACAGCCGGCGGCGTTTGGCGCCACGCGAAAGCAGCAGCACGAACGGGATCAGGAAGTGGAAGGCGATCAGGAACCAGGCGAGCCAGCGCCAGCTCGTCAGCGTGCGCGGGATGTACCAACTGTTCTCGTCCGGCAGATCGGCGATCCAGATCGTGAGGTACTGCATGAAGGCGAGGTACGACCACGCCAGCACCAGCGCCATCAGCAGGCCGCCGAGATCGTGCAGCGCGGAGGTCGCGACGTCACCCGGATCGTGCGCACGCGTCGCAACCGCCACCGCCAGCGCCATGGCGGCCAATATCCAGCCGGTGCCGACCATCATCCCGAACGTGGACGAGTGCCAGTGCGGCGTCAGCGACACCACCCAGTCCACCGAGGCGGTCAGCGAGGTCAGCGCGTACACGATCAGGCCGGATGCCGCCCAGCGCGGCGCGCGCAGCGGGTCGTCCAGGTTGCGCGTGAATGCGAACAGCCAGCCGATCCACAACGCGAAGTACGCCACGCTGCGGATCACGAAGAACGCGGTCGCGAGATACCAGCTCTGTTGGCGCAGCACGGGATCGTGCACCAGCGCGGCCGGCTGCGCCCACATATATAAGGTGTGCAGGCAAAGCAGGATCGGGATCAGCGCGACCGCCATCAGCGGCAGCGCGCGCGCGGCGGCCAGCAGCGGCGCGCGGATGTACCAGCCCCAGGCGCCGCCGGTGAGCGTATGCACCATCAGCAACGCCAGGCTGCCGACCGACAACCCGGTGAAGAAGAAGAACGCGAACAGGTACGAGAGCAGCGTCTGCCGCGGATCGCGGAACAAGCCCAGCAGCAGGCACGCGACCAGCGCCAGCACGCCGATCACCAATGCGAGCCATTGCCGGCGCGTGCGTGGGAGCCAGGCGCTCATTGCATGGCTCCGGGCTTTTTCCCCTCTCCCTTCGGGAGAGGGTGCCCCGGCCTCTGTGCCCACCGGGTGCAGGTTTGACTCGACCCTTTCGCAGGCACACAAGACGGGGCGGGTGAGGATTCGGCTGCACCTGCCGGTTCCGCTGCGTACCGAACCCTCACCCCTGCCCCTCTCGCGGGGGGAGAGGGGTTCAAAGCACGCGCCGCGCCGCCGTTGAGTTTCTCCCAATCCTCTCTGCTCAGTTCCGAAGCCGGCGCGTGCTGGCTCAATTGCAGCGCGCGGATGTAGGCCACGATCGCCCAGCGGTCGTGCGGGCTGACGCGGTCGGCATACGCAAACATCGCGCCGTAGCCGTCCGTGATCACATCGTAGAAATGACTGTCCGGCGCGTTGCGCAGCGCGTCTGTGTGATAGCTCGGCGGATGCGGGAAACCGCGCCGCGCGATCATGCCGTCGCCGTCGCCCGCACGGCTGTGGCACGGCGCGCAATAGATGTCGAAGCGCTGCTGCCCGCGACGCAGTAATTGCGGTGTGATCGGAAGCGGATTGGAGTAACCCGCTTGCGCGCCCGGACCGCCCTGCGCCAGCGGCTTGCCTTGCGCATCCACTCCGGTGACGGGTCCGGCGGCGTGCGCGTCCGTCACACGTCCCAGCCTGCCGCTGCTGGTCCCGGCGAGCGCGCCGGCCGAACGCGGCACGGTGCCGGGGACCTGCCGGCGCGAGGCATTGCCGTCGGCGAACAACGGGCTGGGCGTGAGCGGCTTGTATTTCGGCTGGTTGTACATCTCGTGCATGCCACGCTCGCAGCCGGTGAGCGCCAGCACGGCACACGCGAGCACGGCGATGCGCACTTTCATTCCCTCACCTCGCTGACCGTCAGCGGCGAGAGCGCGGCGAGGAACGCGCGCGTGCGTTGCAGGTCGAATTGCGGATCCTCGGCGCGCAACAGCAGGAAGAAGCGGTCGCTGCTGGCGCGCTCGAAGGCGCGGATGTCGAACAGCGGATGGTGCAGCATCGGCAAGCGGCTGCCGAGCAGCAGCGCAGCCACGCCGGCCAGCACCGCCCACAGGATCGTCATCTCCAGTGCCGGCGGGATGAAGGCCGGCCACGAGAACAGCGGCCGACCGCCGACGTTGATCGGATAATCCACCGCCGCTGAATACCATTCCAGCCAGTAAGTGAAACCACCACCGCCGATCGCGCCCAGCAGCATCCAAAGTGGAATGCGCGTGCCGCGCGTGTGCACGAGTTCTGCGAGACCCTCCACCGGCATCGGCGAATACGCTTCCATCACCGTGTAGCCCTGGCCGCGTGCGCGTTGCGCGCCGTCGCGCAGCTGATCGCCCTGCGCGAATTCCGCGAGCAACCCGAGCACGCGCCCGCCATTCACGGCAGTTCGCCCCCGCGCCTGACCGCGCCGCAGCCGGCCTGATGCGCCAGCTTGCGCAGCTCGAACATCGAGAGCACCGGCAACAGGCGCACGAACAGCAGGAACATGAAATAGAAAAGGCCGATGGAGCCCGCGAGGAAAGCGAGATCCCAGAACGTCGGCCAGAACATGCCCCAGGCCGAAGGCATGAAGTCTTCGTACAGACTGGTGACGACCAGCAGGAAGCGCTCCAGCCACATGCCGATCAGCACGCCCACGGCGATCGCGAACACCGCCGCCGCATTGCGGCGAACGCGCCTGAACCACAGCAACTGGATCTGCACGACGTTGAACAGGATCGTGCCCCAGAACACCCACGCGTACGCACCGAAGATGCGATGCCAGGTCATCGCCACTTCGTAGGTGTCCATCGAGAAGAACGCGGTGAAGATTTCCGAGAAGTAGCTGTAGTCCACGAACAGTCCGGCCGTGAGCATCAGCTTGGCGATGTTCTCGATGTGGCGGTCGGTGAGATAGGCGTGCAGGTGGAACCCCTTGCGCAGTGGGATCGCCAGCGTCAGCACCATCGCAAAACCGGAGAACAGCGCGCCTGCGACGAAGAACGGCGGAAAGATGGTTTCGTGCCAGCCCGGTACCAGGCCTTCGGAGAAATCCAGCGCGACCATGCTGTGCACCGAGAACACCAGCACCACCGCCAGCGCAGCGGTGATCAGGTTCAATTTCTCGAAGCGCATCCAGTGGCGCGCCTCGCCGCGCCAGCCGAGCGCCAGCAACCCGTAGAAACGCGCGCGCACGATCGTCGGCGCGCGGTCACGCAGCGTCGCGAGGTCCGGCAACATGCCGACGTACCACCACGCGATCGAGACGATCAGGTAGGCGAGGATCGCCCAGAAGTCCCACTCCAGCGAACTGCGCCATTGCGGCCACAGGTTCATCATGTCCGGATACGGGAACAGCCAATAGAAGAACCACGGCCGGCCGAGGTGCAGGATCGGAAAGATGCCCGACACCGACACCGCGAACACCGTCATCGCCTCGGCGAAGCGGTTGATCGAATTCCTCCATGGCTGCCGCGCGATGTACATCGCGCCGGAGATGAAGGTGCCGCCCATGCCGATCGCGATCCACCACACGTAATTGGCGATCGCGAAACTCCACGCGACCGGGATGTTCAGGCCCCAGATGCCGACGCCGGCGTACAGCAGCCAGCAGATGCCGACGGTGAGCAGCATCGCCAGCAGCGCCGCGACGGCCAACCCGCCCAGCCACATCCAGCCGAACGGCCGCTGCAGCGTGATATGGCTGATGCGGGTGCTGATGCTGGTCGCGTCCTCGCCGGGTGCGATCATGGGCGTCGGATCGTGACGGACGACTGCGCTCATGTCGCTTCGTCCTTCAGCGCAGGATTGGGATTGCGGACCCGCGCGAGATACGTGGTGCGCGGGCGCGTGCCGAGCTCGTTGAGCATCGCGTAATGGCGCGGCGAACTCCTGGCTTCGGAAACGCCCGATTGCTTGTCGGAAATGTCGCCGAAGCGGATCGCCTGTGTCGGACACACCGCCTGGCATGCGGTCAGCACTTCGCCGTCGCGGATGCGCCGCCCGCTCTTGTCGGCTTCGATATGCGCCGCTTCGATGCGCTGGATGCAGTAGGTGCACTTCTCCATCACGCCGCGCCGGCGCACCGTCACTTCCGGATTGCGCAACGCCATCAGCTGCGGCGTCTCCTTGTCCGCGTACTGCATGAAGTTGAACCGCCGCACCTTGTAGGGGCAGTTGTTGGAGCAGAAGCGCGTGCCGACGCAGCGGTTGTAGACCTGCACGTTCAGGCCTTCGCTGTCGTGCACGGTCGCGTCCACCGGACAGACCAGTTCGCACGGCGCGTGTTCGCACATCATGCAGGGCACCGGCTGGCTGAAAGCGCGCGGGTTGTCCGCTTCGCCTTCGTAATAGCGGTCCACGCGAATCCAGTGCATCTCGCGGCCGCGCCGCACCTGGTCCTTGCCCACCACCGGGATGTTGTTTTCACTCTGGCAGGCGATCGTGCACGCCTTGCAGCCGATGCAGGCGTTGAGGTCAATGCTCATGCCCCAGGCGTAGTCGCCTTTCGGGTAATCGGGATAGAGCGAGGGCGGCTTCTCGCCGTACTTGTCGTGGGCGGTCGCGAAATGCGGATCGCGCTGGAATTCCGCCAGCGTGCCGACGCGCAGCAGGTCGCGCCCTTCCATGTTGAAGTGATGCTGCGTGGGTGCGAGTGCGTAGTGCTCGCCGGTCCTGCGCAATTGCAGGTCATCGCTTTGCCAGAGCGCTTGCGACGTGCGCAGCAGAGACGCATTGAAGCCCTGCCCGTCGCCGATGCGCCCGGCGCGCGTGCGCCCGTAGCCCAGATGGACGGTGATGCTGCGCGTCGCCTGCCCCGGCATGATCCAGACCGGGATGCGCAGACTGCGCCCGTGCGAACGCAGTTCCACCACGTCGCCGTTGCTCAACCCGTATTGCTTGGCGAGCGCCGGCGAAACCAGCGCCGGATTGTCCCAGGTGAGCTGCGTCAGCGGCTTGGGCAATTCCTGCAGCCAGCCGTTGTTGGCCCACACGCCGTCGCCGATCGTGGGATCGGGGCGGAAGAGCAGTTCGAGTTTCCCGGGCCGCTGGCCGGAAGAGTCACTGGATCCCGGCTTTCGCGGCGACGGCGAGTCAATGGCATTGGCGCTCGGTGCACGGGCCCGAGGCGGCGAGATGGCGGGCGAGGCAGTGCCTGCAACCATGCCCGCCTGCAGGGCCGCGTTCCATTCCGCGTCGTCTTTCAGTCGCGACGACCATTGCCTGCGCACGAGCGCGTGTCCGTCGGTGAGCTCGTCATCGAGGAGGATTGAAAGCACTTCGATGCCGGACTTGCTGTCGTACAGCGGCGCGATCAGCGGCTGCCCGATGCCGGCGGTGCCGTCGAAGGCGCGTGCGTCGGACCAGCATTCCAGCGCGTGCGACATCGGCAGATGCCATTCGGCGAGCGCGCCGGTTTCGTCGTGGTACAAACCTGAGTGCAACAGGTGCGGCACGCGTTGCAGCGCCGCGGCGAAGGCCAGGTCGGCCGGTGCGTCGTAAACCGGATTGCCGCCCAGTACCAGCAGCGTGTCCACCTTGCCCGCGTGCATCGCATGCGCCAGCGCGCGCAGCGAGCCGTCGTCCTCGCCTTGTGGATCGATCGCCTGCGGCGGCAAGACCTCGACGGGGTCGGCGTAGTCCAGCGTGGTGCCGACATTGCCGAGTGCGGCATTCATTGCGTGCACCCATGCGTGCAGCTCGGGCGATTGCGTTTCGCCGGTCACGATCAGCGATGCACCGCGATTGGCCTTCAGCTCATCCGCGACCACGCGCATGAGCCGGCCTTGCGGCGACATGTCGCGCGCAAAGCCTGCCCCGGAAAAGTTCCTGGTCCGCGGCGCGCTCCCGCCTTGATCTGCGTTCACGCCCAGCTCGCGCGCCAACGCCTGCGCGAAGGCTTCGACCTGCGCGCTCTCCAGCGGCAGCCGATGATCGGCCATCATGCCGGTCACGGTCGGCGTGGGTTCGACGGCATAGAAACGCGACATCGCGCCGCGCTCCGGATCGCGCGCAGCGATGAAGTCGCGCGAATGATGCAAACCGGCAGCCGGATCGGACAGGAAATCCGCATCCAGTGCGAGGATCACCTTCGCGCGCTCGAAGTGATAACGCGCCACGTAGGCGTTGCCGAATGCCAGCCGCGCGCCTTCCCGCACATTGTCGCTGGTGCAGGGCTCGTGCACGTGCCAATGCGCGTCGGGATATTTTTTCTGCAGCGCCGCGAGTTGCGCGGCCAGCGTCGGCGAAGTGATCGCGCCCGTGAGCACCCGCAAGCCCGCACCGCCGTCGCGTGCCCAGCGCGCACTCATCTCGAGCATCGCGGTCGCGAAGGCATCCCAGGTCGTCGCCTCGTTCCGATACAGCACCGACTGCGAGCGATCCGGATCCCACAGTTGCAGCACGGAGGCCTGCGCGAAGATGTCGGTCGCGCCGAGACTGGCCGGATGCTGCGGATTGCCCTCGATCTTGGTCGGGCGACCCTCGTTGCTGCGCGCCAGCACGCCTTGCGCGTAACCGCTCCTCGTCAGCACGGTCGCGAAGTAGCGCGGCAGTCCGTCCACCTGTCCGACCTGCCCATGCACGTAAGGCACCAGCTCGGTTTGCGGTGGGCGGCTGCACGCGCTCAAACCCGCCAGCGCCAGCAAGGCGCCGATGAATTTCAGGAAGTCGCGCCGATCCACCGGCGCCATGTCCGCCAGTTGCGGATGTTCGCGTCGCAGCCACACACGGAAGCCTTCGCTGTCGGCCAGCTCTTCCAGTGAGCGCCACAGCTTCGGCCCGCTCACACCCTCCAAGCGCGCGCGCTCGGCGTCCATGTCGAACGACGCTTGACCGTTCGCCTCGATGACCGTGCGGGGTCCGATTGCGGCGACCGGATTCATGGGTGTCACCGATGACATACGGAACAATCCGTCAGCCGTCGCGTGTCAATGTGGTACTCGCGCATCAGCCGCTCGCCCAGCGCATGCGGGTCTTTCGCGCGCCAGGTCATGCTGAACACTTGCGAGCGCGGGCGCAGGTTCTTTTCCGGATCGCGATGGCAATCCAGGCACCACTGCATCGTCAGCGGCGCGACCTGCGCGGTCAGCGGCATCTTGTCTATCCGGCCATGGCAGGTCTCGCAGCCCACGCCTTTTGCGATGTGGATGGAATGATTGAAGTAGACGAAGTCCGGCAGTTTGTTGAGCTGCTGCCAGTGGAACGGAATTCCGCTTTGATACGCAGCGATCAGCGGCTGCAGTGGCGGCTGGTCGGTGAACAGTTGCGAGTGGCAGGTCATGCAGGTCGAGAGCGGCGGGATGCCCGCGAACGCGGACTGCTCGACGGAACTGTGGCAATAGCGGCAGTCGATGCCGTCGTCGCCGACGTGATGCTTGTGGCTGAAGGGAACGGGCTGCTCGAGCGGCGCGGTGGGCGTGGCGGTGGCCACACGCCACAGCAGCAACAGCGCGATGACGATCACCAGCGTGGCGAGCGCGCCGAGCCGGAACAGGAACCCGAACCACCTGGGAAAAAGCTGCGCCACCGCCGTCCTTGGATTCGCGCAACGCCGCGCATTCCATGCACGGCGAATCGGGGGTTTGTAGCCGTTACACGGTAACGCAAGGGTCCGATCAACGCAAAGCTCAGCGGGCGAACGAGTTGCAACCTGTCACCGACATCCCCGCGGATACACGCTGCGTTAACCCGCAGCATCGCAAAGTGAAATGCTCGCGACGCGCAGGATGCGCGTGTCTTCAGTGCCAGGAACATGGAGGTTTCATGCCGACCGTCAGCGATTTCCTGATCAAGCGCCTGCACGAGTGGGGCGTGCGCCGCATCTACGGCTATCCGGGCGACGGCATCAACGGATTGATGGGCGCGATGAACCGCGCCGACGGCGAGATTTCCCTGGTGCGCGCGCGCCACGAGGAAATGTGCGCGTTCATGGCCTGCGCGCACGCGAAGTTCACCGGCGATGTCGGCGTGTGCATGGCGACGTCCGGCCCCGGCGCGATTCATCTGTTGAACGGCTTGTATGACGCCAAGCTCGACCACATGCCGGTGGTCGCGATCGTCGGCCAGCAGGCGCGCTCGGCGCTGGGCGGGCAGTACCAGCAGGAAGTGGACCTAACGACGCTCTTCAAGGACGTCGCTTCCGATTACGTCGAGCTGGTCACTGTGCCCGCGCAGGTGCGGCACGTGGTGGATCGCGCGATGCGCATCGCCATCTCCAAGCGCACGGTCACCTGCATCATCATGCCGAACGACTTGCAGGAACTGGACGCGGTGGAAGCGCCGCCGCGCAAGCACGGCACCGTGCACTCGGGGCTGGGTTATCGCGCGCCGCACACCGTGCCCGAAGATCACGACATCCAGCAGGCCGCCGACCTGTTGAATGCCGGCAGGAAGGTCGCGATCCTGGTCGGTGCCGGGGCACTCAATGCGTCGGACGAAGTGATGGAAGTCGCCGAACTGCTCGGTGCGGGCGTGGCGAAAGCGCTGCTGGGCAAGGCTGCGTTGCCGGACGAGCTTCCCTATGTCACCGGCTCGATCGGCCTGCTCGGCACCAAGCCAAGCTGGGAGCTGATGACCGGCTGCGACACGCTGCTGATGATCGGTTCGCGCTTTCCGTATTCGGAATTCCTGCCGAAGGAAGGCCAGGCGCGCGGCGTGCAGATAGACCTTGACCCGGCGATGCTCTCGATCCGCTACCCGATGGAGATCAACCTGGTCGGCGATGCCAAGGCCACGCTGCGCGCGCTGATTCCGCGACTGACACGCAAGACCGATCGCGAATGGCGCGCAGAGATCGAGAAGAACGTGCGCGAGTGGTGGCAGGTGCTCGAGTCGCGCGCGATGGTGGAAGCCGAACCGATCAACCCCGAACGCGTGTTCTGGGAACTCTCGCCGCGCCTGCCGGACAACTGCATCCTGTCTTCCGATTCCGGTTCGGCGGCCAACTGGTACGCGCGCGACATCAAGATCCGCGACGGCATGCTGGCTTCGCTCTCCGGCGGGCTGGCCACGATGGGGCCGGGCGTCCCGTACGTGATCGCGGCCAAGTTCGCCTTTCCCGATCGCGTCGCGATCGCACTGGTCGGCGACGGCGCGATGCAGATGAACGGCAACGCCGAGCTGATCACCATCAAGGATTACTGGAAGGAATGGTCCGACCCGCGCCTGATCATCATGGTGCTGAACAATCGCGACCTGAACCAGGTGACCTGGGAACAGCGCGTGATGGAAGGCGATCCGCGTTACGACGCGTCACAACACGTGATTGACTTCCCCTACGCACGCTACGCCGAACTGATCGGCCTGAAGGGCATCATGGTCAACCGCCCCGAACAGATCGGCGCGGCCTGGGACGAGGCGCTGAAAGCCGACCGCCCGTGCGTGATCGAAGCGATCACCGATCCGGAAGTGCCGCCGCTGCCGCCGCATATCACCTTCAAGCAGGCCAAGGCGTTCGCCGAATCCATGCTGAAAGGCGACACCGGCACCAACGCGATGCTGCGACAGTCCACGCGCGAAACCTGGGCGACCCTCTTCCCCGGTCACAAGAAGAGTTGAGCATGGAAGCCGTCGCACTCGGCAAGGCGAGGGCGAGCGCATACACCGTGCCGACCGACGCACCCGAATCCGACGGCACGCTGGAATGGGATTCGACGACCCTGGTGCTGGTGGAAATCGAAGCCGGCGGCAAGCGCGGGATCGGCTACAGCTACGCCGACAACGCGACCGCGGTGCTGATCCACTCGCTGCTGGCGAAAGTGGTCGAGGGACGCGATGCCATGGACATCGCGGGCGCGTCGGCAGCAACGCTCGCGGCCATCCGCAACCTCGGACGTCCCGGCATCGCCTCCATGGCGGTCAGCGCGGTCGACAACGCGCTGTGGGATTTGAAAGCCAAGCTGCTGGATGTGCCTTTGTTCAAGCTGCTCGGTGCAGTGCGAGACCATGTGCCGGTGTACGGCAGCGGCGGCTTCTGTTCGTATGCGGATGCGCAACTGAAGGAGCAGCTCAACGGCTGGGCGGATGGCGGCATCGGGATGGTGAAGATGAAGGTCGGCCGCGAACCACATCGCGATCCCGCGCGCGTCAAGGTCGCGCGCAAGGCGATCGGCGATGCAGTGCGGTTGTTCGTGGATGCCAACGGCGCGTACTCACGCAGGCAGGCCCTGCACATGGCGCAGGTGTTCACGCACGAGTACGACGTGAGATGGTTCGAGGAGCCGGTGAGCTCGGACGACCTGCGCGGGTTGCGCCTGCTGCGCGATCGCGCGCCGGCGCCGATGGACATCGCCGCGGGCGAATACGGCTACACGCCCTGGTACTTCCGCCGCATGCTCTCAGCTGGCGCGGTGGACGTGCTGCAGGCCGACGCCACGCGTTGCGCAGGCATCAGCGGCTTCATGCAGGCCAGCGCCTTGTGCGAAGCGTTCAACCTGCCGCTGTCTGCGCATTGCGCACCGGCGCTGCACGCGCACCCGGCATGCGCCACGCGCCCGTTGCGGCACATCGAGTATTTCCACGATCACGTGCGCATCGAGAACCTGCTGTTCGACGGCGTGCTGCAGCCGGTGCACGGTGCGTTGCATCCGGATCCTTCACGCGCGGGGTTCGGACTGGAGTTCAAGCATGCCGATGCGGAGCGTTATCGCGTGTTGTAGGGCGGGTCTTGACCCGCCGAAAACAAGAGCGTCGTAGGGCGGGTTGGCATCCGCGTCACCCGCCGATCGCGTTCACAGGCATCCGGCGGGTTATGCCGCAAGCGGCTCACCCGCCCTACCGAGGCAGGAGGTGTCAGGCGTCATGCAAATAGATCACCCACAAGGCAAATGCCAGCACGAAGGTTGCGGCTGCATGGTCGAAGCCGGCGACCCCTATTGCAGCGAGTTCTGCCGGCAGGCCGCGGAGCAACCCGACGTGGACGAACTGGAAGTGCACGGCGGCAACTGCGGCTGCGGACATCCGGAGTGCATCGAGCAATGACCGATGCCGCTTCCATGCTGGCCAGCTCAAAAGCATCAGTCCACAAAGGACGCGAGGGACGCGAAGGAAATCAAATCATGATCTTTGCGCCCTTCGCGTCCCTCACGGACAAACTGCCCTTTCGCGCGATCAGCAACGGTTGAGGGACTCCGCGTGCCCGCCCAACAACGACTCGGCACCGTTGCGCTCGGCGCACTCGCCGTCGCACTCGGCACGGCTGCGTTGAGCCGCAGTCGTGGTCGGCGCGCCGCTGCGCACGCGCGCGCCGATCGCCCTTCGACAAAGCAGGCCACCGTGCAAGCCGCGCGCCGGCTGAATCGCGCCGCCGGCCTGATCGCCACTTCCACGTTACTCGACAGCGGCATCGAGCACTATCGCGGTTCTTTCATCAACAAGGCGATGGTTACGCCGATCGTCGTTTCCGCGGCCAGCCTCGCCGTGAGCGCGCACGGCAGCAACGATCGCGGTGCCACCGCGCATCGTGTGCGCGATCCGGTCTATCTCGCCGCCGCGATCACCGGACTGGTCGGCACGGGTTTCCATATCTACAACATCAGCAAACGCCCAGGCAGGTTTTCCTGGCAGAATCTTTTTTACGGCGCGCCGCTGGGTGCGCCTGCGGCGGTCGCGCTCTCGGGTTTGCTGGGCTATTACTCCGAGCGATTGCGCGACAGTGACTCGGCCAGCACGGCGCCGCGCGTATTCGGCATGCCGGCCGGGCGCACGCTCGCAGGTCTCAGCGCGCTCGGTTTGCTGGCCACTTCCGCCGAAGCGGGGTTGCTGCATTTCCGCGGCGCCTACCACGACCCTTTCATGTACCTGCCGGTCACCGTGCCGCCGGTCGCAGCCGGCTTGTTGGCGGAAATCGCGGCGACCCGGCCGCGCAAACCGAGAACGCTCGCGCGCTGGTGGTTGCGGGCGACCGCGTTCATGGGACTGGCCGGTCCGTGTTTCCATATCTTCGGCGTGCACCGGAACATGGGCGGCTGGCGCGACTGGAAACAGAACGTGCTAAACGGCCCGCCGATTCCCGCGCCGCCGAGCTTCACCGGCCTCGCGCTCGCCGGGCTCGCCGCGCTCGATCTGCTGGAGGAGCACCCCGATGCCTGAGCGTTATCCCGGTTACGACGTGCTGGCCAAGCGCGGCACACCGTCCTGGAACGATGCAAGCCGGCAGGCGATCGCGCATCGCCTCGCCACGCTCGACGTGCCGACCTTCTTCAACGAGGCGGAGTGGCAAACGCTGCGCGCGATCTGCGACCGCATCGCGCCGCAAGCGGAACATCGCGATGCGATTCCACTCGCCGGCATGGTGGATCGCAAGGTCGCGCAGGATCAGCGCGATGGTTACCGCCAGGCCAGCCTGCCGCCGTTGCGCGAAGCCTGGCGGCGCGGGCTGGCCGCGCTCGATGCGGAAGCGCGCACGCTCCACGGCGCACGTTTCCATGAACTGGCCGCCCCCGCGCAAGACGAACTGCTGAAGGCGATGCAGCGCGGCGAGCTGAAGGCGCCGGATTGGCACGGCATGCCTTCGCACACGTTCTTCACCGAGCGCGTCACCCACGACATCCTCGCCGCCTACTACTGCCATCCGAAAGCGTGGAACGAAATCGGTTTCGGCGGCCCGGCCAGTCCGCGCGGCTACGTGCGCATGTACTTCAACCGGCGCGATCCGTGGGAAGCCGCGGAAGCCAAATCCGGCCACGAAGACGAAGCGCGCAAAGCCAATCAAAAAATGGGAGGGGCCTGAACATGGCTCCCGATACTTTCGTCAGGTCGAACATGAAGAGCATGGGTCCGCAAAGAACGCCAGCGACGCCTAGAGGAGCGAATCAGTGCCTTGTCCTGATCCCTGACCGGCTGTTTGCCCTCTTCGCGTTCTTCGCGGACAAACTGCTTTGGCTTGTCCATCCTGTGCGTCCTTCGCGTTCCTGGCGGACAAACGGCTCTTTTCCGCGACACCATGTTGGATGAGGCACTGCACACCCCGCGCGGCAAGAACGGCCGCGCGCCCGATCCGCTGCGCATCGGCGGCTGGATGCCGATGCGCGAATACGCCGAGGACGATCCGGTCGATTTCGTGATCGTCGGCACCGGCGCGGGCGGCGGCACGCTCGCATGCAAACTGGCGGAAGCGGGCTTCTCGGTAATCGGCATGGACGCCGGCGCGTGGTGGCGGCCGCTGGAGGAATTCGCCTCCGACGAGGCGCACCAGGAAAAACTGTTCTGGACCGACGAGCGCCTCTGCGACGGTGACAACCCGCTCAAGCTCGGCAGCAACAACAGCGGCAAGTCCGTCGGCGGCTCGACCGTGCACTTCGCGATGGTCTCGCTGCGTTTCCGTCCCGAATGGTTCAAGTCACGCAGCGTGCTCGGCTACGGCGCCGACTGGCCGCTCGACTGGCGCGAGATGTGGCACTACTACACGGAAGTCGAGCAGGCGTTGAAGATTTCCGGCCCCGTCACTTATCCGTGGGGACCACCGCGGCCGCGCTATCCGTACCGCGCGCACGAGATCAACGCGGCCGGCTGGGTGCTGGCGAAAGGCTGCGAGGCACTCGGCATCAAATGGACCGAAACGCCGCTCGCCACGATTTCCGCACCGCGCGGGCAGGCGCCTCCGTGCGTGTATCGCGGCTTCTGCGTGACCGGCTGCGCGACCAACGCCAAACAGAGTGCCCTGGTCACGTGGATTCCGCGTGCGGTGAAAGCGGGCGCGGAGATCCGCGATCTCGCGATGGTCGGACGCATCGAAACCGATGCGTCAGGGCTCGTTGCCGGCGTGCATTACCACCGCGAAGGCAAGTGGCGCTTCCAGCGCGCGCGCAACGTGGTGGTCGCGGGTTACGCGATCGAAACGCCGCGGCTGCTGTTGAACTCCGCGAATGCGCGTTATCCGGATGGATTGGGGAACCGCTCCGGACTGGTCGGAAAAAATCTGATGGTGCAGACCAACCAGGGCGTGTACGGCGTGATGGAAGACGAGATCCGCTGGTACAAGGGCCCGCCTTCGCTCACGATCACCGAGCACTGGAACTACCACGACACCGATAAGGATTTTTTCGGCGGCTACGCCTACATGGCGCAGGGCCCGCTGCCGCAGGCGTGGGTCTCCTCGCAGGCCGGCAGCCGAGGTTTGTGGGGCGAGCCGCTGCTGCGCGAAATGGAAAAGTACAACCACCAGGCCGGCCTGAAGATCGTCGGCGAAGTGCTGCCGCAGGAGCGCAACCGGGTCACGCTGGCCGACGAGAAAGATCAATACGGCCTGCCGATTGCACGCGTCACCTTCTCCTACGGCGACAACGACAAGGCGCTGGTGAAGCACGCGATCGAACAGATGACGCGCGCGATGCAAGCGGTGAATGCGCGCGAGATCTGGAGCGAGCCGGACGACACCGCGCACCTCAACGGCACCGCGCGCATGGGCGACGATCCGGCCACCAGCGTGGTCAACGCGGATTGCCGCAGTTGGGACATTCCCAATTTATGGATCTGCGACG
>JBQCCR010000035.1:0-42026 GCA_051961995.1 Rhodanobacteraceae bacterium | reverse complement strand
CAACCCAGCACGCTACGGCTATGAGTAAGGCCGAGGCTCACAGGCGCAATGTTCTGGCTTCGCCAAACGTCTTGCGCCTAACAACTCATTCCAGCGGACGCCGGTCCATCGCTTGCGCTCTTACTTACGTTGCAGCGCCGGCGCCGCTAAATTCAGGCGTTAGATCTTTATGAGCCTCGTGCCTATCGCATGCCCGCAGTCTGAATCGGAGCTTGCTTGCATGCTGTGCGAGCTTGAGGCTCATGGCATCCGAAGTTTTGTGCAAGGCGCGGGCTTCGGTTCGCTGCGGCCTGGCACCCAGATCCCGTGGTACAACATGCGCCGCGTTATGGTGTCGAGCACCGATGCTCCGCGGGCCAGCAAGGCACTCGCTATGTTCACGCATCCGGTCGGTCCGTCACGTCCGTACCAGTGGCCGGGCCTGCTGCATGTGGTTCGCATGCTTATCGAGGTTGTGCTTATTAGCTGGTGCGTGCCGTGTGGTCATCGTCGAAGCAAAGAGCACATCTAACTAATCATTCCAGCGGACGCCGGTCCATCGTTTGCGCTCTTACAAACGTTGCGGCGCCGGCGCCGCTAAATTCAGGCGTTAGCTGGCATGAGCTACACATTGCATTACCGATCGTCACGCAAAGAGGTCTGGCGCTGGTACTGGGCTGCGTGGCGTGCACGGCTCTGGCGTGTTCATGTGCTTTTAGCGGCCACAGTTGCGCTGGCCGTCACCTGCTCGGCTACACCTCCATTTCAATTCGGCTTGGCTCTTGTTTCGCTCGCAGTAGCCTTGCCCACAATCACACTGCTTTTTGCAGCCTGGCCCCAAATCGCGTTCAAAGGCAAAGAGCGTACTCTTAATGTCGGGCCAGACGGTTGGTCAACTCAAATCGGACGTCTCACGGGTGCTCGCGCTTGGAGCGAGGTAGCATCCGTCGTGGAGGGCAATGGCACATTGGCAATCACTGGCAAGAACGGCAATGCAATCATCATCCCTCAGCGCGCTTGTCGCGGTTCTTGGCCGCAGTTCGTCAAAGATGTGCAGGCGTGGTATATGGCCCATGCCATCTAACTACTCATTCCAGCGGACGCCGGTCCATCGCTTGAGCTCTTACAAACGTAGCGGCGCCGGCGCCGCTAAATTCAGGCGTTAGCTGGTATAGGGGAGTGCTGATGAGTAACCAAATTCAAATTGCTGGGCTACCTTGGTTTGTGGCCGAGGACTACGAATCATTTCGCAAAGTGCTCCCCGATCGTCAATGGCATAGGACGTTTGCTGAGTGGGAAGCCGCCGCTGAGCAAACATTCAAGCGCATCCAAAACCAAGGCATTCGGCCCGTCAAGGCTCAGGTAGTCTCCAGCCAATTTGTTGCTTGGTGCCGCGACACTGGCCGCAACATCGATACCCAAGCACTTATTGCCTTTGCCAACGAGGCCGCTTTCCGGGAGATCTCGGGAGTCCATTGAAATGCGCATTATTTATGCTCCACAAATGCCAGCTAACTACTCATTCCAGCGGACGCCGGTCCATCGCTTGCGTTCTTCTAAACGTTGCGGCCGGCGCCGCTAAATTCAGGCGTTAGGCGTCTATGAGTTACCTCTTCGCTGTTCTTGTCGTACTACTTTTCGCCAGCTGCATCGCGGGCTTCGTGCTCATGTACGTGTTTCTTTACCGCTTACGCACGCAGTTCACTCAAGCGTGGAAAGCTCTCGGGGAGCCAACGCTCATCCTCAACAACAGCGCCAAAAATAGCTTTGCCACCATGCGATTTCTCTGGCGCCGCGAATACGTGGCTCTAGGTAACAGCAGGTTTAGTCGGTTCGCTGGCTTTCTCCGCACCTACATGGTCTGCTACTTCGTATTGTTCGTCGCCGTGTTTGTTCTTACTTTCGTCGTCAAGGGCTAGGTGTTCACAAAACTGGACGCCTAACTACTCATTCCAGCGGACGCCGGTCCATCGCTTGCGCTCTTGCAGACGTTACGGCGCCGGCGCCGCTAAATTCAGGCGTTAGGCCATATGTTCACGAAGCTCAGTGGCGCATGGGGTGTTTCAAGCATCGAGGGTTTTACCGTCGTTCGTCGCGGCGGTCCGCTGTCGCAGTTCGTCATCGAGTACTCGGAGGCCGGGCACTCGCTGCGCTATGCGTTGGAAAATTTAGGCCCAGGCTCTATCCAGCCTATTGCTGTTGCGGCAATCGGGCCTTGGCTCCCGCCGCATGCACACGAGGCAATCAGTTCTGCTCAGCAGCACCAAATCGCAGATCGGATCGTTCAAGCTATGTTTTTTCTCGGCGACAAATTTACGGTTGTTTAACCGTCGGCCTACGGCCTAACTGTTCATTCCAGCAGACGCGCTGCGCGCGCCGCTAAATTCAAGCGTTAGGGGGCCAAATGACGCGTGATCGTTGGCTTGTTGTCACAATGGCTGCGTTCTGGGCGGCCGCCGGGCTCATCACGCCGCATCTTCCTCGCGCCGGGAATCCTCAAGAGGCCGTTAGCGTCGTGCTGGCGTTCGCCATGGCGTTCCTACTCTTCGCCTGGTGCAAAGCTCATGCACGTACCCATTCGATCCAAATGCCTTCTGCAGCGCCGGTTCTTGTGGCGCTGTTCGCGATTGTGGGCTTCCCGTACTACGCGTTTCGTGGCTACCCGTTCGGCCGTGCACTATTGCTGCTCGTCTTCGCTTCAGTCACGTTCATAGGTCTATCGGTTCTCTATGGGGTGTGCTTTGCCCTAAGTGGTAAATTTGGCCCCTAACTACTCATTCCAGCGGACGCCGGTCCATCGCTTGCGCTCTTACAAACGTTGCGGCGCCGGCGCCGCTAAATTCAGGCGTTAGGTGCCATGATGCGAAGTCTTGAATTTTGGTTGGCTATGAATCGACTAACGATCATTGCCTTTGCGGTAAGCGTAATCGTGTTCGCATTTGCTGCTTGGTTTCTTATACATTCTAGGAGTCAACCTTTGCCGAGCGCGTTGACTCAAGGCATTGTCATTTCTGCAGGGTCCCTGACAGACTACGACTACGGCTTTTGTCCCGACGCGCATCAAGTTGCCTCCGTGCGGTTACCAAACAATCGCGTAGTCCGAGCACAAGTCGCATCCGCCGTAACGTTGCTGCCTGGTAGTTTGGTTTGGGTCCGCCAATGGGTTACCGCATGCAACCGCACTGGTTACGAGGTCGTCCTGAACAACCGCACTGGCACCTAACTACTCATTCCAGCGGACGCCGGCCCATCGCTTGCGCCCTCACAAACGTTGCGGCGCCGGCGCCGCTAAATTCAGGCGTTAGAGCGCACAACAAAGGAAGTCGTAATGCCAAGGACACCGACAGCAGCCGCAGTCTTGTACGCCAAGGACATATCCAAGGTTGGCAATTTCTACGCGAAAGTCGCCGGTCTTCCTATCACGCACAAAGAGCAAGGCCACATCGTGCTCGAGTCGGATGCTTTCCAGCTTGTTGTTGTTGCCGTACCGCGCAAACTTGCGGCCACCATTCACATCACGGAGCCACCACAGCGCCGTGAGAGCACGGCTATCAAGCTCGTTTTCCCGGTCGCCAGTATTGCAGCGGCACGCGAAGCAGCACAGGCTCACGGCGGTCAGGTTAACTCTCCGTCCCGCGTATGGGAGTTCCAAGGTTCACGCGTCTGCGATGGGCAAGACCCTGAGGGTAACGTCGTGCAATTTCGTGAGTGTGCGCTCTAACTATTCGGTCAAGCGGACGCAAACCCGCTGCGCGGGTTGCGCCGCTTACCTCAAGCGTTAGGTATCGCATATGCGCTTCGCGTTCTGCCTGATTCTTATGCTTCCCGCCGTGACTTATAGCGCGGTGCTTAGCGCGCAGAGCGCAAAAGAGCAGCCATTCTTGGCTTCGGTAAACTACTGTCTTAGCAATTCAGACGTTGCACGGCATTCCACGGAAGCAATGGCTGGTTCTGGCGAAGCGGCAACCAAGCTAGCAAATGCCTACTGGTCGTGCATAGCAGTACGTAGCCAAAAAAAAGCGAAGTATTGGGCACTCATCGGCGCAGAGAATGGGAGTGCCGAGTCTCAATTTAGGGCTTACCAAACGCTTAGAACATCGGCCAACCCTCTGGATCAAGAGCGCGCCTTGTTCTGGCTCAAGAAAGCCGCTCAGCAAAACTATCTCAGCGCACGTGCAAACTTGCAGCGCTGCCCCAGTCTTTCCGCAAAACCATCGGTTGGTGCTCCGTGCTTCGGGCCGGGGTCGGACCATTGAGGGCTTTAGTTGTGCGCTACCTAACTACTCTCTCCAGCGGACGCTCATCCGCTATGCGGCGCCGGCGCCGCTAAATTCAGGCGCTAGGCGTCAGCCCGCGCAGGTCGGGGCACGCTTCGCTTCTCCCGTCTTGCGCCCGCCACGCGGGACCAACCACTCAGCGTGGCGAAGGCTTACGCCGCGAGCGTATTGCCGCTCGACATGAACTGTTGCACGTGCCGCCAGGCTTGCGCGCACCGCACTTCGGCGAGCACCACGCATTCCCGCGCGATCGCTTCGGCGGCGGTGAGGTCGCCGTTGCGCAGCGCCAGCTCCATCGCATCCAGCAGGCAGTCGCCGGCGTTGGGCGACTCTGCCGCCGTGCCAGGTTCGATGCCGAGTTCGGCCAGCATGCGCGCCAGGGTTTCCGCGCGCGTTCGCGCATCGGCGACGCGCTTGCGCCAGTCCTTTCGCAGCGATTCTTTCTGCGCGCATTCCAGCGCCTTCATTACGTGGCAAACGCGGGTGAGCTCCGCGGCGTAGGCCAGTTCCAGCCATTCTGAAAATCGCGCCGGTTGCGGCAGGCAATCATCACTGCGAACAGACATCCATGAACTCCACGACTGCGACCAGATTACGGGTTGCAGTAACCATGCCGTACGCATCATCAAGCCTCTGCGAATATGCGGCACGTTGCTGCTGTATTCCTTTCCTCGCGGTGCGAAAAGCTTTGCCGTCGAGTGGACGCGGCGGATCAACACGCAATCGTCACAACCGCACGGGAATGCGGTCTGTAGGCGCGCCACGCACGCTTCGGCAGGCTGGCATGGGCTGTGCTGAATGTTCGCGGGAACCTTGCGTTCCCTCGAGCCATGGACGGCCCAGTATGCATGCAGCACGCTCGCTTTGCTCGTTGTGCTCATGCAGGAAGCTCTGACCACCCACGGATGGGTAGCCAGGGCTTCCGTCTTGCACGCCACAGGCCTGCATCCAACGGAATGGAGTTGTTTGCGCAATGAGCCACTGGATTCCCGTACGTGATGCGTTGCCGGACGAAGGCCAGCCGGTGCAGTTCAGTTTCAACGAGCGCACGCTGGTGTTGCGCGGCGTGTTCCGCTACGGCGCGTTCGCCTCGCGCTGGTCGCGCTACCTGCCGGTCGAAATCAGCTCCTGGCGCGCGCTCGATCCCGAGGAATGCATTCCTGAAGGCGAACCGCTGCACCGCATCGCGGCGGATGCCGATGATCACGAGGACGACATCCATCCCCTGCCCGCGGCGTTCGCGCAGAGCTGGGCGCAACGACCGGCAAGACCCGGCGCCCCCGGCTAGAAACGGCCGGGCATTCGTCCGCGAGGAACGCGAAGGCGAGCGGGTTGCCTTCGGGATCCTGGCGCTTTTGAATCGAAGCGGACGATCATCGTGACTTCGAAGCAGCTTCGCGGGTCAGCCCGCGGTGGCGTAAAGGTCGGGCTGATATCGCTCCATCAGCGATTCGGGGCGCGCCGGAGCGGCAAATCCAAACCGGGCGTACAGCGCATGCGCGTCACTAGTAGCCAGCATGAACCGGCGTAGCCCCTGCAGCCGGGGATGAGCCATTACTGCGGCTATCAGGGCCTTGCTGTAACCCTTGCCACGATGCCCGGGAAGCACGAAGACATCGCCGAGGTAGGCGAACGTGGCGTAGTCCGAAACGACCCGCGCAAAGGCCACCTGGGCTTCGCCCACGAATCCTGCAAAGCACAACGAGTGCTCGATGGATCGCTGCACGAGGTGGAGCGGTATGCCGCGCGCCCAGTACGACTCCTCGGCAATGAAGCGATGGATGAGCGGAATGTCCAGCTCGGCCTTGTCGGTGGAAATGCGGAATTCTTCCATCGCCCACCCACTCCCGATCAAGGGTTTTGCGTCGCGTAATACTCGCCGAACGCGGCGATGACCTTGTCCACGTCGCTCGCGGAAATATCCAGGTGCGTGACGAGGCGCAGCGGATGGCCGCTGCCGATCACGATGCCGCTCGCTTTCAGATGCGCCTGCAAGGGGCGCATGTCGCCGTCCGCGACCGTGCAGAACACCATGTTGGTCTGCACGGATGACGGATCCACTGCCAGCGCGGGAATCCCGGCCAGGCCTTCCGCAAGCCGCCGCGCATTCGCGTGATCTTCCGCCAGCCTCTCCACGTGCTGCTTCAACGCAATGATCCCTGCCGCGGCGAGGAGGCCGGCCTGACGCATGCCGCCGCCGACCACCTTGCGCCAGCGGCGCGCGCGCAGGATCAGGTCACGCGTTCCGCAAAGCACGGAACCGATCGGCGCGCCCAGCCCTTTGGAGAGACATAAAGAAACCGTATCGAAGTGGCGACTGATCGCGTTGATCGGCACGCCGAGTTTCACGGCGGCATTGAATGCGCGCGCACCATCCAGGTGCAGACCCAGTTTGTGCGCATCGGCGAACTCCCGCGCGCGCTGCAGATAGTCGAGCGGCAACACCTTGCCGCCCATCGTGTTCTCCAGGCACAGCAGCCGGGTGCGCGCGAAATGGTTGTCGTCGGGTTTGATCGCGGCAGCGACTCGCTCGAGATCCAGCGTACCGTCCGCGCAGAACTCCAGCGGCTGCGGCTGGATCCCGCCCAATACCGCCGCGCCGCCGCCCTCGTATTTATAGGTGTGCGCCTGCTGGCCGACGATGTATTCGTCGCCGCGCTGGCAGTGGCTCAGCAAGGCGATCAAGTTGCTCTGCGTGCCGCTGCAGACGAACACCGCCGCTTCCATGCCGAGCATTCCGGCGGCGAGGCTTTCCAGCTCGTTGACGGTCGGGTCTTCGCCATAGACATCGTCGCCCACTTCGGCGACAGCCATGGCGCTGCGCATGGCCTGGGTCGGGCGGGTGACGGTATCGCTTCTGAGATCGATCATGGGTGTTCTTGCGTCGGAGAGCGGGCCAATTTAACCGAATGGCGGTGCCAGTGTGTACCGGGAATCCCGGATGATGAAGGTCGCCGGTTCATGCCAAGCCGCGTCGGCGTCGGCAGCCAGCCTGCCGCGAGCCCGCCGTTACAATCAGCGGATGTCCCTCGTCCAATTGCAACGCGTCGACTTCAGTGTCGGCGGTCCGCTCCTGCTCGAACGTGTCGACTTGTCCATCGAAGCCGGCGAACGGGTGTGTATCGTCGGCCGCAATGGCGAAGGCAAAACCACGCTGATGAAGCTGATCAGCGGCGAGCTGCGCGCCGAGGACGGCGAAGTACGCGTGCAAAACGGGATCGTCATCGCGCGCCTTGCACAGGAGGTGCCGCAGGACACCGCCGGCAGCGTGTTCGACGTGGTGGCAGAGGGGTTGGGCGACCTCGGCCGCTTGCTGGCGCGCTACCAGCACCTGCTGGCCATCGGCGACCTCGACGCGCTGGGCGAGGCCCAGGCGCAAATCGAAGCGCAGCACGGCTGGGATCTGAATCGCCGCGTCGAAGAAGTCCTGGCCAAGCTGCGACTGCCCGGCGAGATGGATTTTTCCGCGCTGTCCGGCGGCATGAAGCGACGCGTGTTGCTGGCGCAGGCGCTGGTCCGCAAGCCGGACATCCTGCTGCTGGACGAACCCACCAACCATCTGGACATCGAAGCCATCGGCTGGCTGGAAGGTTTCCTCAAGCAGTTTGCCGGCAGCATCGTCTTCATCACGCACGACCGCGCCTTCCTGCGCGCGCTGGCCACCCGCATTGTCGAAATCGATCGCGGCGCGCTGACGGACTGGCCCGGCGACTACGACAACTACCTGCGTCGCCGCGAGGAACGCCTGCACGCGGAAGCCCAAGCCAACGCACTGTTCGACAAGAAGCTGGCCCAGGAAGAGGTTTGGATCCGCCAAGGCATCAAGGCGCGGCGCACGCGCAACGAAGGCCGGGTGCGCGCGCTGGAAGCGTTGCGCAAGGAGCGCTCGCAACGACGCAACCTTGCCGGCAACGTGAAGATGACGCTGGGACACACGCACGCTTCGGGCAAGAAGGTGATCGACCTCAAGCACGTCACCCACGGCTTCGACGGCCGCGTGCTGGTCAACGAACTGAGCACCACGGTGTTGCGCGGCGATCGCATCGGCATCATCGGCCCGAACGGCGCCGGCAAAAGCACCCTGCTGAAAATCATGCTGGGCGAGTTGGTTCCGCAACACGGCACAGTCGAACTTGGCACCGGCACCCAGATCGCGTATTTCGATCAACACCGCCTGCAACTCGACGACTCGCTCAATGCCATCGAAAACGTCGCCGGCGGTCGCGAGTTCGTCGAACTGAACGGTCAGCGCAAGCACATCATCGGCTACCTCCAGGATTTCCTGTTTTCGCCCGAACGCGCGCGTGCACCCATCACGCGCCTGTCCGGCGGCGAGCGCAATCGCCTGTTGCTGGCCAAGTTGTTCGCGCAACCGTCCAACCTGCTGGTGATGGACGAACCGACCAACGATCTCGATGTGGAAACGCTGGAACTGCTGGAAGAGTTGTTGCTCGGTTACAAGGGCACCTTGCTGCTGGTGTCACATGATCGTGCGTTCCTCGACAACGTCGTCTCCAGCACACTGGCGCTAGAAGGCGAAGGCCGGATCGGCGAGTACGTCGGCGGCTATACCGACTGGCTGCGCCAGCGCCCGGCCGCGCGCGAACAACCCGCTGCGCCCGGTACCCGCAAGCCCGCTGCCGAAGCCAGCGCTCCGCCGCCGACCGCAAAACGCAAGCTCAGCTTCAAGGATCAACGCACGCTGGAGCAACTGCCAAGGCGCATCGACCAACTGGAAAGCGAGATTGCCACCCAGAGCGCGGCAATGAGCGATCCTGCGTTTTTCCGGCAGGACAGCAGCGCGATCGTGCAAGCCAACCAGAAGCTGGCCGCGCTGCAAGCCGAACTGGACACGGTCTACGCACAGTGGATTGAACTGGACGGCTAGACGTCCGCCGGCATCGCCCGTGTACTGACATCGTTCGGCAGCAGGCCCGCACGGGCGCTCGGCGATATGCAGCACGATCGCAGCCGTCTCGAACAGCACGAGATCGCCTACTTCATAAGATTGTCCGGGCGCTGCCGCAATCATGCCGACTCGCGTCGGGCTTCATTGTGATCCGGAGAGACGACGAATGATGAGCGTGTGGATCGACAACATCGGAATTCCGAGAGAAAGCGCGGTCGGACGCTCATCCTCGATTGTCAGCCATGTGGGCGCGCGCGATACTCCGACATCTGCGCCGCCAATGGGCAGAATTAGGCGTTCGGGCAAGGGGAAATCTCCGTGACCAAGAAGCGTACGAGCGAGAATTTGGTCTGCCCGCAACAAACGCTAAGGGCGATCCTAATAAGGTTCGCGCAGCACTTGACCATGCTCTGGGTATACGAAAGTTTGAGATCGAACTCTATTGGCAACGCGCAGCATATTTCTGGGCGCTGATTGCCGCAGCATTCGCTCATGTAACTGGGCCAAAAGCGATTTCTGTTTCGAAAATCAATCAACTTGCCAATCTGTTTACGCTAATTCTGTGGTGCGGGTTGCTTAGCTACTCTGTGATAGAGACCCGTCCGACTTGGCTTACGATAGGGGAGAGATTCTGTTCAGGCTCCTCGCTGCAACCTTTCTATGCGCCCTTTACCGTAATGCGGTAACTTACAAAAACGATCAACACCACGTGGCAAAAAAGAGGCGAACATCCATCGTTCGCTCCTGATGATTCGTTGGTTTCACGCCGCTTGCTAGGCGGCCTGATTTGTGCTCATAAGCAAAGAGGGAAAATATGAGCGACGAGGGTACATTTGAAATCACCATAGACTTCACGCCCGGCGAAGGCGACCCCGCTCGTGTGTTCAAAGCCATGTCGGGATTGATCGAGGCCATGACTTCGTTGGACTCGCACCTAGCATCTTCATTTGATGTTTCGATTGACGCGTCGCTCGTACTCGATAGGGTCGAAGCTGGGTCAGTCAAAGGCATTTTTCGAGACATAATCGCGGGGATACCGGATGAGGCGATCAAAGATGTGGAATGGAAGAAAATATTTGGCCACTATCTCCTTCGCGCTAAATACGTGATGCTCAAATGGTTGGAAGAAACACCAAAAATTTCGCACCGCGATGACGTGCGAGTCCTCGAAGGGGATTTGCTTCTCGCCGCCGAACAAACCGATCTGAAGCAACTCCCAGCCTACGCACCGCCACGGACTGAACTACTCCTCTCGGATGTTCACGCCATTCGAGAAAGCTTGGATATCTTGGCAGAGTCGGATACAGCGAGCTATTCGCAAGCGGGGGAGACAATCAAGTTCAATCGCGAGTTAGAGATTTCTACCGAAATTATCAGGGAGGTACTTACAAAGGAAGTCGTCAAAGCATCAAGCAAACGAATCGTAAAGGTCAAGAAGCCGGACTACCTTGGGCAGTCCATGTGGGGTTTCCAGTACGATGGACGCGCGATCGATGCAAAGGTGGCGGATTCTGATTGGTTAGTGAAGTTTCAGGCTAGGCAGGTGGATGTGCGTCCAGGAGACTCCCTCAGTGTACTTTTGTATGAGGAGATATCGTACGGCTATGATGGCGAGGTTGTTCACAGGTATTACGAGATCGAGAGAGTTGATGAAATTCTTCACCCGCCGACACAGAACGCGATCAACTTCTAGTGAACCATTCCAGCGGACGCGCTGCACGCGCACCGCCAAGTTCAGGTGTTAGAACTTTCTGGGGGGGCTATGGATCTGAAAACTTTTATTAGAGAGTCGCTCGTTCAAATTGCGCAAGGCATCGACGGAGCCCGCGCAGATCTCAATGCGTCAACCGCCATAGTGAATCCAGCAAATGTGGTCGGCGCAAACGGCACGAGCGATTCGAGGATTTATGGGTACCTCACGGACCGCCCCGAAAGCGCAAGCACTGTTGTGCAAAAGATCGACTTTGATGTAGCCGTAATGGCGACATCTGGCACCGAGACCAAAGGTGGCGCCGGCATTATGGTAGGCGCCATCGGCATCGGTGGCCAAGGCAAGCGCGACGCCTCCAATTCGTCGCAATCGCGCATACAGTTTTCGATACCCATGGTGCTGCCAACGTCGAAAAGATTCTAACTATACTCATTCCAGCTCACCCGCCTTACGACGTCGCTCCACTAAATTCTGACGTTAGCCGCTTGTCACAACTCGCTATGGCGAAAGTTCAAAAACTGCTCTTCATCGATACCAATATTTGGCTGGATTTTTATCGGTCCAGGAATGATGCAGGCTTGGCTTTGCTCCGACGTGTAGAAGCGGTAGCGGATAAGATAATTGTGACGTATCAGCTCGAAAGTGAATTCAAAAAGAATCGCCAAGCGGCGATTTTAGAGGGGATGCAAGAGCTAAAGCCCCCCGCGCAAATTCCAAGGCCTGCCATTTTCTCTGACGCCAAGTCCGCGCACATCCTCAATAAGAGCCTTAAAGAAGCCGAAAGGCGAGTAAAGGAGTTAAAGTCAAAGCTTAAGCGCGCGCTCGAGAATCCATCTTCATTCGACCCGGTATATCAAACGTGTCAACGCATCTTCCATAAAGACGACTCGTTGGTTCTCACTCGCGACAGCCCCAAGAAAACTATTGTACGTAGGAAGGCATTTCGGCGATTCCTTCACGGTTGCCCTCCCCGCAAGAAGAATGACACGTCATACGGAGACGCCTTTAACTGGGAATGGATGGTTCAGTGCGCCACAGTCGAGAACGCAGAGCTAATTATCGTGAGCCGCGACTCCGACTTCGGCATCACTTTTGATGACCACGTCTATGTCAACGACCATTTGCGGCAAGAGTTTGGCGATCGTGTAAGCAAGAAGCGAAAGCTCCTTCTCTATAGCCGCCTAGCCGAGGCACTGAAGCATTTCGCTGTCCCTGTTACCGAGCAGGAAGTTGAGGCGGAGACGGAGATCGTCCAAGCGAAGACCAGCACTTCCAAGCCGGAGCCGAGCTCCAATCTTGCCCGACTCGTCGAAATTTTTGAGCGAATCAGAGAGGCGACTGCTCAAGGGCAAAGGCAAATGAATACCAGCGATAGCTAATAACTCGATCCAGCGCGGTCGCTCGTGTCCGGCCGATTTGCGTGGGCTCTTGCTAGTCCCTGCGCCCACCCGCCCCGTCGCGGCCAGCAGTTCTTCCTCGATCATCGGCGTGATCTTCGGATCGTCGGCGACGGGTTCGCGTTGGTAGCACTCGTGCGCGATGCGTTGCAGACCTTGAAGCCGCTGGCGCGCAGCCCGAGTAGGGCGGAATCCGCGCAGCGGCTTCCGCCGAATGACCGACACTCAGCACCTGGTAAGGCGCGCAGCGCGGACGTATTCGGCCGGCGTTACTGGCAGCGGAATTCGATGGTTGCGCGGGCCAGTTTGCCAGGCGCAGCGAGGTTGCCGGGCTTGGCATCGTTTTCGCTCGCAGCAATCACGACGGCAGACTTGCCACGTCGTTTGCAATACTCATCGGCGTCCCCGACGAGGCGCTCCTTCTCCTGGGCGCCGCTCAGATGCGCAGACGAACCGGTGACCAGTAACGCCCCATCGCGCGTGGGCATCACGAACGACCTTGTTCCGCACCCGGCCAGTGCAAGGATTGCTAGGCAGATCGCAAAGCGTGTAACCACGATACGTTCCCCTCTTCGATACGGGTCCACTTGTTTGAACAGCCGGCGCGGAAGCAACCGCACAGCAGTGGCGGGTTGCTCGGCTTGAATCGCCCGGAACGCAAGGTACACCTGACCGCGCCTTTTGCCACCAAGCACACGCTAGCGCCGGGTCGCATGGCAAGACAATGGATTCCCAATTTCGCGGGAATGACGGCAGAAAGACACTGGGTTCCGGCTTTCGCAGGAATGACGGCAAAGAGACACTGGGTTCCGGCTTTCGCCGGAATGACGTCATGGGTGATGGCGATAACGACGGTTATTGACGCGTTCCCGCTTGCGACGGGTTCTAGTCCCCGCGCGCACCCTGCCCCGTTGCCGCCAGCAGTTCTTCCTCGATCATCGGCGTGATCTCCGGATCGCCGGCGACGGGTTCGCACTGGTAGCACTCGTGGGCGATGCGCTTGCAGACCTTGAAGCCGCTGGCGCGCAGCATCGCTTCCACGCACGCGTGGTTGGGCGCCCACCAGTTGGTCGGGTCGCCGGCCATGCGGTGTTCGATGAAGGCCATCTTCGGCCAGCCCGGTTGCTGCATCGCCTCGCGTTCGTCCAGCGGGAATTCGGGTGCGACCTGCGCCACGTCCTCGCCGGGCATGGTGAGCGTCTGCACGATCAGCATGCGCTTCACCTTCTTCCGGATGATGTCCAGAGCCAGCAGCGGATGGCGCAGGTGATACAGCACGCCCATGAACCACACCAGGTCGTACTGCGTCGGCTCGCGCATCAGGTCGTAGATCTGCATCTGCCGGAACTCGATGCGATCGACGAAACCCAGCCGCTCCGCCGCCCAGCGCGCCTGGCGCAGGTAGTGCGGATCCATGTCCAGCCCGGTGACCTGCGCGCCGCGCGCGGCCAGCTCGAAACTGTAGAAGCCGGCGTTGCAGCCGATGTCCAGCACGCGCCAGCCGCTCAGGTCCTGCGGGATGTGCGGCGCGATCTGGCGCCACTTGAACATCGGGAAATCGCCGAGCACATGCTCGGGCGCGGTCTGCACGCCTTGCGGCAGATGCAGGTTATGGAACCACGGCCCGAGTTGCGCAATCTGCCGTTGCAGCGACGACGCGCCCGAAGCCACCGTGGACATCAGTGACGGGTCCGGCTGTGACTGCCGCGGCTGCCCTCGTGACCGCGCCCGTGCTTGGGCTCGCCGCGTTCGACCAGCTTGAAGAAGCGGCTTGTCGTCCCTTCGGCGGTCTTGTCCTGGTAGAGGAAAGCGAGATGTTCTTCCTCGAACTTGTCGAAGAACTCGTCCCACTCGATGCTTTCCAGGTTCTCGTCATCGGTGAAGGCGATCCGCAACACGCCGGCTTCCTCGTTGCGCGACTCGGTGCCGCGCACGCTGGCCGGATGGCCGCCGCGCTTTTCCGCCCACTTGCGGATCTCGTCGTGATTGGTGGTTTGCCGGGCTTCATGCCGCGTTGTCATGCCAAGTACTCCTGCCCGATCGTGCCGTGATCCTGCGCGGAGCCACCCGATCGAGATAGTGCTCCAGCGTTTCCACGCGATGCGCGGCGGTGTGTTCGGCCAGCACGCGTGCGCGTGCGGCCGCGCCGATCGCGTGCCGGCGCCGCGCCGGCATGTCGCGCAACCAGTACAGAACCTGCCGCGCATCGTGCGCGACCAGGATCTCGTGGCCCGGTTCGAAGAACGAATCGAGCCCCGGCCACGCGTCGGAGATGATCGGCGTGCCGCAGGCGGCGGCTTCGAACAACCGCACGCTCGGCGACCAGCCGGCGGCGACCATGTCCGCGCGGGTGACGTTGAGCGTAAAGCGCTGCTCGTTGTAGAAACGTGGATGCTCGCCCGGGCCGAGATGCTCGATGCGGTGGACATTGTCCGGCCACTCGATCTCGTCCGGATACTGCGGCCCGACCACCGCGAAGCGCCCGGCCGTCCAGGCTTGCGCCGGGCCGACCAGGAGATGCTGCAGGGTGCGTTGGCGATCCTCGCTGTAGGTGCCCATGTAGCCGAGGTCGTAGCGCGTCGCGGTCTGCACCGGCGTGTAACGCTCGGCATCCACCGCGCAGTAGAACGGCAGCGCGTGGGCACCGTAGCGTTGCTGCAGCGTCTGCAGCATCGGCCCGCCGGTGAAGGAGAGATACAGGTCGTAGCCGGCGATCAGGCGCGCATCAATGTAGCTGCACTCGTCACGTTCCAGACGCGCCAGCGTGACGGGCGTGTCTATGTCGTAGAAGGCGGTGGTGCCGTGCGCGGTGTCCTGCACCCATTCGCCGATCTCGATGCCGTCCGGCACGTACGAACCCACGATCACCAGATCGGCGTGCGCGACATCCTCCGCGTGTACCTGTTTCAGTTCGTCCACGCTGTCGTACACCGCGATGCAGGCGGCGAGGTCGGCCGGCACGTCCTGGTTGTCGGCGTACCACGCGGTGTCGCGTTCCAGGAATTGCACGCTGTGGCCGCGCCGCAACAACGCGCGCACCAGCGCGCGATAGGTCGTCGCATGGCCGTTGCCCCACGAGGAGCGCAGCGAAAGCCCCAGGACCACGATGTCCAGTGAATCGATCATGTCGTCATCTCCCTGTGCGCGTCAGTGCGCATGAACGCGGATACCGGCATCCGCCCGGTTCCATCCGTCCGCGCGCCCGGCGCGGATCCCAGCAATATGTCTTCCACCTGCGCGGCGCGGCGCGCGTAGGTGTGTTCATTCAGCAGGCGCAACCGCGCGCGTGCGCCGATCCGATGCGCATGGGCCGCATCCACCGTGTGGATGTAACGCGCAACGGCTGCGCCATCTTCGGCCACCAGCACTTCGCGGTCGGGCTCCAGGAATTCCTCGATGCCTTTCCACGCGTCCACGATCAGGCACGCGCCCGCGCCGGCGGCCTCGAACACGCGCGTGGGCGGCGACCAGCCGAACCGCGCCATGCTGTCGCGATTGATGTTGAGCACCAGCCGGGCGCTGCAGTTGAACGCGTTGTGATCGGCGGTGGCGACGTGGCCGAGCGCGTGCACGTTGCCCGGCACCTCGTCCCAACCGGCGCCGCCGAGCAGGAAGGTGCAGTTCGGCAGGCGCTGTGCGGCATCGAAGAAGAACTGATGGACGCGCGCTTCGCGATCCGGCAGGCGGTTGCCGAGAAAGCTCAGGTCCGCCGCGTAGCGCGGCTGCGGCTCCACCGGATGATGCGTGTCCGGATCGAGCGCGTTGTAGATCGGCACGCAATCGCGCGCGCCGAACTGCTTGTAGGTTTCGATCACCGGCGGGCCGCCGCCGTAGGTGAGGATCAAATCGTATCGCGGCACCAGCGCGCGGAATGGATCGTCCGCATCGGCCTGCATGCGCTCCAGCGTGGCCGGCGCGTCCACGTCCCAGAACACCACCCGCATGCCGGGCGCGCGCAGATTCAGCACCTCGCGTTCCAGCCATGCGTCGTTCACGCCGACGCCGCTGGCCTTCACCACGATATCCGCGCCGCGCGCCTGTTCGAGTGCGCGCAAAGCACCGTCTTCATCGGCCGGATACACCACCACGCGCGCCCACTCCGGCGGCTCGATGTCGCGACGCTGCTGGCGTTCGAACGCATCCGGTTCGTAGAAAGTGACGCGATGGCCGCGCGCATGCAGCGCGCGGATGATGCCGCGGTAATAGGTCGCGGCACCGTTCCAATAGGAAGAGACCAGGCTGGAGCCGAAGAAGGCGATGTTCAGGGATTGGCTCACCGCGTCGCGCCCATGGCCGGATTGATGTGCGCCGCGCCGCGCTGCCATGCCGGCAGCGACGGATGCAGCTCTTCGATGATCTGCAGCAACTCGTCCACGCGGTGCGCGCAGGTGTGGCGCGCGCGGATGGTTTGCAAACCGCTTTCACTCAGCGAATGCGCAAGCTCCGCATCGTTGAGTACGTCGTGCAGCTTGCGCTGCATGTCCGCGCCATCCCTGGCGATCAGATAATCGGTGCCGGTCCGGAACAGGTTCTCGGTGTCGTCCCACGGCGCGGAGACCAGCGGAATGCCGCAGGCCAGCGCCTCGAACACGCGGATGGTGGGAATGCCCGGCAAGGCGCGCACATACGGCCGGCGCGGCACGTGCACCGTGACGCGATGCCGCGCGAACACCTCCGGCACGCGGAAGTTCGGCAGCCAGCCGCGGTAATCAATGCCCGCGTGCGAGAGCATCGCCAGCGCTTCGGCGGGATAACGCACGCCGTGCACGCGCGCCATCAACCGCAGGGCATGCACCGGCTCGATCAGGAATTCCTTCAGCTCCTGCGTGCGTTCGTCATCGCCCCAGTTGCCGACCCAGATCAAATCGCCCTGGCGCGGCAGTTCCGGATAGGGATGGAACACGCGCGCGTCGGCGGCCTCGTGCCAGACCCAGGCATGCGCACTCCAGCTTTCATCCAGATAGCGCTGGCGGATCGCCGCGCCGAAGGCAAGGACGCCATCCACGTCGCGCAAGTCGAATCGCGCCATCTCTCCCGGCGCGGTCACCGAACGGTGGTGGGTGTCGTGGAACAGCAGCCGCAAGTTCGGTGCGCGCCGGCGATACGCGCCCAACCGCTCCAGCAGCACCGGCGAATTCCATTCGTGCACGATCGCGACGTCGGCGTCTGCCAGCGCGGCGTCCACGTCCAGACGATCGAGGTCGTACAGACGGCTGCGCAGCAGCGGAAACCGGCAAGCGAACTGGCGCAGCGGCGCCTCGCCGTGGGTTGCGATCAGCCGGCTGCGGCTCCAGCCGTTGGCCGGCTCATAGACATCCACGTGATGCCCGCGCGCGAGCAACTCGCTGACCACGCCGCGCAGGAAATGTGCGTTGCCGTGATTCCAGTCCGACACCAGCGACTGGTAGAACAGCACGAATTTCATGCGTGCGCCCCCAGCAGCGCTTTCGCGCCGAACTGCCGGCGCAGGCACAGGTCGTCGCAGGCTTCGATGTACGCATCGGCCATCGCGCGCGGCGTGAAATGCGCCGCGCGCCGCTGCGCGCGCGCCATGCTGCGTTGGCGCAACGTGTCATCGGCGATCAACCGCTGCAGCGTGAAGGCCAGCGCGTCGGGATCATCAGGCGGGACGAACAACGCTGCGCCATCCCAGGTTTCGCGCAAGCTTTCGATGTCGCCCAGCACCAGCGCGCAACCGGCTTGCGCGGCTTCCAGCACCGACAGCCCGAACGGTTCGTAGCGCGCCGGCAACGCGTAGATCGAAGCCCTGCCGAACCAGCGCCGCAACGTGTCGCCATCGAGTTGGCCGAGCATGCGCGCGTGGGGGAAGCCGGCCTGCTCACCGTCGGGCGATCGCTGCGAACCGGCAATGCACACCGGCCACGGCACGCGTGCGGCGAGCGCCGCCAGGCTCGCGATGTTCTTGCCTTGGTCCCAGACGCGACCGGCTGAAAAGATGAGCGGCCTCTTTGCCATCTGCGGCGCAGCGCCGGGGCTCCTGCCGTTCGCGATCACCTGCGTGTTGCGCAGTGGACCGTAGAAACATTGCAGCTCCGACATCATCGCCTGCGTCGGCGCGACCACCAGATGAGAGGCATGCAACCCGGCGGTGACGCGCTCGCGATACGGAGTCCATTGCGGCTCCGGAGCGCGCTCGCCGTGCACCGCGCGCCACCACGACAGCACGCAGGAATGCCCGACGGTCAGCACCGGCGCGGGCCAATCCAGGTCGCCGTGGCCGAGATCGTTGAGATGCACGATATCCGGCTGCACCTCGTGCGCGAGTCCGAGCAGCCATTCGCCGGCCTCGTTGACGTCGCGCCACGGATCGTCCATCCAGATGAGCTTGTAACGGCTCGCGCGAAGGTCGAGTCCCGCAATGTTCCCGGCTTCGCGGCGCTGCGCGCGATCGGGCAGCCCGCCCATCGTGGCCAGCGTGATCTCGTCGCCCCGCGCGCACAGCACGCGGCACAAGTCCATCGCGTACTGCCAGACGCCGCCGACCGTATCGGCGGTCATCAATATGCGGCGCGGCGCGCGCAAGCCGTGCAGCGCCTGGGTGCGCGGTAGAACAGAAAAGTCAGCGCCCATAAATGCGATCCATAATGGTGGCGACGTCCACCAGATGTTCGGCGGCTTCGTCGAAATCCGGAGCCTCGGTCAGCCGCTGCGCCCAGCGTTGCAGCGCGCGCCCGCCCCAGGCATCCGGCGGTGAGGCCAGACATTCGCGGCGCGTGCCGTGGAAGCGCTCGACCGTGAAGTCGTAGAACGAGCCGGCGACGTTGCGCAGCGAGGCGCCGCCTTTCGTGCCGTAGAACGAAGCTTCGATCACCGCGTCGCGGCCGGCCGGCAGGTTCCACGAGCAAGCCATGCGCACGCAGGTTTCGCCCATGCGCCATTGCGCGCTGGCGTAGTCCTCCACCGCCACGATCGGTCGCGTCAGCGCACGGCCTTGCGCGAACAGTTGCGCATCGAGGTCGGCGATTTGTGCGCAGCCGGTGATCCAGCAGGCGAGATCCACCAGATGGATGCCCAGATCCATCACGCAGCCGCCGCCGGAATGGCGGATGTCGCGGAACCAGGGCTTGTCCGGGCCATAGGCGTTGTGGAAGGCAAGCTCGATCGCATACAGCTCGCCGAGTTCGCCGTTGCCGATCAGCTCGCGCAGTTGCGCGACGCCGGCGACATGGCGATAGCTGAAATCCACCTCCAGCAGACGATCGGCGCGACGCGCGGCATCAACCACTTCACGTGCTTCCGCCGCGGTGCGCGTCAGCGGCTTCTGGCAAAACACCGCCATGCCGCACTCCAGCGCTTCCATCGCCTGATAAGCATGCGCGCCGCTGGGCGTGGCAATCACCACGCCGTCCAGGTCCTCGCCGAGCATGGACGCATAGGAGGTGTGTGCGCGCGCGCCCTCGGCCAATGCGACGGCGGATTCCAGCGCGGCGCCATCGGCGTCGGTGATCGCGACCACATCGGCGAGCCTGCTTTCCAGCAGCGACTGCATACGCGCGCGGCCGATCCAGCCGACGCCGAGGAACCCGAGCCTCGGCAATCGCGTTGCCTGCGCGGGAAGGGCCGCATTCCATGCCGGTGCAATTTGTGCGTTCACATCGTCACCACTGCCTTGAGGAATCCTTCCGGTCGCTCGCGCATCAGCTCGAACGCATCGCTCAACCGGTCCAGCGGCATGCGATGGGTCAGCAGCGCGGCCGGATCCAGCCGGCCCTCGCGCACCGCGTCCATCGCTTCCCGCAAGCCGCGCGCGGCGACTTCCGGATCGCGCTCGTGCGCGTTGATCACGTCCAACCCGCGCCAGTTCCACTGCTGCATGTCCACCGTGCGCGGGCCGTCCTGGTGATAGCCCGCGATTATCAAGCGCCCGCCTTCGGCGCTGACCGCACTGGCGATGTCCAGCGTGACCTGCTCGCCTGCCGCTTCGATCACGCGCTCGCAACCAGCACCGCCGGTCAGCTCGCGCACCGCGCCGATCGCGGCGTGCATGTCGTCGGTGGAAAAGGTGTGCGCCGCACCGCATTGCCGCGCGATCTCCAGCGCGTACGGCCGGCGCGACAGCGCGATCACGCGCGCACCAGCGGAAGCGGCAAGCTGCACCAGCAGCGCGCCGATGAATCCCACGCCCACGATCGCGACCCACTGCCCGCGCTCGATTTGCGAACGCCGGAAGATGTTCATCGCGCAGGCCAGCGGTTCGCCCGGCAGCGGCATGCCTGTCGCGTTGGCGGGGATGCGCGCGATCGCATCCGCGCTCGCCACGTCGTAATCGGCATAAGCGCGGCCCGAGAGCAGCGCGACGCGTTCGCCGACTTCGAACTCCCCGACTTCGTCGCCGAGCGCAGCGATCTCGCCCCAGCCTTCGTGACCGGGCGTGCCGGGATCGAGCGGATAGTGGAACCAGGGCCGGCCGGCCCACACCGGCAGGTTCGAGGCGCACACGCCGCATCCTTGCAGGCGCACGCACACTTCGCGTGCGCCCGGACGCGGCACCGGCACGCGTTCCAGTTGAACGCGGCCTTCGCCGCGCATCACCGCGGCACTCATCACGGACGTGCTCATGCGGCATGCGCTCCCGCGGTGACATGTTCGGCTTGTGCCGACTGCTCGCGCAACCAGTCATGCAGGCGCTGGATGCCTTCTTCCACCGACACGCGTGCGCGCCAGCCCGTCGCGGCCTGGAAAGCGCGGGTGTCGGAGACGTAATAGCGCTGGTCGCCGACCCGCCACGGCGCGTGCGCAACGCGCGCCGCGTGGCCCTGCAGGTGTTCGATGCGCGCCAGCAATTCCAGCAGGCTCAGCGTGTGCGGCGGACCGCCGCCGATATTGAACGCGCGCCCGCGCAATTCCGGCATGCGCGCCTGCGCGGCGAGAAACGCCTCGACCAGGTCATCCACGTACAGGATGTCCCGCACCTGCCGGCCATCGCCGTACACGGTGATGGCGCGGCGCTGCAGCGCGCGGATCAGGAAATGCGCGACCCAGCCCTGGTCCTCGGTGCCGAACTGGTGCGGCCCGTAGATGCAGCTCATGCGCAGCACCACGGTGTTGAGGCCGAAGCTGCGCGCGTAATCCAGCACGTACTGGTCGGCGCCGCCTTTCGAACAGCCGTACGGACTGTGGAAATCCAGCGGCCGCCGCTCGGAGATGCCGGACTCGCGCAAATGGCTGTAGCGCGGCTGATAGCGCGTCGGCGTGGTTTCCAGTTCCACGTCGGCCAGCGCGCCGTATACCTTGTTGGTGGAAGTGAAAACCAGCGAGGGCGGATGCCGCGTGGTGCGGATCGCTTCCAGCAAATTGAATGTGCCGCGCAGGTTGACTTCGAAATCGGCGAGCGGATCGGTCAGGCTGGAGGTCACCGCCACCTGCGCGGCGAAGTGGAACACCTGTCCCGCGGCGTTCACCGCTTCGCGCAGGTTGTGCGCGTCACGGGTGTCGCCGATGCGCACCTGCAACGCATCGCCGAACGTCTCGCGCAGCCAGTTGAGATTGCGCTCCACGCCGGGGCGCGAGAGGTTGTCGTAGATGGTGACCGCGCGGCCATCGGAGAGCAGTCGCGCAGCGAGGTTGGCACCCACGAAGCCGGCACCGCCGGTGATCAGGACGGAAGGCCGGGCCGGTGGCGTGTTCACAGGCGCAACCCCCTCTTGGCGAGTTCTTCCGATGCCGCGTCCACGCGATCGAACGCGCGCTGGCCGAGCATCCAGTCCACCAGTTCACCCAGACCGTCGGTGAGTGATACCTGCGGCGTGTAGCCGAGCAATTGCGCCGCGCGCGAGATGTCGGCGAAGCAGTGGCGGATGTCGCCGACCCGCACCTTGCGCGTGATCTGCGCCGGCAGGTCCTCGATGGCAAGCGCCTGCGCCATCGCAGCGGCCACGCCAAGGATCGAGATCGAACGGCCGCTGCCGATATTGACCACGTTGCCGGCGATGTCGTCGGTCTGCAGGGCGAGCCGGCAGGCGCGCGCGACGTCGCGCACGTTGACGAAGTCGCGCCGTTGCAGGCCGTCCTCGAAAATCATCGGCGCACGCGCATTGAGGTAGCGCGAGGCGAAGATCGCCAGCACGCCGGTGTACGGATTCGACAGCGCCTGGCGCGTGCCGTAGATGTTGAAAAAGCGCAGCGCCACGGCGGGAATGCCGTAGGCGTGACCGATCATCAGGCACAGGCGTTCCTGGTCGAGCTTGGACAGCGCATACACCGAAGTCGGCACACTCGGTTTCTCTTCCGGCGTGGGGAGCGGCGTCAGCGGCTGGCCATCCGCGCCGCGCAATTCGAAATCGCCCCTCCGCAATGCGTCGGGCGAACGCTCGGCCGGATCCACCAGCGTGCCGTCGCTCGCGCGGCAGCGGCCTTCGCCGTACACGCTCATGCTGGAGGCCACGATCAGGCGCTGCACGGGCGCGGCGCTCAACGCTTCCAGCAACACCGCGGTGCCGCGGTTGTTGACGTCGGTGTAGCGCTCGATCTCGTACATGCTCTGGCCGACACCGACCGCGGCGGCGAAATGGAACACCGCGTCCACGCCGCGCAGCGCGCGATTGACCGCAGCGCGGTCGCGCACGTCGCCGCGCATCAACTCCACGTCGGGATTGAGATAACTGGGACGGGAGATGGACTCGCCGTGCACCTGGCGGTCGAGGTTGTCCAGCACGCGTACGCGATACCCGTGTTCAAGCAGTTCGTCGGCGAGGTGCGAACCGACGAATCCCGCACCGCCGGTGATCAGCACATGGCCGGAATTCACGCCGGCGCCGGCATGGGCATTACGCGGGGACACCGCTCAACTCCGTCACCGGTTCGGCCTCGCTCAACACCTGGTCGAACCAGGCCACCGTGCGACGCAAACCCTCCTCGAGCGGCGTGCGCGGCGCCCAGCCGAGCGTCGCCTTGGCCAGCCCGATGTCCGGGCAGCGCCGGGTCGGGTCGTCCACCGGCATCGGCCGGTGCACGATCCGCGAACGCGAACCGGTGAGGTCAATGATGCGCTGGGCGAGATCGATCACCGTGACCTCACTGGGGTTGCCGAGGTTGATCGGCCCGGCCAGCCCGGGCGCGGCGAACATGAACTTGCAAATGCCTTCGATCAGATCGTCCACGTAGCAGAACGAGCGCGTCTGGCTGCCGTCGCCGTGCACGGTGAGCGGCTCGTTGCGCAGTGCCTGCACGATGAAGTTGGACACCACACGGCCGTCGTCCAGTTGCATCTGGGGCCCGAAGGTGTTGAAGATGCGCGCGACCTTGATCTGCACGCCGTGCATGCGCTGGAAGTCGAAAAACGCCGCTTCCGCGGCGCGCTTGCCTTCGTCGTAGCAGGCGCGCGGACCGATCGGCGACACCGCGCCGCGGTAGTTCTCGCGTTGCGGATGCACTTCCGGCTCGCCGTACACCTCGCTGGTCGAGGCCTGGAAGATGCGCGATTTGTGCAGCATCGCCTGGCGCAGCATGTTGAGCGCACCATCGGTGCAGGTGCGCAGGGTCTTTTCCGGATCCCGCTGGTACTGCGGCGGCGAAGCGCAGCAGGCCATGTTGAAGATGAAATCGGCCTCGACGCCGATCGGCGCGATGATGTCGTGCTTGATGAACTTGAACGCATCCTGCGCGAGCAGCGGCGCGACATTGCGCAGGCTGCCCGAAGAGAGATTGTCTATGGCCGTAACGTGAAAACCTTCGTCGAGGAGCCGGGAACACAAATGGCTACCGAGAAAGCCCGCACCTCCGGTGACCACCGCCCGCCTTGCCGGGGATGATGATCCGTTCCCGCCGCTTGCCTTCATCCTGAAGTTCCTTGCGTGGCTGCTTCCATGAGCCGTTGGCATGTCTGCGGCAGCAAGATGCGTGCCGCGAATCGCCCTGCACGCCGGGATTTCCATGCCCATCACCGCGCATCCGTACGCAAGGTAAGTCAGGCAGGAACATACATCCTCCAAGTGAAGATCGCGTGTGCGCACGCGGTGCGCTTCGGCAACTCTGGACGCGCAAATTCGCGTGAACCGATGGGTAATCCTTTTCGAGCGCGCGTGTAATTTTTCGCGCGATATCGGTTGCTAGTTGCCGGTTGTCGGTTGCTGCCATCAAAGTCCGCGGCCACGGGCTTTTCCGACAACCGACAACCGCGACCAACACCGACCGCCTAGCGCTTCCGCGCACATTCGCGCAGATAGATCAGCACGGCCTTCTCGACCTGGTTCAAGCCGCGCCCACGTCGGTTCGCCGCGCGCTCGTAAGCCGCGCGCAGGCCTTCGATTTCCTGGCGCGATTCGCCAGCCTGCATGATCGCCGGATGCACGTACGCACGTCGGCACACCGCCGGCGTGTTGCCCAGCTCGCCGGCGGCGCGTTCGATCGCGCCGCGCAACATCGCCTGCGAGGGTTTGCCGCGCGCGATCAGTGCGCCAGCCACGCTCACCGTCGCCGCCCAGGTGCGGAAGTCCTTGGCGGTGAAACCGTTGCCGGCGATCTCGCGCAGATAGTCGTTGACGTCATTGGAACCGATGCGGTGCAACGCGCCGTCTTCGCCGCGGTACTGGAACAGGCGTTGTCCGGGCAGATCCCCGCAACGGCGCACCACCCGGGCGACCCGCGCATCGTTCAGGGCGACCTGGTGCTCCTGCCCGGATTTGCCGCGGAAACGCAGCACCACTTCATCGCCGCGCACCCGCGCGTGGCGATCGCGCAGCGTGCTGAGCCCGTAGGAGCGATTGGCCTTCGCGTATTCCTCGTTGCCGATCCGCGCGTGGGTGCGGTCGAGCAGACGCAGGATCGTGGCCAGCACCCGCTCGCGCGCCAGGCCCTTGCGGCGCAGGTCGCGCGCGATCCGTGCGCGAAGTTTCGGCAGCACGCGTGCGAAATCCAGGGTGCGTTCGAACTTCGTCGCCGCGCGCCAGGTCTTCCAGTCCGGGTGATAGCGATATTGCTTGCGTCCGCGCGCGTCGCGCGCGGTGGCCTGCACGTGGCCGGAGGGGCTGCGGCAGATCCACACATCCGTGTAAGCCGGCGGAATCGCCAGCGAGCGGATGCGCGCCAGCACCCGTTCATCCGCCAGCGCCCGCCCGCGGCGGTCGAGATAGACGAAACGTTTGCCGCGCCGCTGCCGCGTATAGCCGGGTTCGGCATCGGAAACATAAGTGAGTCGGGAACGTGTATTCGACATCGCGCCGCGTGGCATTGCGATTGCTTCAATCGGCTGGGGCCAACCAGGGAACGGAGTCAAACATGAAAACACGTCAAGGAATGATGATCGTCGCCGCGGGTTGCCTGCTGAGCACGGCCGCGTGGTGCGGGTCTTCGTCGGATGCGAGTTTCGCCAGGAAAGCCGCGCAGGGCGGCATGGCGGAGGTGGCGATGGGCAGCCTCGCCGAAAGCCACGCACAAAGCGCCGACGTGAAAGCCTTCGGCCAGCGCATGGTGCAGGATCACGGCGCCGCCAACGACAAGCTGAAAGCCGTCGCAGAGCAGGATCACATCCAGCTCCCGACTCAACCCTCGGCGGAAGATCAGAACACAATCAACCGCCTTTCCAGGTTGCATGGCGAAGCCTTCGACAAGGCTTACGCAAAGACGATGGTGAAGGATCACAAGAAGGATATCAGCGAGTTCAAGCAGGAAGCCAGGGCTGCCAATTCGCCGGTGCAGAACTTCGCGCAAGCCACCCTGCCCACCTTGCAGGAACATTTGCAGATGGCCGAGAAGCTGCCCGGCGAAGCCAGCACGCCCAACGGGCAATAGTGCGGCGACCAAGCGAGGTGGATTCGCTGCATTGATCTGGCGCGTTAAGCTCGCACTTCCAACTGCCGGGTTCACCCGCTTGCCGACCGACATCTACAAACTTTTCCATATCGAAGCCGCGCACCGTTTGCCGAACGTGCCGGAAGGCCACAAGTGCGCGCGCCTGCACGGGCATTCGTTCCGCGTGGAAATCCATTTGCGCGGCGAGCCCGATCCGGCGCTCGGCTGGGTGATGGATTTCGCCGACCTGAAAAGCGTCTTCGCGCCGGTGATGGACGCACTGGACCATCGCTATCTCAACGAGGTGCCGGGCCTGGAAAATCCGACCAGCGAGCGGCTGGCGCAATGGATCTGGCAGCAGCTGCGCCCGGTACTGCCGCTGCTGCATGAGGTGCACGTGCAGGAAACCTGCACGGCGGGGGCGCGGTACAAAGGGCCCTGAGGCACTCGGGACCCGAGATTTTGACGCAGTGCCGCACGCGAAAATGGTCCATCTGATCAGCTGCGTGTCATGGATTTCCGGCCACATCCTGAACGGCTCGAGATTTCATGTTGCATTGCAACATGGAATGCGCTAGAGTGCATGTCATCCACCCCACCCCGCGAGGGAAATGACATGTACGCACCGTGGCAGGAACAGACGCTCTCCCTGAGCAAGCAGTTGGCCGAGCAGTCCTGCAAGGCCCAGTTGACCGCGCTGCGCGGCTTCGCCGAGATCCAGGACCTCCAGGTCAAGGCGCTGGAAGCGCAGATGAAGGCGAACCTTGCGTTCGTGGCCGATACCTTCGCCGCACGCGAGATCGAAGATGTCACCGCGCTGTGGCCGAAGGGCCTCGACTTCGCGCGCACCAGCGCGGAAGCCGCCTATGAAACCAGCCAGCAGACCCTGGGCGTTGCGCAGAAGACCGCCGAGCAGATTGGCGAGCTGACCCGCAACGGCGTCAAGGCCGCCAATGACGCGGCCGGCAACACCGCCAAGAAGGCGGCGCGCAGCGCCTGATCCAGCACGGGCGAGGACGGATTTCCGTTTTCGCCCTGGGCGCACGCAACTGAAAGCACGGACAGGAAGTCCCGGTCTCATTGGAAGCGCAGGGATGCACAGATTGAAAGTGCGGACAGGACGTCACGCACAGGAATACGCACAAAGAACTCGCGCGCGCGAACTCCCCTCCCTCCCGCTGCGCGACCCCCGGACCGGACGTCTCCCCGACGTCCGGTCTTTTTTTGTGGTTTGTCTGTGCGATCGTCCATGATCGCTGCTCGAAGCCGCAATCCGCGAGCGCTCAACTCTTCGCGAAATCACGACCAGAAGCGGCCACGGAGCTCTTGGCCATGGATGGCGGTTTTTGGCCGCACTCCTGAAGGACAGCACGCTCCCGAAGCGGCTTTCGCGTAAGCCCGGTTGCGTACTCAGAACCTTCCCGCCTGGTAATCCTGCATCGCCTGCACGATCTGCTCGGGCGTGTTCATCACGAACGGACCGTACTTGGCGACCGGTTCGTTGAGCGGTTTGCCGGCCACGACCAGCACGCGTGCGGGCTTGTCACTCGCAATCAGCGACACCGAATCGCCCGGCGAGAGCACGCCCAGCTCGCTGCGCGCGAGTGTCTCGTTGCCGACCTGCACGCCGTCGCCTTCGAACACATAGGCGAACGCGTTGTGCGTGACCGGCAGCGGAATCTCGACGCGGGCGCCAGGTTGCAGCGCGACATCCAGATAGACCGGCTCCGTGGCGATACCACTCACGGGTCCGCGCGCACCCAGCAATTCGCCTGCGACCACGCGCACGTGCACGCCCGCGGCCGGTTCCACGCCCGGGATCTTCTCCGGCGCGATGTCCTGATAACGCGGCGCGCTCATCTTGTCCTTCGCCGGCAGGTTCACCCACAACTGGAAACCACGCATCAAGCCGTGATCCTGCTCGGGCATTTCCGAATGCACGATGCCGCGGCCAGCGGTCATCCATTGCACGCTGCCGGATTCCAGCAGGCCTTCGTTGCCGGCGTTGTCGCGATGGCGCATGCGGCCATCGAGCATGTAGGTGACGGTCTCGAACCCGCGGTGCGGATGATCGGGGAAGCCGGCGATGTAATCGGTGGCGGCGCTGGAGCCGAACTCGTCCAGCATCAGAAACGGATCCAGCATTTCCAGCGCGCGCTGGCCGATTACGCGGGTCAACTTGACGCCGGCCCCGTCGCTGGTCGGAATGCCGCGTACGCGGCGGGTGATGGTGCGGGTAGCCATGGCGCTCTCCTGAAAGGCTTCAGGCTGCAAGATGGGCACGCTGCGGCGAAAAGCCAATACGCGCGGCGGGAACGCAGCGTTCAGCAACGACGACGCCGGCAGGGTCAGTCACCAGCGTCCTCGATCGGCATCCCTGTTTCACCAGGGCGCGCGGAGTTGCCGTTCATGGCCAAGAGCTCCGTGGCCGAGCGCAGCCGCTTGCAAACACCCGCTAGTGCACCCAGCGGCCGCCGCGCCTTGCCGGCATCTGCGGAAACACGCTGGACGAGGCGCCGCCACCGGCAGTTCGTTCGCGCTCCGACGGCGGATGCACGCGCCAGTAATGCGCCAGCGCATTCACCGCCTCCGGAATTTGCGCGAGGCACGCTTCGTATTCCCGGTCTTCCAGTTTTTCGATGGGCACATCCGCGGCCAGGATGCCGTCGTCCACGGCCAGTGCCATGATCGGGCCAAGCAGTTCCATCAAATCGGTGTCTTCGGCCAGCCGGGTTTCCCACATCGCCGCGCGCAGATCGATGCCGCGCGAGAATCCTTCGCACCAGCCCGCCGCGGAAAGATCGCCGGGCTGGTCGTTCTCGTCGGCCAGTTCTCCCAGCACCGGCTCGTAGTTGTCGCTCTCGAGTTCGGTGGGAATCGAATCGTTGAGTTTGGCGAGCAACCCCAGGATTTCGCGGCCCTGATCGGGATCCTCGAACGGCGTCTGCAGCACTTCCGGCAACCATTCTTCCGGCAGCGCCGGTTCCGGCCCGATCGCCAGCGCGGTCAACAGGCCGTGCACGCCATCCAGCAACAAGCCCTCGCCGCTGCGCTGCGCATGCGCGCGCAGGAACCGGTCGAGCTGTTCCAGTTCGTCGTCAGGCAGGCTGCCTTGCGGTTCGCGTTCTGCGTTCACGCCCTGTCCCTCAATCTGCGATGTCGATGGTCACCGGCACGTGATCCGACGGCCGTTCCCAGCTTCGAGGTGTGCGGTCTATCGCCGCCGATTTCAATTCGCTTCGCAAGGCCGCGCTCACCAGGATGAGGTCAATGCGCAAGCCCAGGTTGCGGCGAAACGCGCCTTGCCGGTAATCCCACCAACTGTAGTGTCCGCTTTCCCCGCTGAACACGCGAAACGAATCGGTCAAGCCGAGTTCGACGATGCCGCGCAGCGCCTCGCGCTCGGGCGTCGAACACAGCACCTGCTCGTGCCAGGCTTCCGGATCGTGCACATCGCAATCATGCGGCGCGATGTTGAAATCGCCCATCACCGCCATGCGCGGATGCCGTGCAAGCTCCGCGCCCAGGAATTCGCGCACGTGCGACAGCCAGTGCAACTTGTGCACGTACTTGTCGCTGCCCACGCTTTGCCCGTTCACCACGTACAGGTTGACGACACGCAGCGCGCGTTCGCCGTCCCCGATCGTGGCGGCGAGGATGCGCCGCGCGGGATCGTCCAGGCCATCCACGTCGGTGACGATGTCGCGCAGCGGCTGGCGGCAGAGGATCGCCACGCCGTTGTAGCTCTTCTGCCCGGAAAACACGCACTGGTAACCGAGCGCGCGCACCGCCTCGTGCGGAAACTTCTCGTCGGGCAGTTTGGTTTCCTGGAGAGAAAGCACATCCGGCTGCGCCTCGGCGCACCAGCGCTCGACGTGCGGCCAGCGCACGTTGAGCGAGTTGACGTTCCAGGAAGCGATCTTCATCGAGCACGGGCTTCGGTCACGCGCGCAGGATAGCGCAACCTTTTCATGCCGCCAGTCCGTAGCTCTTCAGCAACGCATCCGGCTTCGGTTCACGGCCGCGGAAGGCGATGAAGGATTGCAGCGCCGGCCGGGTGGCGCCCACGCCCAGCACTTCGCCGCGGAAGCGCTCGCCCGTCGCGGGATCGATCGCGCTGCCGCCGGCCTCGGCGCGTTCCTCGAACGCATCGAATGCATCGGCCGACAATAACTCGGCCCACAGATAACTGTAGTAACCCGCCGCATAGCCGCCCGAAAAAATATGCGTGAACGCATGCGGAAAGCGCTGCCACGCCGGCGGGTGCATCACCGAGACTTCGTTGCGCACGTCCTCCAGCACTTCCATGGTGCGCGCGCCGCGCTGCGGGTCGTAGTCGCGGTGCAGCAGGAAATCGAACAGACCGAATTCCAGTTGCCGGACCAAGAACAGGCCGGCATGGAAATGCCGCGCCGCCAGCATGCGCTCGAACAGCGCCTGCGGCAGCGGCTCGCCGGTCTTGTAATGGCGCGCGAAGCCGTCCAGCGCCTCGCGGTTCCAGCCGAAGTTCTCCATGAACTGGCTGGGCAGTTCCACCGCGTCCCATTCCACGCCGTCAATGCCGCCGACCGAGGGAATGTCCACCTGCGTCAGCATGTGATGCAGCCCGTGGCCGAACTCATGGAACAGTGTCAGCACGTCGTCGTGTGTCAGCAGCGCGGGCGTATCGCGCGTGGGCGGCGGGAAATTGCAGGTGAGAAAAGCGATCGGCAACGACTGCGTCGCGCCATCACGGAAACGCGAACGGCACACGTCCATCCACGCGCCGCCGCGCTTGCCGGTGCGCGCGTACAGGTCGAGGTAGCAACCGGCGATCACATGATCCTGCGCGTCGCGCACGTCGTAATAGCGCACGTCCGGATGCCAGACGTCCATGCCTTCGCGCGGCTGCAGGCGGATGCCGTAGAGCCGGCCCGCCAGTCCGAACAGGCCCTCCATCACCGCCGGCGCGGGAAAATACGGCTTCAGTTCTTCCTCGTCCAGCTGGTAACGCGCAAGGCGCAGCTTCTCCGCTGCATAGGCCACATCCCAGGATTCCAGCGTGCGAATACCGAGCGTGTCGCGTGCGAACACGCGCAGTTCATCCAGCTCGCGTCTTGCAACAGGTTTCGCGCGGCCCACCAGATCGTGCAGGAATGCCAGCACGGCTTGCGGCGAGTCGGCCATCTTGGTGGCGAGCGATTCTTCCGCTGCGTTGGCGAAGCCGAGCAACCGCGCTGCCTCGTGGCGCAGCGCCAGGATCTTCTCGATCCGCTGCGAATTGTCGAACTTGCCCGCATCCGGCCCCTGGTCCGACGCACGCGTCTGGTAGGCCCAGTACACGCGCTCGCGCAATTCGCGATTGTCGGCGTAGGTGAGCACCGCCTGCACGCTGGGCTGTTTCAGCGTGACCAGGAACCCTTCGAGCTCGCGCTCGCGCGCGTATTCGCGCAGCACCGCGCGACCGGACTCGGGGATGCCGGCGAGATCGCGTTCGTCAATGACATGTTCGTGCCAGGCATCCGAGGCGTCCAGCACCGCATTGGCAAACGCGGTCGTGACCTGCGCCAGCTCGTTGGCAATCTCGCGGAAGCGCGTGCGCGCCGGCTCTTCCAGTGATACGCCTGCGAGCCTGAAATCGCGCAGCGCGTGCTCCACCGCGGCGCGTTGCGCGGGCGGCGCATCGGCAAACCCCGACGACTGCGCGATACCGTTCACGGCTTCGAACAGCGCGCGATTCTGACCCAGCTCCGAGGAGAATTCGGTGATCTTCTCCAGCGCGCTGGAATAAGCTTCACGCAGTTGCGGGGTGTCGGCGACGGAATGCAGGTGCGACACCGGCGCCCACGCACGCGCGAGGCGCTGCTCCAGCCACTCCTGTTCCAGCATCACATGTTCGAAGTCGCGCGGCGCGTCCGGAGCGGTCAGCGCGTCAATACGCGCGCGGTATTCGGCGAGGATCGCCTCGATCGCCGGCAGCACGTGTTCGGCGCGGATGGCCGAGAACGCAGGCAGGGGATAATCGGCGAGCAGCGGGTTGGCGTCTGACATGTATACCTCCATCGAACCCACCAACATGGCGAAGCAACGCGCCGAAATCAAGCGCGCCGGTGTGCCGACCCGCAGCAGCTTGATGAAGTAGCGGATTTGGGGCGGGCCAGGCGCGGCAACGAGACATCGTGGACGATGGCGAGAAGCCGCAACCCCGCCAGACGCGGAAAGACGCGGCGAATTCGCAATATTATTGCGGGACGGCACACTGAGATTCCCCGGCATGAACGGGATTGATCGCGACGAATTGCGTACGCTGCTCAAGCGCAGCGAGATTTTCGCGGGCCTGCGCGGGCGCAGGCTGGACGCACTGGCGCAGGAGATGGCCTGGTTCTCGCTGCCCGGCGGCGCGCCGCTGTTCGAAGCCGGGGACGCTTCGGATTCCTTGTACGTGGTGAAAGCCGGCAGCCTGGGCGCGTTCGGCAAGCCGCGCTCGGGCGGCGCACCGCGCCTGCTCGGCGTCATCCCGCGCGGCAGCACGCTGGGCGAGCTGGGCCTGGTCACCAGCCGGCCGCGGGAAGCCAGCGTCCGCGCCCTGCGCGATTCGGAACTGCTGCGGCTTTCGCGCGCGGGATTCGATGAGCTGGTCCGCAAGCATCCGGCGGCAATGCTGGGGGCGGCGCGCAGTGCGCTCGCGCGCCTGACCGAGCGCATGCAAGAGCGCGGCAAGGGCGAACCGGTGGGTGCGCCGCACACCTTCGCGATCCTGCCGTTCGATCGCAGCGTCAAGGTGCGCGAGTTTGCGGAGAACCTGCGCCGCCAGTTGCTGGTCTTCGGCAATTGCCTGGTGATCGATTCCGCGCTGGGCCGTGGCCGCAGCACCGACTGGTTCACGCACCGGGAAAGCGAAGTGCGTTTCGTGCTGTACCTGGACGATGGCGACGAAGGTTGGCGGCGACTGTGCCAGCGCCAGGCCGACGCGCTGCTGATGGTGGTGGACGCCGAGCGCAAACCGGGCGCGTGGCATGACGACGAAGTGATCCGCCCGGAGTACGTGCGCGCGCGGCCGCGGCATCTGGTACTGCTGCAACCGCATCCGCGTTTCATCTACGGCGCGGCGCGCGCCTGGCGCGCGGCCCTGCACGGTGGCGAGCTGCGCCATCACCACGCACGTCACGCGCGGGACATCGAACGCATCGCGCGCTTGCTGAGCGGCAATGGCACCGGCCTGGTGCTCTCCGGCGGGGGCGCACGCGGCTTCGCGCAGATCGGGGTGATCCGCGCACTGCGCGAAGCCGGCATCGTGGTGGACAGCGTGATCGGCACCAGCATCGGCGCGATCATCGGCGCAGGCGTCGCCTACGAATGGGACGACCAGAAGATGCGCGAGGCGTACAAGCGCGCGCTGGTGGACGGCAAGCCGCTGTCCGACTGGACGCTGCCGCTGGTGGCGCTGACGCGCGGCGCGCGCACCACGAAGCTGCTGCGCGAAGCCTTCGGCGAAATAGACATCGAGGATCTGCCGCTGGATTTCACCTGCCTGTCGGCCGACCTCACCAGCGGCAGCGCGGCGGTCCATCGCGAAGGTCTGCTGTGGCGCTGGTTGCGCGCGTCCGGTGCGGTACCCGGCATCCTGCCGCCGCTGCTGCACGAAGGCCATGTGTACGTGGACGGCGCAGTGGTCAACAACCTGCCGACCGACGTGATGAGCGACGAGGGCTTGCGCCGCATCCTCGCGGTGGACATCAGCGCGGATGACATGCTGACCGCGCGCGCGGATGAAACCGCAACGCCGCCGTGGCCGAGGCTCTGGGCGCAGAGACGATCGGGCTGCCGGCCGAATGCATTCGCGATCCTGGTGCGTTCGGGCATGCTCAACTCGGAAGCGGGTAGCCTGCGCCGGCGCGAACTGGCGAGCCTTTTGTTGCGCCCGCACCTGGAAGCGATCGGGCTGCTGGACTGGCACGAATTCGAACGCGCGATCGAGGCCGGTTACGGCTATACCGTGCGCGCGCTGGAAGAAAACATCTTCTAGCGTGTGAGAAATTTCGTCAGTGCCTCGGCCAGCTTGCGATACGGCGGCCGCAGCAGCGCGAAGGTGGACAGGCGCGACTGCCGGAACACCGCCATGCGATGCGAGAAGGTCAGGAATCCGGCGTGGCCGTGGTAGCTGCCCATGCCGGACGCGCCGACCCCGCCGAACGGCAATCGCGATTGCGCGAAATGCAGCACGGTGTCGTTGACGCACGCGCCACCGGCCAGGCATGCATCCAGCACGCGCCGCGTGCGGGCGCGGTCGTGATCGAAGTGATACAGCGCCAGTGGGCGCGGCCGCGCATTCACATAAGCGATCGCGTCTTCGATGCTTGCGTAGGTGACGATCGGCAGGATCGGCCCGAAGATTTCCTCTTGCATCACACGTGTGCCTTCGGGTGCATCCAGCACCAGCGTGGGCGCCAGCACGCGCGTCTGTTCATCGTTGGCGTGAGCGTCAGGCAGCGCGATCACCTGCGCGCCGGCGCGCCGCGCTTCGTCCAGGTAATCGCTCAGGCGCCGCCAATGCGCGGCACTGACGATGCTGGCGTAATCGGACGAGCTGCGCAGCTCCGGATAATGCTGCGCCACGTAATCGCGCGCGGCCCGCACGAACGGCCCACGCGCGGCTTCGTGCAGCAGCACGTAATCCGCCGCGATGCAGGTCTGTCCGGCATTGAGCAGCTTGCCGGTGAAGATTCTCGCAACCGCGTTTCCGATCGGATAATCCGGCGCCACGATCGCCGGCGATTTGCCGCCCAGTTCCAGCGTGACCGGCGTGAGGTGGGGCGCCGCGGCGGCCATCACCTTGGCGCCGGTCGTGGTCGAACCGGTAAAGAACAGGTGATCGAACGGCAATGCGGCAAAGGCGGCGGCCACCGCTGCATCGCCCTGCACCACCGCCACGCGCTCGCGCGGAAAGACTTCCGACAGCAGTTCATGCAACAGCGCGGAAGTCCGTGGCGTGTGCTCGGACGGTTTCAGCATCGCGTGGTTGCCCGCGACCAGCGCATCCGCCAGCGGAATCAGCGCGAGGTTCACCGGATAATTCCATGGCGCGACGATGCCGATCACGCCCAGCGGTTTGGCGACGATCTCGCTGCGCGCGGGCAGGAACAGCCAGTTCGTGCCGACGCGCTGCGGGCGCATCCAGCGCTTGAGGTGCCTGCGCGCGTGGTCGATCGCGTGCAGCACGGTCATGCCGTCGCTGACGAGTGTCTCGACGCGCGGGCGGCGGCCGAAGTCCGCGTTCACCGCGCTCGCGAAATCCTCCAGCCGCGCCTTGAATGCCGCACGCAACCGCGCAAGGTCATCCATGCGCTGCGCGTAATCGGGTCGATGCGCGTGCCAGGCATTACGCTGATCCCGGAGCAGCGCGTTGAGGCCACCCGTATCGATCGCTTGATCCATCACGCCAAAGCCCGTTCGAACCATTCGTGCCGAGGTATCCAAGCACGAACGGTTCGACAATGAAAGTTTGTCCTTACATATCCCGGAGCCTGCCCGGAATGCCCTGTCCGGAGGCGAGCCGGGGGAGTGAGCCTCTAGAATGGAACAATGTCCAATATCCGTCCCTACCAGAACATCCATCCCCGACTCGGCGCGCGCGTGTACTTGGATCCGGCCGCGAGCCTGATCGGCGACGTCGAACTCGGCGACGACGTGTCGCTGTGGCCCGGCGCGGTGGCGCGTGGCGATGTCGAGCGCATCCGCATCGGCGCGCGCACCAATGTGCAGGACGGCGCGATCCTGCACGTCACCCACGACGGCCCGTATTCGCCGGGCGGGTTCCCCTGCCTCGTCGGCGCGGACGTCACCATCGGCCACGCGGCAGTGGTGCACGCCTGCACGATCGAGGACACATGCCTGATCGGCATGCATTCCACCATCCTGGATGGCGCCATCGTGCGCAAGCACGCGATGGTCGGCGCCGGTGCGCTGGTCGCGCCCGGCAAGGTCGTCGGCGAAGGCGAGCTGTGGCTGGGCAACCCGGCGCGCTGCGTGCGCAAGTTGAGCGATCGCGAAATCGAACAACTGCACTACTCGGCCGCGCATTACGTGCGGTTGAAGGATCGTTATCTCGCAGCCCTGCAGGGCCGGTCTGCACCCGCCCTACGCGAGGCGGGTCAAGACCCGCTACGCCGTTCGCAACGAGCGCAAGGCTTCATCCGTGTCCGGCCGCACGCCGTGCCAGTGCTCGAACGAATCGGCCGCGGTTTCCACCAGCATGCCCAGGCCGTCGAAGACTTGCGCCGCGCCGGCATCGCCCGCCCAGGTCATGAACGGCTGCGCGGCCCTGCCGTAGGCGAGGTCGTAAGCGCGGGTGCCGCGCGAAACCAGTGACAACGGCAACTGCATCGCGGCACCGAGCACCCCGGCGGAGGTTGCATTCAGGATCAGATCGAACGCACCGCACCGCTCCAGCGCGCTCCATTCGGAAACGCGCGCGGGTTGCGCCAACGTGTCGGCGAGTGCGTGTGCACGTTCCAGCGTGCGATTGGCGAGGATCAGTTCGTGCACGCCCGCATCCAGCAGCGCCCACGCGACCGCCTGCGCGGCGCCGCCCGCGCCCAGCAGCAGCACGCGGCACGCGTCCAATTCAATGCGATGGCGTTCGTGCAGGTCGCGGATCAACCCGGCGCCGTCGGTGTTGTGCGCTTCGAGCGCGCCGTCGGCTCGCCGCGTCAGCACGTTCGCCACGCCTGCGCGTTGCGCAGCGTGGGTGTGCGCATCGGCCAGTTCGAACGCCGGCCGCTTGTCGGGCAAGGTGACATTGGCACCGCGGCCGCCTTGCACGAAGAATGCGTGTGCGATTTCGGCGAAGCGCTCCGGCGGCGCGTCGGTGGCGACGTATTCGAGTTCGATCCCGAACTGCGCCGCGAACAGCGCGTGCAGGCGCGGCGACAGCGAATGCGCAATGGGATGGCCAAGGACGGCGAAGCGCTGCATGAAGACCTCTTGTCGCAACCAGTGAGATGCCCGGCGCGCATGGTGCGCACACCCGTCGAGGAGTGTGCCATGCAAACCCTGCCCGATCCGCACCGCGAACCCGATGCCCTGACCCTCACCGCTGCCGCCTGGCTCGCCGCGGGCATCGTGCTGTTCGGCCTGACTCCATTGCCGCTGCACAATCCGCACTATGGCTGGTCGCTGGCGTTCTGGCTGCTCGCGGCACCTGCCGCGGTTCTGGCGACCCGACTGCTGCTCCGCGCGAATCAACCACCCGCGCCGATACGCTTGCGTTCCATCCGGCGCAGGAATTCCTGCATGATGCGGCGATAGAGTTCGTGGCCCAGCTGTCCATCCTCGACCCCGGCATCGATCGAGGGATTGTCGTTGACTTCGATCACCACCAGCCGGTCGCGGGTCTGCTTGATGTCCACGCCGTACAGGCCGCCGCCGATCGGCGATGTCGCGCGCAGTGCCAGCTTCACCACTTCCGGTGGCGCATCCTTCACCGCGAGCGTGTCGAATCCGCCGGAGCGCGCCGCGCCGCGCGCGGCGTGGTTGTAGATCTGCCAGTGGCCACGCGACATGTAATAGCGGCAGGCATACAACGCTTCGTGGTTGAGCACGCCGACACGCCAGTCGTATTCGGTGTAGAGGAATTCCTGCGCGATCAGCAGCGCCGTGCTCTGGAACAGTTGCGCGGCCGCGCGCTCCAGTTCCGGCACGTCCTCCACCTTCACCACGCCGCGCGAAAAAGAGCCGTCCGGAATCTTGAGTACCAGCGGGAAGCTGATCTTCTCCGGCAGCGACTTCAACTGCTTCGCATCATCGCGGTAGAGGATTTCCGAGCGCGGTACGCCGATCTTCTTGGAGCGCAGCAGGTCGTGCAGGTAGATCTTGTTGGTGCAGCGAAGAATTGAAGTCGGGTCGTCGATCACCACGATGCCTTCGCGCTCGGCCTTGTGCGCGAAGCGGTACGTGTGGTTGTCCGGCGCGGTGGTTTCGCGGATGAACAGGCCGTCGTATTCGGCCAGCCGCGTGTAATCGTTCTTGCCGATCGGGTCCACCTCGATGCCGAGTTCCTTGCCGGCGGCGATGAAGCTTTTCAGCGCGCGCGGATTGGACGGCGGCATGGTTTCCGCCGGGTCCACCAGCATGGCGAGGTCGTAGCGGAACTGCTTGCGTGCGCGCGGCTTGCGCCACAGGCGCTTGGTAAAGACATCCAGCGTGTGCGCGAAGGCGTCTTCCTGTGCATCGTCCAGCGTATGCAGGCTGATCGGCTTGATCGCGCTGATCTGCCAAACGCGATCGCGCTCGAACTCGATCCGCAGCAGCGGGCAGGGATACATCTCGAACACCTGCCGCGCCAGGTCCTGCAGCGCCGGATAGGAGGTCTCGCCGAAGTAGACCAGGATGCCCAGGTCGGTGGTGTCGCGGCCACCGGCGGGAAGGAAGTTCGCCAGCTTCTGGTTCAGGTCCTCGACGTCCAGGCCGTACAGCGAGCGCCGGCGCAGGTCGTTGATGGTGCGCACCGACGGGATCACGCGGTGCCCGCGCGCCTCGCCCAGCAGCGATACGTAATGGCCGGTGCCGAGGTACTTGTAGCCGCGGCAGAGATTGATGACGTGGGTGCGCTCGTCGCCACCGACCGGCTCGCGCAGATAATCCATCGCGCTGACCACGTTGTCGGACGGATAGTACGAGCCCCAGTCCGAGGCCTTCTCCACCACGATCACCAGCCGGCTCATTCCGTGTTTCCGCTTTTCGTGTGTCGTTCTGATATAGGCGACCGGCTGGTGCCGGCGGCCAAGTCTGGCACTAGTTCCTGCGCTCGTCCATGAACGCGAAGATCAAAAAAGCGGACCTCCTGTCCGCACATCTCAAAAAGGCCGCTGCCCGGTGAACTTGCGGCAAGTCGCTCCCTCACCCTAGGCTGCGCGGTATGCCCGCCCGCATCCGCCGCGCCAAGCCCCGCGACCTCGACGCACTGGTCGCGCTCGAGAATGCCAACTTCGATCACGACCGCGTCAGCCGCGTGCAATTCCGCCGGCACATTGCCAGTACCAGCGCAGAGGTGCTGGTGGCGGAACAACACGGGCAGGTGCTCGGCGCTGCGATGTTGTTCTTCCGTCGCGGCGCCAAGGCGGCTCGCCTGTATTCGATCGCGATCGCGCATGCCGCGCGCGGGCAGGGCCTGGGCGCGGCCCTGCTGCAAGCCGCCGAGCGCGAGGTCCGCAGGCGCGGTTGCGCGGCGATGAAACTGGAAGTTCGCACCGACAACGCATCGGCGATGGCACTGTACGAGAAACACGGTTTACGGCGCGTCACCCGCGTGCCGGGATTCTACGAGAACGGCATGGATGCGTGGCGGTACGAAAAGCCGCTCGGGTAAATCAAGACAACACATCAGGCATTGGCGGGCCACGACCCGGCCTACGTATACTGCGTCTATCCACGGAGCCTTTCCATGCGCCGCCTGACCATTTCGATCGCGCTCGTCCTTGCCCTCACCGCGCTCGCCGGCTGCGGCCAGAAAGGTCCGCTGGTGCGGCCGAACAACGCACCGGCTTCCGGGCACTCGGCGCCGCCGCCGCCCGCACCCACCCTCCCCACGCCGCTGCCGGATGATGGCGGCATCGGTTGAGCGCGCGCCGCGCGCCATGTCGCTGCGCTTCACCAAGATGCACGGGCTCGGCAACGACTGCGTCGTGCTGGATGCGCGCGCTGCTTCGTTGAACCTGGACGATGAACAGGTGCGCGCAATCGCCGATCGCCGCACCGGCATCGGCTTCGATCAATTGCTCGTGATCGAACCCGCGCGCGACCCCGATTGCGATTTCGCCTATTCGATCCGGAATGCCGACGGCTCCTTCGCGCAGCAGTGCGGCAACGGCGTGCGCTGCATCGCAGCGTGGCTGCGCCGCGATGGCGCATTGCGCGGAAGCGAAGCGCGCCTGCAAGGCCCGGCCGGCGCGGTCGAGGTGAAACTGCTGGAAGACGGCCGCGTCGCGGTGGACATGGGTGCGCCCGAGTTCGAGCCGGCGCACATCCCGTTCGATGCGCCCGTGCAAGCCGACACCTACGCGCTGGATGTCGAAGGCCGCTGCGTCAAGATCGGTGCCGCTTCAATGGGCAATCCGCATGCAGTGGTCGAAGTGGAGAACACCGATGTCGAGCGGCTGCACGCGCTGGGACCGGCGATCACGACCCATTCGCGCTTTCCGCGCGGGGTGAATGCCGGTTTCGCGCAGGTGCTGTCGCGCGATGCCATCCGCCTGCGCGTGCACGAACGTGGTGCAGGCTGGACGCAAGCTTGCGGAACCGGCGCGTGTGCCGCAGTCGCGGTGCTGCGCGCGCGCGGACGCGTGGACGACAAGGTGCGTGTGGAATTGCCCGGCGGCGCGCTCGACATCGAATGGCGCGGCGCGGGTCACAACGTCTGGATGACCGGTCCGGCGGCGTTTGTCTTCGAGGGTGACTGGCTTGCGTGAAGCCGTCGTGCCGGGATGTCGAAGGGCGAACGATCCGTGGTTCGATACGCGCAGCTGAGCTTGTCGCAATGTCACCACGAACGGATTGCAGGGGCATTGCACTCGCGCCTGCGAATGCGCACACTCCGCGCAACTCGCGCAGGAATCCGTCATGCCCGAACTTACCCTGAAAGCCGGACTGGAGGCGATGGACGTCGCCGACTACCTGCGCCGCCATCCGAAGTTCCTCAAGGATTTCCCGGATCTTGCGCAGGAGCTGGTGGTCCCGCGCGAACACGGCCCGGCCGCTTCGCTCACCGCTTATCAGCTTGAAGCGCTGCGCGCACGCAACCAGGAATTGAACGAGCGGCTCGCCGACCTGATCGCGATCGCCAGCGACAACGAACAACTGATGGTGCGCGTGCATTCGCTGACTGTCGGGCTGCTGCGCGCCAACAGCCTGGAAGAGACCTGCCGCAGCTTCGTCGCGGCACTGAACGAGGATTTCCATACCGACCTGGTGTGTCTGGCGCTGTTCCGCGACCCCGTCGAGCTGCCCCGCGCGGAGTGGTTGCTGGCGGCACCGGAAGGCAGTGCCTCGCTGCCGGAATTTTCCGAATTCCTCTCGCGCCACGAACCGTTGTGCGGCCGGCTGGCGCAGGACAAGCTCGACCGCCTGTTCGGCGAGCGCGCCGAGCGCGTGGAATCGTGCGCGCTGTTGAAGATCGGCGACCTGGGCCTGCTCGCGATCGGCAGCCACGACATCAACCGCTTCCATCCAGGCATCGGCACCATCTTCCTGAAATTGATCGCGCAGACACTCGCGGCAGCGTTACAACGATTCGATTGACGATGGCCGACCCGCTCGCCGATGCGATCGCTGCGTTTCTGGACTATCTCAAGGACGAGCGGCGCTACGCGGCGACCACCCTGCACAAGTACGCGCAGGAACTGGAATCACTGCATGCGTACATGCACGCGCAGTCGCTGACCTGCTGGCGCGACCTGCGCGGCGAGCAGGTGCAGGCGCTGATCGCCTCAGAACATCGGCGAGGTCTGAATCCGGCCACCTTGCGCGCCAAGCTTTCCGCGTTCCGCAGCTTCTTCAAATATCTCGCCCGGCGCGGCGAGGTGGGCGTGAACCCCGCGCAAGGCGTGCGCTCGCCGAAAGTGCGCCGCAAGCTGCCGCAGGTGCTGGACGCCGATGAAGTCGGCGCATTGGTGGAGATCGAAGGCGACGAGCCGGAAGCGGTGCGCGACCGCGCGTTGCTGGAGCTGCTGTATTCCAGCGGTTTGCGCGTTTCCGAATTGACCAGTGTGCGCTGGCGCGACCTGGACCTACATGAAGGTCTGATGCGCGTCACCGGCAAGGGCTCGAAGACCCGCATCGTGCCGGTCGGCTCGCGCGCACTCGCCGCGTTGAATACGTTGCGCGAACAGGATTCGCCGCAAGCCGATGATCCGCTGGTGCGCGGTCGCCATGGCAAGCCATTGACTGCTGCGGGCGTACGCGAGCGCCTGAAGCGCCGCGCAAAAGAGCAAGGCGTGTGGAAGCGCGTCTATCCGCACCTGCTGCGGCAC
>JBQCCR010000034.1:0-10419 GCA_051961995.1 Rhodanobacteraceae bacterium | reverse complement strand
TGGCATCCGCTGCTGCTGCCGCGCTTGCGCAGGATCGAACTCACGCTTGCGATCGGCGGCTACGCGATTGATGCGCTGCTCGGCAAGCGCAAGCGCGCCACGCTCACCGACACCGTGCGCGCATGGCGCGACTACCTGGCCACGGGGATTCTGCCGCTGCCGCATCCCAGTCCGCGCAACACCGCCTGGTTCATCCACAACCCGTGGTTCGAACGCGAGGCGATCCAGGCGTTGCGCGAACGCGTGCAGCAATTGCTCTTGCAGGGCGGGTCTTGACCCGCCATTCGGGCGCACGGATCGAATGCGCCAAGGCAGGTCAAGACCCGCCCGACAAAAGCCATGCGGCGATCTGCATCACGATCAGCGCGTAGATGCCCGCGAGCACGTCATCCAGCATTACGCCGAAACCACCATGCACGCGGCGATCGGCGATACGGATCGGCCAGGGCTTCCAAATATCGAAGAGCCGGAACAGCAGGAAACCTGCAACCATCCATGGCCAGCCCAACGGCGCCGCGCACAGCGCGATCCACTGGCCGAGGCATTCATCCCACACCAGCGCGCGGTGATCGTCGACGCCCAGGCGCTTGCCGGCGAGACCGCACGCCCACACGCCCAGCGCGAACGCCAGCGTCAGTACCACGACGTACCAGGCCGGCGGCAACTGGCGCAACGCGAACCACCATGGAATCAATGCGACCAGCGAACCGGCGGTACCGGGCGCGCGCGGAAACAAACCGGCACCGGATCCTGTCGCGATCCAGCCGTCGGCGTGCGTCAGCAGCGCCCGGCGTTGCTCGCGAGTGAGTGTCTTGCGTGCGGGCGGCGCGTCGTGGTTCATGGCGCGAAATGCTGCCAGCCGCGCCGCGGCGGCTCCACCGCATTGCCATTCGCGTCGCGCACGCGCACGCCGGCTTCGGCGACGATGCGGCCGATGCGCGCAGCGCCGAATCCCAGCCGCGCGAAGTCGGCAGCGATGCGATCCGCGCGATCCACGCTGGCGGTGAAACACAGTTCGTAATCGTCGCCGCCGGAGAGCGCGAACGCACGCCGCTCGTCTGCGTCGAACAGCGCAAGCATCGCGGACGACAGCGGCAAGGCATCGGCTTCCACGACCGCGCCCATGCCGCTCGCTTCGCAAATGTGCCCGAGATCGGCCAGCAAGCCGTCAGACACGTCGATGCATGCGCTCGCCACATCGCGCAGCGCCAGCCCCGCGGCGATGCGCGGCTCGGGACGATTGAGCCGAAGCAGCAATTCAGAACGCGCTTGCTCATTGCTCGGGTCCCGGGTTCCGAGCCCGGAGTCCTGCTTCAAGCGCAGCGCGGCCGCGGCATCGCCCAGCGTGCCGGTGACGAACACCGCATCGCCCACGCGCGCGCCCGAACGCAGCAGCGCGCGGCTTTCCGGCGAAAAGCCGAATGCACTGACCGTCACGCTCAATGGGCCCTGCGTGGTGTCGCCACCGACCAGGTTCACCGCATGTGCGCGCGCCAGTTGCGCGAACCCGTCCGCGAAGGTTTCCACGAAACGGCGGTCCGCCTTCGGCAAGGTGAGCGCCAGCATCGCCCATGCGGGCGTCGCACCCATCGCGGCGAGATCGGAAAGATTCACCGCCAGCGATTTCCAGCCGATGTCCTGCGGCGCCGTACCTTGCGGGAAATGCACGCCCGCGACCAGCGTGTCGGTGCACGCCACCAGTTGCTGACCGGCCGGCGGCTTCAGCAGCGCAGCGTCATCGCCGATGCCGAGCACGACATCACCACGCGATTGCGCGGTGCGTGCGCGGATGATCTCGATCAGGTTGAACTCGGACACGTCACTGCGCTGCGGTTTCGGCAGTGCGCCACTCGCGCGCCAGCTTGTCCAGCACGCCGTTGACGTAGGTGTGGCCGTGCTCGGCACCGAAGCGCTTGGCCAACTCGATCGCCTCGTTCAGCACCACCCGATACGGCACATCGGTGCGATATTTGAATTCGTAGGCCGCCAGCCGCAATGCGGCGCGCTCGATCGGATCCACCTGCTCGATGTCGCGGTCGAGGAACGGCGCGAGCCCCGCATCCAGTTCGGCACGATTTGCATCCACCCCGCGCACCAGGTCCTCGAAGTATTCAAGATCGGCCACCTGCATGTCCTGCTCGTGGCGGAATTGCTCGATGACGGAGCGCACCGATGTACCGCTCATCTGCCAGGCATAGATGGCCTGCAACGCGCGCCGCCGCGCACGCGAACGCGCGGCCAGGTCAATGCCGGTTGGATTCTTGTTCATGTCCTTGGCGCCCGTGTGCGTGCCATCAATGCGGCCATCTCGATCGCGGCCTGCGCCACGTCCTCGCCCTTGTTGCCATGCGCGCCGCCGGCGCGCGCACGCGCATCGGCCTCGCGTTCCACCGCCAGCACGCCATTCAATACCGGCACGCCGGTGTCCAGTGCGACTCGCATCAAGCCGCGCGCGCACTCGTCAGCCACGTGTTCGTAATGGCGCGTCTCGCCGCGCACCACGCAGCCGAGCGCGACGATTGCCGAGTATTCTTGCGCACGCGCGGCTTGCGCCGCCAGCACCGGCAATTCCCACGCCCCCGGCACGCGCAGGAATTCGATTTGCGATTCGGCCACGCCGCATTGCGCGAATGCGCGCCGCGCGCCTTCCACCAGCGCGTCCACGATCTCCGAATTCCAGCGGCTCGCGATGACCGCGTAGCGTGCGCCGGGTGGGGAGCGCAGATCAGTGACGAGGTGGGCGCGTTGATTGGACATGAACTCGGTGGTCGGTTGTCGGTTGTCGGTTGTCGGTTGTCGGTTGTCGGTTGTCGGTTGAGCCTAACAAAACATCGTCGCCATTCCGGGGCTGTCCGCGGCCACGTCGCGGACGAAACCCGGAATCCGCCTTGGTTTGTACAGCGAAGATCAGAACGGAATCCGACTTTCCTCGCTCCTCAAGACGTAGCCATCCATGACCGCTCTCCGTGTCGCCGGAATGACGGCAAGCGAGTGCCCCACCGATCCGGCTGCTACTCCACGTACTCGGCCACTTCCAACCCGAAGCCTGAAATTCCGATCAGTTTGCGCGGCGTGCCGAGCACGCGCAGCGAGCGCGCACCGAGATCGGCGAGGATCTGCGCGCCGAGGCCAAGCTGTCGCCACTCCTGCTGTTCGCGATTGCGCCTGGCATGCGCGCCGTGCGGGTCGCCTTCGGCTGCGGTGCCGCGCGTCAAACGCGTCAGCACACCCGCCGGATCTTCCTCGCACGCCAGCACCACCGCCACGCCGCGGCCTTCGTCTGCGATGCGCCGCAGTGCCGCAGTGAGCGTCAGCCCCAGGTCGTCGCGCAGCAGATGCAATGTATCCGACAAGGTGTTGCGCACGTGCACGCGCGCCAGCACCGGCGCGCCATCATCCACGCGCCCGCGCACCAGCGCGTAATGAAGATCGTTGTGCAACGAATCGCGGAATACCACGAGGCGAAATGCGCCGAACTCGGTCTGCACTTCGGATTCGTGCACGCGCTGGACGGTCTTCTCGGTTTGCAGGCGATGCCGGATCAGATCGGCGATGCTGCCGATCCTCAGGCCATGCTTGCGCGCAAAGGCTTCCAGTTCCGGACGACGCGCCATCGAGCCATCCTCGTGCAGGATCTCCACCAGCACGCCGGCCGGCTCGCAACCGGCGAGCGAGGCGAGATCGCATGCGGCTTCGGTGTGGCCGGCGCGCGACAGCACGCCGCCGGGTTGCGCCATCAGCGGAAACACGTGACCCGGCTGCACCAGATCGCCGGGCTTCGCCTCCGGCGCGACCGCCACCTGGATCGTGCGCGCGCGGTCGTGTGCGGAGATGCCGGTGGTGACGCCCTCGGCCGCCTCGATCGAGACGGTGAAGTTGGTGTGGTAAGTGGAACCGTTGTCGCGCACCATCGGCCGCAGGCCGAGTTTCCTGCAGCGCGTTTCGCTGAGAGCGAGGCAAATCAATCCACGCGCCTCGCGCGCCATGAAATTGATGTCTTCCGCGCGCACGCGCCCGGCGGCCATGATCAGGTCGCCCTCGTTCTCGCGATCCTCGTCGTCGAGCATCACCACCATGCGCCCGGCGCGCAGCTCGTCGAGGATGTCGGGAATGGAGTCGAAGGACATGGGATGCATCTCAGGCGTCGAACTGACGCAGCCGTTCGAGATAACGCGTCATCATATCGGCTTCCAGGTTGACCCGGTCGCCGGGCTTGCGCTGAGCGAAGGTCGTCGCCTCCACCGTATGCGGAATCAGGTTGACGGAAAAGCGCGCGCCCTCGACGGTATTGACCGTGAGGCTGACGCCGTCCATGCAGATCGAACCCTTGGCGGCGATGTAGCGCGCCAGTTCCGCAGGCGCCTCGATCGTCCAGCGCTGCGAACGCGCGTCAGATTCGATCGAAACGATGCGACCCACGCCATCCACGTGGCCGGACACCAGATGGCCGCCGAGGCGATCCGAAAGCCGCAACGCCTTCTCGAGATTCACCGCATCGCCCCCCTGCAAATCACCCAGCGTGGTGAGCGCGAGCGTTTCATTGGAAACATCCGCCGCGAACGCGTGTTCGTCCAGCGCCACCGCGGTCAGGCACACGCCCGAAACGGAAATGCTGTCACCGATCGCCATGTCCGAGAGATCCAGCGCCGGCGCGGCGATGGTGAGGCGCACATCGCCGCCGCGCGCTTCGCTGCGCGCAATCGTGCCGGTGCTCTGGATGATGCCGGTAAACATTGAAACGTTCTCCGCTTGCCGCGCGAAAAACGCCTCAAGGCATGAGGCAAACGCACGGCACGCGGCCGTACGCCAGCCGTCTTCTTTCATCCGGACTGTCAGCCGTTCCAGCGTGGATCGGCCTTACCGTCGGCTCCGGCATTGGACCGGATCTGCTGACCTCGCGGGGTGGCCGCGAGCGCTCGCGGGCTCGTTGGGGGCACCCAACCTACCGCCGGTGGGGAATTTCGCCCCGCCCTGAAGACGTCGTGTGCCGGAAATCCGGCGCGCAAAGTTTACCACCCCGCGACTCAGGCCGGGCGCAGCAGCAGGCGAACGTCGGTACCCAGCATGCGTTGATCCAGGACCCGCAGCGCCTTGCGTGCGGCCATGTCATGGAGAGCAGGCAGGTGCAGGAGTGGCCGCGCAAGGTCGCCCAGCAGCACCGGCGCGACATAAAGCAGCAGTTCGTCTGCCAGCCCCGCATCAAACAATGCCCCGCACAACGACGGGCCGGCCTCGACCTGCAACTCGTTGACCTCGCGTTGGGCCAGCAAACGCATCAATGCCACGAGATCGAACCGGCCCTGCGCATCCACCGGCACCGCCGCGAGTTCCGCACGCGCGTAGCGCTGATCGCGCGACGCCGCATCCGGCGCATGCAGCACCAGCGTCGCCGCGCCACCGTCGAGCAGGTTGGCGCCCGCGGGCAGGGAATCGAGCTTCGCGTCCAGAACGATGCGCAATGGTGGTTGAAACGCTTCGGCCTCGGGCAACCGCACCGTCAAGCGCGGATCATCCGCGCGCGCCGTGCCCGCACCGGTCAGGATCGCCGAGCTTCTTGCGCGCCAGCGTTGCACGTCGGCCCGCGCGGCTTCGCCGGTGATCCATTTGGATGCGCCGCTGCCCAGCGCGGTACGGCCGTCCAGGCTCATCGCCAGTTTCACGCGCACCCAAGGCCGGCCGCGCTCCATGCGCGAGAAGAACCCTCGATTGAGCTCGCGCGCGGCGTCGCGCATCAAGCCGCTCTGCACCTCGACGCCGGCTTCGCGCAGGCGCTGCAATCCGCTGCCGTTCGTATGTGGATTCGAGTCCTCGCTAGCCGCGACCACGCGCGCGACGCCGGCTTCGACCAAAGCATCCGCGCACGGCGGCGTGCGGCCGTAATGCGCGCACGGTTCCAGGGTGACGTAAGCCGTCGCGCCGCGCGCGCGTCCTCCTGCCGCACGCAAGGCGAACACCTCCGCGTGCGGTTCGCCGGCGCGTTCGTGCCAGCCCTCGCCGATGATTTCGTCGCCGTGCACGATCACGCAGCCGACGCGCGGATTCGGTTGCGTGGTGAACAGACCACGCTCGGCGAGGCGCAGCGCGCGGGCCATCAACGCATGATCCATTGCCGAAAACTCGGCCATCAACGCTTTTTCTTTTCGGCATGCTTGTCGAAGCTCACGATTTCGGCGCCGCCGAGCAATGGCAACTGGCCTTCGCCGGGAAGGTCGCGTTCCAGGCGATCGAGCTCCTCGCGGAAATCGGCGACGTCCTGGAACGAGCGATACACCGACGCGTAGCGCACGTAGCCGATGTGGTCGAGCTTGCGCAGTTCGGTCATCACGAATTCGCCGACCTTGCGCGACGGCAGCTCGCGCTCGGTGGTCATGCGCAACTGGTGCACCACCGCGCGCACCGCTGCCTCGATCTGCTCCTCGGACACGGGGCGCTTGTGCAGCGCGCGGTCGAAACCGGTGCGCAGCTTGCGGGCATCGAACGCTTCGCGGCGGCCGTCATCCTTGATGATCGCCGGCAGCTTCAGCTCCACCGTTTCCTGGGTGGAGAAGCGCTCTCCGCATGCCGAACACTCGCGCCGCCGCCGGATGGTGGCGCCGTCGTCGGACACGCGCGAATCAATCACGCGGGTGTCGGTGTGCTGGCAGAAGGGGCAGTGCATGGCAGGACGGGTTTTGACGCTCCATCATGGTCAAAGTCGAGAGCGGCGGGTCAAGGCCCGCCCCCATACACCGGAAACCTCGCGCACTGCGCGTTCACCAGCCCGCGCACGCGCTCGATCACTTTGTCGTCACTCGGCGCATCCAGCACGTCGCAGATCCAGTCGGCCAGTTCCGCGCAGTCGCTTTCCTTGTAACCGCGCGTGGTGACGGCGGGCGTGCCGATGCGCAGGCCGGACGTGACGAACGGCTTCTGAGGATCGTTCGGCACCGCGTTCTTGTTGACGGTGATATGCGCACGACCGAGCGCGGCTTCCGCATCCTTGCCGGTGAGCGGTTTGCCGATCAGGTCCACCAGGAACAGGTGGTTCTCGGTGCCGCCGGACACGATCTTGTAGCCGCGATCCATCAGCGCCTTCGCCATGGCCTTCGCGTTCTTCACGACCTGGCTTTGGTAATCCTTGAATGAAGGTTCCAGCGCTTCCTTGAAGGCGACCGCCTTGGCCGCGATCACGTGCATCAGCGGACCGCCCTGGATGCCGGGGAACACGATGGACTGCAATTTCTTCTCGATCTCTTCGGCCTTGTCGCCCAATGCCGAAGACTTGGCGACGATCAGGCCGCCGCGCGGCCCGCGCAGCGTCTTGTGCGTGGTGGAGGTGACCACGTGCGCGTGCGGCAGCGGGCTCGGATACACGCCCGCGGCGACCAGGCCCGCGACGTGCGCCATGTCCACGAACAGGGACGCGCCAACCTTGTCGGCGATCGCGCGGAAACGCGCCCAGTCCATCACCTGGCTGTACGCGCTGAAGCCGGCCACCACCATCTTCGGTTTGTGTTCCAGCGCGAGGCGTTCGATCTCGTCGTAGTCCACCAGGCCCTGGTCGTTCACGCCGTACTGCACCGCGTTGAGGATTTTCCCTGAGAGGTTGACCTTGGCGCCGTGGGTGAGGTGGCCGCCGTGCGCGAGCGACATGCCGAGGATGGTGTCGCCGGGTTGCAGCAGCGCGAAGTACACCGCCTGGTTGGCCTGCGAACCCGAGTGCGGCTGCACGTTGGCGTAGTCGCAGTCGAACAGTTTCTTCAGCCGCTCGATCGCAAGCTTCTCGGCGACGTCCACGTGCTCGCAGCCACCGTAGTAGCGCTTGCCGGGATACCCTTCCGCGTACTTGTTGGTCAGCACCGAACCTTGCGCTTCCAGCACGCGCGGACTGGCGTAGTTCTCGGAGGCGATCAGCTCAACGTGATCCTCCTGCCGCTGGCGCTCACGGCGGATCGCCTCGGCCAATTCGTCGTCGTAGCCGGCGATACGCATCTCGTGGGAGTACATCGCAGTTCTCGCGCAATGGGCAAGGACGGAATGGTAGCGGAGCGAGGGCTGTCAGCCCAACTTGGGCCGGTCCCGCAAGCCGCGCCGGTACAGCGCCGACACCATCACATAACTGATGATCATCAGCAGCAGCCAGGAGCCGATCTTGCCTGGCGGCACCAGATGCCAGGCGTGCCGCTGCGCCGGGTAATGCCACGCCTTGGTGAAGGTACCGAGGTTCTCGGCGAACCAGATGAACAGCGCCACCAGCGCGAAACCGAGCAGCAGCGGCATGCGGCGATGGCGGAAGCGCACCCGGTAATGCACCCACGTCGGGCCGAACACGCAGGCCACGGCGACGAAGATCGCGATGCGGTAGTCGTGGCCGAAATGGTCCGAGAAGAAGTTGAGGTAGATCGCGAGCGCGAGCAGCGCGGTCAGCCACCACGGCGGATGGCGGGTGAAGCGGAAATCGAACAGCCGCCACGCACGCGCGATGTAGCTGCCGACCGACGCGTACATGAAGCCGGTGAACAGCGGCACGCCCGCGATGTGCAGCAGCGAAGGCCCGGGATACACCCAGGAACCCGTCGCCGTCTTGAAGATCTCCATGCCGGTGCCGGTGATGTGGAACAGCACGATGACCGCAGCCTCGCGTCGCGTTTCCAACCGCAGGGCAAGCAGCGCGATCTGGATCGCAATCGCCCCCAGCGTGACGACGTCGTACCGCGCCAGCGGCGCGTCCGCGGGCCAGAACATCCAACTCGAGATCAGCAGCCCCAGCATCAGCGCACCGAACAGGCACGCCCACGCCTGCTTGATCCCGAACCACAGCAACTCGTGCGCGAACACCGCCAGCCGCCCCCGTTTCGCGGCCCACGTGCCGACCCGGTGGTCCCAACGTCGCCAGCTTCGCCGCGGAGCCCGGACGGCGGTCGAAACGGTGTTCATTCCATGGCGCCCCCTCACCTGCCCCCAGTTTTGCCGGTTTTTGGGGCGGCGATCTCGCGCGGATCGGGCGTTTTCGGGACGACCTGCTGGCAAGGCGGCCCGTGTGCCGCGATAATGCAGGGTTCCATTGCTCCAGCGATGCACAGTCACTGGGTCCCGGCTTTCGCCGGGATGACGAAACGAGAAGGTAAGCCCGTGCAATACATCTACACCATGATCGGTGTGTCCAAGATCGTGCCGCCCAAGCGCGAGATCATCAAGGACATTTCGCTGTCGTTCTTCCCCGGCGCCAAGATCGGCCTACTCGGCTTGAACGGCGCGGGCAAGTCCACCGTGCTGCGGATCATGGCGGGCGTGGATACCGACTACAACGGCGAGTCGCGGCCACAGCCGGGCATCCAGATCGGCTATCTCGCGCAGGAGCCGCAGCTCGACCCGGACAAGACGGTGCGCGAATCGGTCGAGGAAGGCCTGTCCGAAATCCTAGACGCGCAAAAACGGCTCGATGAAGTCTACGCGGCTTATGCGGAAGAAGGCGCGGACTTCGACAAGCTCGCCGCCGAGCAGCAGCGGCTGGAAAACATCCTCGCCGCGGGCGATGCGCACACGGTCGAGCGTCAGCTGGAGGTCGCCGCCGACGCGCTACGTCTGCCGCCGTGGGATGCGAAGATCGCGAACCTTTCCGGCGGCGAGAAACGTCGTGTGGCGCTGTGCCGGTTGCTGTTGAGCAAGCCCGACATGCTGCTGCTGGACGAACCCACCAACCATCTCGACGCCGAGTCGGTGGAATGGCTGGAGCACTTCCTGCAGAACTTTCCTGGCACCGTGGTCGCGGTCACGCACGATCGCTACTTCCTCGACAACGCGGCCGAGTGGATCCTGGAACTCGATCGCGGCCGCGGCATTCCGTGGAAGGGCAATTACTCGTCGTGGCTGGAGCAGAAGGACGAGCGCCTGAAACAGGAAGCCTCCAGCGAAAAGGCGCGCCAGAAGGCGATCGCCCGCGAGCTGGAATGGGCCCGGCAAAACGCCAAAGGTGGACGCAGCAAGGGCAAGGCGCGTTTGGCGCGCATCGAGGAATTGCAGTCCATTGACTATCAGAAGCGCAACGAGACCAACGAGATCTTCATTCCGCCGGGCGAGCGTCTCGGTAACACGGTGATCGAGCTGAAGGGCGTGAGCAAATCCTTCGGCGACCGGTTGCTGATCGACGATTTGAGTTTTTCGGTGCCGCCGGGCGCGATCGTCGGCATCATCGGACCCAACGGCGCCGGCAAATCCACGCTGTTCAAGATGATCACCGGCCAGGAAAAGCCCGACCAGGGCGAGATCATCATGGGCCAGACGGTGAAAGTCGCCTACGTGGACCAGAGCCGCGAAAAACTCGAGGGCAAGCACAACGTTTTCCAGGAAGTTTCCGGCGGTTTGGACATCCTCAACATCAACGGCATCGAAATCCAGTCGCGCGCCTACATCGGCCGCTTCAATTTTAAGGGCCAGGAC
>JBQCCR010000033.1:0-5976 GCA_051961995.1 Rhodanobacteraceae bacterium | reverse complement strand
TCAATCCGGATCTGACCGTCGCGATCGGCTACACCTCCGGCTCCACAGGGGTGCCCAAGCCCAACGCCAAGCGTTGGGACAAGCTCGCCGTCAGCAGCGCGCACAACCACCCGCTGCTGACAGGCCTGGCAGGCGGCGCGTACACGGGCGTCGCGACCGTTCCACCGCAGCACATGTACGGGCTGGAATTTTCCGTGCTGCTGCCGTTGTTCGAAGATGTTGCGATCCATGCAGCCAAGCCGTTCTTCCCGAGCGACATCGCCAAGGCGCTCGAAGAAGTGCCCGCGCCACGCGTGCTGGTGACCACGCCGGTGCACCTGCGCGCATTGGTCGAATACGGCCGGCAGCTGCCGGCGCTGGCGGCGATTGTCTCCGCCACCGCGCCGATGCCGCCGGAGTTGGCGCGCGCCGCGGAAACGTTATTCGAAGCGCCGGTGCAGGAAGTGTTCGGCTCCACCGAAACCTGCGTGATCGCACATCGCCGCACGGCCATCGAGGAGTGCTTCACGTTGTATCCGGGCATTGCGCTGCATCCGCAACCCGACGGCGCCCAGGTTGACGCACCGCAGTTGCTGCACCCGGTGGTGCTGGCCGATCTGGTCGAGCTCGCCGAAGGCGGACGCTTCCTGCTGCGCGGTCGCAATGCCGACCTGCTGGAGATCGCCGGCAAACGTGCGTCGCTCGGCGATCTCACCCGGCGCCTGCTCGCCGTGCCGGGTGTGCGCGATGGCGCGGTGTTCCAACTGGATGAAGCCGATCGCAGCGGCGTACAGCGCATTGCCGCGCTGGCGGTGGCGCCGGGATTGTCGCCTTCGGCGATCCTGGATGCGCTGCGGCAGGCGATTGATCCGGTGTTCCTGCCGCGTCCGCTGAAACTGGTGGACACGCTGCCGCGCAGCGAGACAGGCAAGCTGCCCAGGGCAGCGTTGCTTCAAGTGCTGAGACGCGGCTCGGGACTCGGAACCGGGGGCTCGGACAAAGTCGGGTGAGCCATTTCGCTAAGGTGCGCCATTGCCGTTTCTTGGCTGTTTGTGTGGCGCGTCTGCATAATGCACAGCTCTGCCCAAACCGCGATCGCTCGATGAACGCTCTTGCGAGTCCCGGGTCCCGGGTCCCGGGTCCCGATCAATGAAGATCCTCGTCATCGGCTCCGGCGGCCGCGAACACGCGCTGGCCTGGAAACTTGCGCAATCGCCGCGGGTCAGCGAAGTGCTGGTCGCGCCGGGCAACGCCGGCACCGCGCGCGAAAAACGCATGCGCAATATCGCGCTCGCGGCCACCGATATCGAAGGGCTGATCGCGCTGGCGCACCACGAGCGCGTGGACCTGACCGTGGTCGGCCCGGAAGCTCCGCTGGTCGCGGGCATCGTGGACAAATTCCGCGCCGCGGATTTGCGCTGCTTCGGACCGCGCCGGATCGCCGCGCAGCTGGAAGGATCGAAAGCGTTCGCGAAAGCGTTCCTGCAACGACGCAACATCCCGACTGCGCATTTCGCGGTATTCACCGAATTGAATCCCGCGCTCGCCTACGTACGCGCACACGGCGCGCCGATCGTGATCAAGGCCGATGGCCTGGCCGCCGGCAAGGGCGTGGTCGTGGCGTTGACTCTCGCGGATGCGGAACAGGCATTGCACGACATGCTGGGGGCGCACGCTTTCGGCAACGCCGGTGCGCGGGTGGTGATCGAGGAATTCCTGGAAGGCGAAGAAGCCAGCTACATCGTGGTGAGCGACGGCACGCGCGCCTTCCCGATGGCAAGCAGCCAGGACCACAAGCGTCGCGATGAAGGTGACCTGGGACCCAACACCGGCGGCATGGGCGCCTATTCACCGGCGCCAGTGGTCAGCGCGGAAGTCGAGCAGCGCATCCTGCACGAAGTGATCGAGCCCACGCTGCGCGGCATGGCTGCGGAAGGCGCGCCCTTCATCGGTTTTCTCTATGCCGGATTGATGATCGACAAGTCCGGCGCACCCAAGGTGATCGAATTCAACGTGCGCTTCGGCGATCCGGAAACCCAACCGGTCATGCTGCGCTTGAAGTCCGATCTGCTCGATCTGCTGGAAGCCGCACTGGATGGCCGGCTCGATCGCGTGCAGGCGGAATGGGATCCGCGTCCGTCGCTGGGCGTGGTGATCGCGGCCGGCGGCTATCCGGGCAAGGTCCGGAGCGGGGATGTGATCTCGGGCCTGGACAGGGATTTCGGGCGCGACGTGAAGGTCTTCCATGCCGGCACCAAGCTGGACGCGCAAGGCCGCGTGGTCACTGCCGGCGGTCGCGTGCTGGCCGCCTGCGCGCTGGGCGACGACATCTCCCAGGCGCGCGATCGTGCCTACAAGGCTGCGCGCTCGATTTACTTCGACGGCGCGTTCTTCAGAAGGGATATCGGACATCGCGCGCTGTCGCGCGGCTGAGCTTCCCTTCTGCGGCGCCGATGCGGCGGGAAACGGGCGCAGGACGCAGGTACCCGCACAACCTGTATCCGCAAACGCTCTAAGATGGCTCATGCCTGGCGTGCATCTGCGAATCCTGGAGACCGACGGCAGCGTGGATGCGCGAATGCTGCGCGATGCCGCGCCGTGGGCGTCCTTCAGCATTGCGGACTTCCGCGATCTCGGTCCGGCGCTGCGCTTGTGGAGCCGGAAGAACACCATTGAAGCCGCGCGCGCGCGGCTGGCGCAAACCGGCGATCCGCAACCTTCGATCACCTTCCTCGGTTCCGGCGATTATCACCATGTCGCCGCTCTGCTGATCGAGCACGTGCACGAGCCGGTCAGCATCCTGCATCTGGACAATCATCCGGACTGGGTGCGTCTGGCACCACGCTGGCATTGCGGTTCCTGGATCAATCGCGTACTCGAACTGCCGAACGTGCAGCGCGTGGTCACGGCCGGGCCGTGCAGCGATGATCTGGCCAGCCCGGCGCGCAAGGGCGGCAATCTGGCCGCGCTGGATTCGGGCAAGCTCGTGCTGTTTCCCTGGCAACACGCGCCTTCGCGCGTGCGGCGGCGCATTGCGGACGGCCCAGGCCACGTGTGGCGCGAAGGCGCGCTGCACTGGCGAAACCTCGCCGAAAGGCAGTTGAGCGAGGCTTGCGGCGAAATCGTTGCGGCGTTGCCGACGGAAGCGGTGTGGATCACGTTGGACAAGGACGTGCTGCCCGAAGCCGAGGCGTTGACCAACTGGAATCAGGGCCGGATGCCCTTGCACGCGGTAGTGGAATTGATTCGCGCAGTCGGCGCGCGCAGGCGCGTACTCGGCGCGGACGTCTGCGGCGAGTATTCGCCGCCTGCGCACCGGAACCTTTTCAAGTGGATCGAGTCACGCATGGATCAACCACGGCGCGCGCAGGTGAACCGGACGGAACTGGCGCGCAATGCGGACGTGGATCGCACGCTCGCCGCCGCCCTGTTCGCCGCATGCAATCCAAGCGCATAATCGTTGCCGATGTCCATCACCCTTCTACTGCTGCTCGGTTCAGTCGCCTGCGACGTGATCGGGCAGGTGTGTTTCAAGCTCGGCGTGGGCCATCACGAGGCGCCGCGGGCACGCGGCACCGGCGCACTGCTGCGCAGGATCATCGGTTCACCCTGGATCGCGCTGGGCGTGGCGACTTATGTGGTGGAATTCGTGCTGTGGTTCGCGGCGTTGTCGCGCGCGCCGCTCAGTTTTGCCTATCCGGTTGCCGCGCTCTCTTACGCCGGCGTGGTGCTGGCCAGCCGCCTGGTGCTGCGCGAACGCGTGTCGGCACGCCGCTGGCTGGGCACCGCCGCGATCGTGATCGGTGTCGCGTTGGTGTGCGGCACTCAATTGACCTGATGCTCGAATGAGCACGTGACGACCATGACTTCGATCAGCGCTGCCGAACTCCCTCAACCCATGGAGTCCTTGCGGCGCAAGGGTTCCCGCCCCGCCGGCTCAAGGGAGCCTTGCGCAATCGTGGTGCACGCGTCATGACGCAATCCATGATCAAGCGGGCCGATTTCTGGCTGGCGGGCGGGCGCTCCGGCGTGCTGCTGATTCATGGGCTGACCGGCACGCCCGCGGAAATGCGCTTCGTCGGCAAGGGTCTGCATCGCGCCGGTTACACCGTGTATGGCATGCAGCTGGCCGGCCATTGCGGATCGGAAGGCGATCTGCTGAAGACCGGCTGGCGCGACTGGCGGCGCAGCGTTTCCGAGGCCGCCGACAAGTTGCTCGCGGAAGTGGATCACCTGTTCGTGGCCGGGCTTTCGATGGGTGCGGTGCTCGCTTTGCAACTGGCGATCGATCGTCCGCGGCAGGTCGCGGGTTTGGGCCTGTACGGCAGCACGTTCTTCTACGACGGCTGGACGATTCCCAGGCTGGCGCGATTGTCTTTCATGCTGCCGCTGGTGTGCGGCATGGGCCTGTTCAAGAACCGCAAGTTCATGGAGAGCTTCCCGTACGGCATCAAGGACGAACGCGTGCGCGCGCGCATCGCCGGCGCGATGTTCGAAGGCCAGAGCGAGATGGCCGGCCTGCCGGGCAACCCGTGGCCTTCGCTGGCCGAATTCCACAAGCTGGTCTGGAACGTGAAGCCGCGTCTCAACAAGGTGCGCGCGCCGTGCCTGATCATGCACTCGGCCGACGACGACATCGCCAGCGTGCGCAATGCGCAACTGGTCGCACAGCGCGTGTCGGCGCCCACCGAAACCGTGCTGCTCACCGACAGCTATCACATGATCACCGTGGACGGCGAGCGCGACAAGGTGATCGCGCGCTCGGCGGATTTCTTCGCCCGCGCCTTGCATGATCACGACGAGCAGCCGCTCGCAATCCCCGTCGCCGCGCCGGCCGCATGATCGAAACATTCGCGCTTGGTTCAATCGAGGCAGTCGAGCCGTCGCAGTGGAACCGCCTGTTCCCCGGCGAACTGGAGGACTGGTCCTACCTGCGCGCGATCGAACGCGCTCAGTTGCCCGGCTTCCGCTTCGTGTATTTCGTGGTGCGCGAGGGCGCGCGCTTGCTGGCCGCGGCGCCCGCGTTCCTGACGGATTACCGGCTGGACACCACCGTTTCCGGCGCGCTGAAGCGCGTCACCGAAGCCACCGCGAAACTCCTGCCACGCCTGCTGCGCATTCCGATGCTGGCATTGGGTTCGCCGGTCACCGAGCGCTGCCAGGTCGGCTTTAATGCCGATGCGGGCGCCGCGCAACGTGCGCGCTGGCTGAGTGCGTTGCTCACGCAAATGGAAACCCATGCCGCGCGCGAACACGCGCAGATGCTGGCGATCAAGGATGTGCCCGAATCCGGGTCGGCGCTGTGGCGGCGCCTGCTGCCTCGCCACGGCTTTCGGCCGATGCCGGGATTGCCCGGTGCCACGCTTGCGTTGCCGTATGCCGATCTGGACAGCTATCTCGCCACGCTGGGTTCCTCCACCCGCAAGGACCTGCGGCGCAAGTGGCGGGCGGCGTCCGGTTTGCGGATCGAGTGGCGCGACAGCCTCGATGGCATCGCCGGCGAAGTGCTGCATCTCTATCACGCCACGCTTGCGCATGCGGAATTCCATTTCGAGGAATTGAACGGCGCCTATTTCGAGAACGTGCTGCGCGAAATGCCCGGCCGCGCGTTCTGCGTGACCTATGCCGAAGGCGACAACCTGCTGGCGTTCAACCTGGTCCTGCAGGATTCCACCCGATTGCTGGACAAGTTCTTCGGCGCCGATCCGCAGACGCGCTCGCGTTACAACCTTTACCACGTGAGCTGGCTGGAGAACATCCGCCACTGCGTTGCACAGGGGATTCCCGTTTACGAAAGCGGCCAGGGCCTGCACCGGGAGAAACTGCGGCTGGGCAGCGTGTTGCACGCGAATGCACTGTGGTACCGGCATCGCAATCGTTTGCTGGATGGCGTATTCGCGCGCGTGGACAAACTCGCGCGTTTCGAGGAGCCGGCGCAGTGCGCATGATTCTTCCCAAGCGCATGCAAAAGCTGTGGCCGGTGCTGGCCGCCTGGCT
>JBQCCR010000032.1:0-25478 GCA_051961995.1 Rhodanobacteraceae bacterium | reverse complement strand
GGAGCACAAGCACAATCTGGTTGAAGGCTTTACCCGCCAATACGGCGTACACATGCTCGTTTGGTACGAAATGCATGAAACGATGGAGTCTGCGATTTCTCGTGAGAAGGCCATCAAGGAATGGAAGCGGGCATGGAAAATTCGCCGGATCGAGGAATCAAATCCGGAATGGAATGAATTGTACGAAACGATTTGTTGACTGGATTCCGGCCTGCGCCGGAATGACGAGCAAAGAGCGAAAGACAATCGAAGCGAGAAAGTCATGGGACAAAGCGTAGTCATCCTCGGCGCCCAGTGGGGCGACGAAGGCAAGGGCAAGATCGTCGACCTGCTGACGCAGGACATCGGCGCGGTGGTGCGTTTCCAGGGCGGCCATAACGCCGGCCACACGCTGGTGATCAAGGGCAAGAAAACCGTCCTGCACCTGATTCCGTCCGGCATCCTGCGCGAGGGCACGCTGTGCCTGATCGGCAACGGCGTGGTGCTCTCGCCCGCGGCGCTGCGCCAGGAAATCGGCGAGCTGGAAGCGAGCGGCGTGGAAGTGCGTTCGCGCCTGAAGATTTCTCCCGCGACACCGCTGATCATGCCGTACCACATCGCGCTCGATCAGGCGCGCGAGAAAGCCGCCGGCGCCGGCGCCATCGGCACCACCGGCCGCGGCATCGGCCCGGCCTACGAAGACAAGGTGGCGCGTCGCGGCGTGCGCGTCGCGGACCTGAGTTATCCGAAAGAACTCTCGGAGAAATTGCGCGAGGTGCTGGATTACCACAACTTCGTGCTGACCAAATATCTCAACGCCGACGCGATCGACTACCAGAAGACGCTCGACGAAGCCGTCGCCTTCGGCGAATACGTCGAACCAATGAAGTCCGACGTCGCCGGCATCCTGCACGATCTGCGCCGCAACGGCGAGCGCGTGCTGTTCGAAGGCGCGCAAGGCGCGCTGCTCGACATCGACCACGGCACGTATCCGTACGTCACCTCATCCAACACCACCACCGGCGGTGCGCTGGCCGGCGCAGGCGTCGGCGCTGATTACATTGATTACGTGCTCGGCATCGCCAAGGCTTACGCCACGCGCGTCGGCGGCGGCCCATTTCCGACCGAACTGGACGACGACATCGGCGCGGCCATCCGCAAGCGCGGCGACGAATTCGGCGCCTCCACCGGCCGCCCGCGCCGCTGCGGCTGGATGGACATCGTCGCGCTCAAGCGCGCGGTCGCCATCAACGGCATCTCCGGTCTGTGCATCACCAAGCTCGACGTGCTCGACGGCATGGAGAAGCTGAAGGTGTGCATCGCCTACGAATACCGCGGCAAGCGCACCGAGTACGCGCCGCTGGATGCGGAAGGCTGGAAGGAATGCACGCCGGTGTACCTGGAATTCCCCGGCTGGCAGGAACAAACCCACGGCATCACCGAATGGGACAAGTTGCCGCCCGCCGCGCGCGCGTATCGCCGCGCGCTCGAAGAACTCGCCGGCTGCCCTCTCGCGATCGTCTCCACCGGCCCCGACCGCGACGCCAACATCGTGCTGCAGGATCCGTTTGCATAACACTCGGGCGGGAGAAGCCGCGTAGTGGCGCATCCCGCCGTTCGCGTTTGATCCGGGTGAATCCCGCCGGTCGCGCCCCCGATACCGTCATCCCGGCGAAAGCCGGGACCAGCGACTTTGCTCTTCGTCATGCCGGCCGTGGCTCGCACCCGGCCGATTGCACATGCGCTGGAGCCCCGCGCAGGGCGGGAGCCCCAGTACATAAGTATCCACAGGTTCGACGAAGTGATTGATTTGAAGACACCGTATCGCGTGATATTTGGGAAAGAACCTGAGAAGTAATCTGGTAGCGGGGGCAGGATTTGAACCTGCGATCTACGCAGGCGCCGCGGGTTACGCGCCCGTGCGCCAACCAGCCCTGCGCGGCGGATCACCCGTGCCTTGCGGCTTCGATCTTCGCGATGTCTATCTTCTTCATCGTCATCATCGCTTCGAACACGCGCTTGGCGACGGCGGGGTCGGGATCGGACATGCCTTCCATCAACGTGCGCGGGACGATCTGCCAGGACACGCCGTAGCGGTCGCGGCACCAGCTGCACGCGTTTTCCGCGCCGCCGTTGCCGACGATGGCGTTCCACAGGCGATCGGTTTCGGCCTGGTCGTTCGTGAAGATCTGGAACGACACCGCCTGGTTGAAGTCCACGCCCGGGCCGCCGTTCAGGCCGAGGAACGGAATGCCCGCCACGGTGAATTCCACCGTCAGCACATCGCCCTGTTTGCCGGCCGGATAGTCGCCCGGCGCGCGTTGCACCGCATCCACGTGCGAATCCGGGAAGGTACGGGCGTAGAAGTTGGCGGCTTCCTCGGCCTGGCCGTTGAACCACAGGCAGACCGCGAAGTTCTTCGTTGCATTGGCGTTGGGCATGTCCTGGGTCTCCTGTTTATGACGACATCGCGGGCCGCGTGCGGCGGGGATGCGCTGCGCTCCGGCTACGGCTCTACATGATGGCGACGACTGACGGCTGCGGGATTCGACATCGCGCCGTTCCGCGGTTCCGGGCGGGATCGTTCGCATGATCCATAATGCCCACCTTCCGGGCCATGATGGCGTCAATCGCATGAGCGTGCCTTTCCGACTTCGGCAGCTCGACCATATCGTCCTGCGCGTGCGCGACGCAGCCGCGATGCGGCGGTTTTATTGCGACGTGCTGGGCTGTACGTTCGAACGCGAACAGGCGGAGATCGGCCTGCTGCAATTGCGCGCAGGCGCGTCGCTGATTGATCTGATCGACATTGAAGGCAAGCTCGGGCGCAAGGGCGGTGCGGCGCCGGGCGTGGAAGCGCGCAACATGGACCACTTCTGCCTCAGCATCGAACCCTGGGACGAGGCGGCGATGCTCGCGCACCTGCAAGCGCACGGCGTGGCGATCGGCGAGATCGGCCGGCGCTACGGCGCGGAAGGCAACGGGCCGTCCATTTACATCGAAGATCCGGAAGGCAACACGGTGGAACTGAAGGGGCCGCCGGATCGAGCAGGACAGTGACTCCGCAGGACGGGACAGCCGCCCAGCCTTCGTACAGGTTGGGTTGAGCCCGTGCCGCGTCCGGCGAAACCCAACATCGAAATGTCGGGGTTCGCTCGCCCAACCTGCAGTCGAAGGTGGATGCGCCCGCGCCGCCCGGCCCTACCCACGTCCGATCGGGTAGCATCGAGGTGCCAAAGCCGCGAAAGGATTCCGCCATGCCGTGTTTGCTCGTGTTGCTTGCGCTGTGCGTGCCGCGCGTGGTGATCGTGCTGGTGTGGCTGTTCTCGCACTGGTTCAACGTGTTCAGCAATCCGTTGTGGCCGGTGCTGGGCTTTGTGTTCCTGCCGACGACGCTGCTGTGGTACACGGCCGTGCAGCATTGGTTCGCCGGGCAGTGGACGATGGTGCCGGTGATCGGCATCATCATCGCGTTGCTGATTGATCTCTCGCCCGCCAGCGGCAGGAGGCGCCGGCTGCTCTGATGCGCCACCGCGCGTATCATGGAAGCAGGTCGGCAGGGGCGCCGCGCGATGGCTGACAGCACGCAGATGCCGGACGATCGCTCGACGGACGCGCTGTTCGCCGAGGTCTACACGCGCCTCAAGGCAATGGCCGCGCGGCAGCTCGCCGGCAATCGCCGCAATGCCACGCTGGATACGACCGAACTGGTTCACGAGTTGTACCTGCGCATCGGCGACCGCGAGCAATTGCGGTTCGAACAGCCTGCGCAATTCTTCAGCTATGCCGCGCAGGCGATGCGGCACCTGCTGATCAACCGTGCGCGCGATCGCTTGCGCCTGCGCGCCGGCGGGCAATGGCAGCGCGTCACGCTGGACGATCGCGACGGCGGGCTTGCGTTCGAGACCGCCGAACATGCGTTGGCACTGGATGCGGCGCTCAACGAACTCGAGCAGATGGATGCGCGCGCGGCCAGGGTGGTCGAGCTGCGCTATTTCGCGGGCCTGAGCCTGGAACAGATCGGCGAACAGCTGGGGCTGGCACGCCGCACGATTGACCGCGACTGGCGTTTCGCCCGCGCTTTCATCAAGGCGAGAATGGATTGAATTGACGCGTCGCAAACGGCGCGCATTCGGGGTTCTCTGCACAAGGCCGTGGAGCGTTCCGTGGTGGAGTCGGTGTCCAGTTTGCGCGAGCTGTTCGAGCAGGCACTGGCCGTGCCTGCGCCCCAGCGCGCGCGCTGGCTGGACGAACATTGTCCTGATCCGGACAGGCGCACCGCGCTCGAGCGCATGCTGGCTGCCGACGCCACCGATGACGAACTGCTGGCTTCCGGCGACGCGGCCAGCACCGCGCGGGCAATCGGCGAGACGGAAGTCCCCATTGCGCTGCCGCCCGGCAGCCGCATCGGTTCGTTCGAACTGGTGGAAGTGCTGGGCGAGGGCGGCTCGTCCACGGTGTTCCGCGCATTTCGCGTCACCGAAGGCGTGCGCCAGGACGCCGCGATCAAGTTGTTGACGCGCGGCCTCTACACGCCGGAGGCGCAACGCCAATTCCGCCGCGAACGCGAAGCGCTGGCACGACTGCAACATCCCGGCATCGCGCGGTTGATCGAAGGCGGCATCACCGAACACGGCATGGCTTACATCGCGCTGGAGCTGGTGGATGGCGTGCCGATCACGCGTTACGCGCGCGAGCACGGGCTTTCCGAAAGCCGGCGGCTGGAATTGTTCGTGCAGGTTTGCCGCGCGGTGGAGGCCGCGCACCGCGCATTGATCGTGCATCGCGACCTCAAACCCTCCAACGTGCTGGTGACCGCCGAAGGGGACGTGAAGCTGCTGGATTTCGGCATCGCCAAGTTGCTCGACAACGATTCCGATGAAGTGACCCGCACTCTGCACATGGCGCTGACGCCGGCCTATGCCGCGCCGGAGCAATTCGGGAAAGGTCCGCTCACCACCGCGACCGATGTGTATGCACTGGGCGTGTTGCTGCACGAGTTGCTGACCGGCGAGCGCCGCGACGCGCAACCGCGTACATCCCCGACTGCGCGCAAACTGGGTGCGCCGTATCCCGCGGCAAAACCGAAATTGCGCGGTGATCTCGCCAACGTGGTCGCCAAGGCGAGCTCTTCGGAACCCGAGCATCGCTACGGCGCGGCGGGCACGCTGGCCGACGATGTCGAGCGCTATCTCGCGCGCGAGCCGGTGCTGGCGCATCCGCCTTCGCGCTGGTATCGCGCCGGCAAGTTCGTCGCGCGCCACCGCGGCGGGGTGGCGGTCACCGCGCTGTTCCTGCTGGCGATCCTGGTGTCGTGGTCGGTGGCGCTGTGGCAGGCGAGGGTGGCTCGCGAGCAGGCCGCGCGGGCCAACATGGTGCGCGATTTCGTCGAGAGCCTGTTTGCCCCGCTGCGCTACGGCGCAGCGAAAGCCAGGCAGCCAAGCCTCGGTGAATTGCTGGCGCACGGGGTAGCCAAACTGGACAAGTCGCCGCAACTCGGCGTCGGCGAGCGCGTGGACCTGCTGGCGATGTTTTCACGCCTGTACGAGAACCTCGGCGACTTGCCGCAATCGCGCAAGCTGGCAGATCGGGCGGTCGCGCTGGCGCAGCGGGCATTGCAACCCGATGACATCAATGCGATCCGCGCGCTGACCGCGCGCGGCTATGCCGAGGTGCGTGTCGAGGATTACGCGGCCGGCGGTGCCGATCTGAGGCTCGCACATCAGCGCCTGCTCGCGCAGGACATCCATGGCGAAGCGCTGATTGATCTGCTCGAGCCGCTGGCTGCGGTCGAGAACAGCGAGGGCCACGCCGATGCGGCGCTTGCGCTCACGCGCGAGGCGCTGGCGGAAGGGATCGCGACCTGGGGGCCGGACGATCCGCGCGTGGGCGTCGGCTACAACGATGTCGCGTCCGCGCTCGAAGGGTTGGAGCGCTATGACGAAGCGATACCGATGTGGCGCAAGACGTATCAGTTCGAGCTTGCGCACTTCGGTGCCTACAGCAACGAAACCACGCTGGCATTGGCGGGTCTGGCTTCCTCGGAATACCGTGCCGGCCATTGGACCCAGGCGCACGCGCTGTTCACGCGGGCGCTCGCGATGTATGCGCGGATCGGCCGCGCTCCGCAGATCACGCAGGTGTACGCCGCGCAGAAGGCCTGCGTGCTGGATGGTTTGAGGGCGGATCGTGCGGACGCGCTGAAGGACTGCAAGCTGGCGCGCACGCTGTCCTCGGCCGGGTTCGGCGCGACCAGCGCGTTGCACGGCGATTCGCTGGAAACCGCTGCATTCGGCGACGTGGAGGCGGGCGATCTTGCCGCCGCGAAGCAGGGCTTCGCGCAGGCGCGCAAGCTTTATGGCGATGATCCGGCCAATCGCATGCGCGTCGGCCGGGTGGACAGCGAACTCGCCGGCATCGCACTGCTCGAGGGCAAGCCGGAAGTCGCGCGCGAGCTGTTGCCGGGTGCCATCGCCGGCCTGCGCACGCGCAAATACAACATTCCGCCGCTGATCGCCGAAGCGCGGTTGCTGCTGGCCTGCGCGGAAGCGCCCGCCCCGCAGTGTCCGCACCATCTCCAGGCCACGGTCGAACAGCATCTCGCCGAAGTCGTCGGTCGCCACGACCCGCTTCTGCTCTGGGTTTACACCCTGCTGGCGCAAGTCGAATTGCAAAAGGGCGAGCCGGCACAGGCGCGCCTGAATCTTGAGCATGCGATCCAGCAGGCGAGCGCCGAACTGCCGCCGACGCATCCGCGCCGCCTGGCCGCGCAGTTGTGGCTTGCGGTGGCGGAGGCGCGCGCGGGTGATTGCAGCGACGCGGCGAAACAGGCGCAGGATGCGCGCCAGATCATGGAGGCGAATGGCCTGACCTCGCATCCCGAGCTGGCGCGCGCGCGTGCCGCATTGAGCCGGCCGATCGCTTCCTGCGGCGCCGTGCTGAACTGAATCGCTAGCTGATGTCCAGATCCGCGTCGCCCCGGGGTATCGAAGGGTGAGCAGACAGGTCGCGGCACCGCCCGGTTCGACACTCGCCACGCACGGCAGTCGGGCGTGTCGCATCTTGCGCAAACGATGTCGCAATCCCCCCACGCCCGGTGTTCTGCGCACTGACACACTCGCGCTTCGGGGGAATCCCTCATGTTTGGTTGCAGCCTCTCCCGTTTCATCCATCGCCGGCCGGCCGCCGCCGCGCTGATCCTGGCGCTTGCCGTTTCCGGCGGCAGCGCCGCGCAATCGCTCAGGCTTCCGCATCCGCAAGGGCCCGGTGCGCTGATCACGCCCGACCCCTCCGGCTCGCTGCAAACCAGCACGCCAAGCGGTCGCATTGACACGAGCAATCCCTTCTTCAAAAGCCTCGGCAGCAACGGCCGCACCTGCGACTCCTGCCACCGGCAGGCGGAAGGCTGGACGATCACCCCCGCCGAGATCCAGCGGCGCTTCAATGCCACCAACGGGCTGGATCCGATTTTCGCGCTGGTGGACGGCGCCGACTCGCCGCTTGCCGATGTTTCCACGCTCGCCGCGCGGGAAAGTGCATTCTCGATGCTGCTCAATCGCGGCGTGATCCGCGTCGGCCTGCCGATGCCGGCGAATGCGGAGTTCACGCTTGCCGCGGTGGACGATCCCTACGGATATGCCAGCGCCGTGCAACTTTCGCTGTTCCGGCGTCCGCTGCCGGCGACCAACCTGATCTGGGACAGCGCGGTGATGTGGGATGGCCGCGAGACCTTCGCGCCGTTCAAGCCGCCGATGGACCAGGGGCTCGATTTCGAGGACATCCGCAGCAGTCTTGCCTCGCAGGCGCTGCACGCGATCCTCGGCCACGAGCAGGCCGCGACGACGCCCGATCAGGCCACGCTCGATGCGATCGTGGATTTCGAATCGCACCTCGTCACCGCGCAACTTTCCGACCGTCGGGCCGGCATGCTCAATGACCGCGGCGGCATGGGCGGTCCGAGCTTCCTCGTGCAGCAGCGCTTCTGGATCGGCATCAACGATCCACTCGGCAACGACCCGACGCTGGAGCCGTTCGACCCGAAAGTGATGCGACTGTTCGACAACTGGAACGATCCGCTCTCGCGGTTCAACTTCGCCCCGGGTGCGCAACAACGAGCCGCGATCGCGCGCGGCGAGGCGCTGTTCAATTCGATGAAGATCGAGATCAGCGGCGTGGCAGGTTTGAACGACGCGACCGGCAAGCCGGTGATCGAGGGCACCTGCGGCACTTGCCACAACGCGCCCAACATCGGCAACCATTCCGTGGGTGCGCCGCTCAACATCGGCATTGCGGACGCCAGCCGGCGCACGCCCGACCTGCCGCTTTACACGTTGCGCAACAACAGCACCGGTCAGACTGTGCAGACCACCGATCCGGGTTTGGCGATGTTGACCGGCAAGTGGGCCGATATCGGCAAGTTCAAGGGACCGAACCTGCGCGGACTGGCCGCGCGCGCGCCGTACTTCCACAACGGGTCAGCGGCGACGCTCAACGATGTGGTGGATTTCTACGACACCCGTTTCCATGTCGGCATGACGGCGCAGCAGAAGAGCGACCTGGTCGCGTTCCTCTCGGCGTTGTAAGTGAAGCAGCCCTCCGGCGGTCCATTGCCTGACGCGGAACGTGCCGCGTGCTAGTTTGATGGGACAAACCGGAGGGTTGCGAAATGAACAAGCGTCTTGCGGGTTCAATGGTGTTCGGCGCCGCGCTGCTGCTGGCGGCACCGGCGTTCGCGATGTTGCAGGCCGGTGCCGCGGCACCGGATTTCTCGGCCACGGCCAGCCAGGCCGGCAAGGATTTCACCTTCTCGCTGAAGGATGCGCTGCAGAAGGGGCCGGTGGTGGTGTACTTCTATCCGGCCGCCTACACCGGCGGTTGCGATCTCGAAGCCCACACCTTCGCCACGCAGGCGGACAAGTTCAAGGCCGCGGGCGCGACCATCATCGGCGTCTCCGCCGATTCGATCCAGCGGCTCAATGATTTTTCCTCCGATCCGGATTACTGCGCCGACAAGTTCCCGGTGGCTTCCGATGCGAACGGCAAGATCGCGGCTTCGTATGGCCTGAAGCTGATCCCGCCGCAGCCGAACGTGACTGATGTTCGCGGCAAGGCAGTCACGCATGGCTTTATCCCGCGCACCACGTTCGTGATCGCGAAGGACGGCAAGATCGTCAGCTCGTTGTCCTCGGGGGAAGATCACATCAAACCCAACGAGCACGTGACGAAAGCATTGGCGATCGTGCAGCAGATGCAGAAAGGGAAGGCGCCGTAAACGCGGGAGATCGTCGGGCGGGTCGGCCGCGCAGCGGGTGAAAGAGACCGTTCGCGTTGGGCGTAGTGAGCGAAGCGAACGAAGTCGAAGCGGCACTGTCCTTCGACTTCGGCCCATCTTTTCCCAAGATGGGCCTACGCTTGTGGCAGATCCGCAGGGCGGGTCGGCCGCGCGGCGAGTCACCCGCCGCGAGCCTCATCAGTGAGCCACGGCGGATCATGTCTGCGGCGCCGACACGCCCCGCAAACCTGGATCGCAGCGCCGCTTGCGCCGAGTCGCGCGGCCGTAACTCCGTCACACAAATCCACGCCAATCGCTGACTTCCGGCACTCCCGCGATCTTTCCGCCTGCGACTACGGTGGGGGAATTGTCTGACGGGAGCGGTCATGAAAGCACGAAGCGTTGCGGCATTCCTTGGGCTGATCGTTGCGGGTGGTGCGCTCGCCGCCACGCCGCCCACTCCCACCGGCCCCTTCGCCAACCTGAAATTCCGCAATCTCGGCCCGTCCGTTTCGGGTGGTCGCGTCAGCACCGTGACCGGCATTCCCGGCAAGCCCGACATCTATTACGTCGGCACCGCCGGCGGCGGCTTGTGGAAGACCACCGACGATGGCATCAAGTGGAAGAACATCTTCGAGCACGAAGGCAGCGCCTCGATCGGCGCGGTCGCGCTGGTGCCGTCGAACGACAAGGCAATCTGGGTCGGCACGGGCGAAGCCAACCCGCGCAACGACGTGCTGGTCGGCCACGGTGTGTATTACTCGGCCGACGACGGCAAGACTTGGCAGTTCAAGGGGCTGGCCGATGCCGGGCTGATCTCGAAGATCATCGTCGATCCAAACAACGCCGACACCGTGTACGTCGCGGTGCAGGGCAATCCGTGGAAGCCAAGCGAAACGCGCGGCGTGTTCATGACCACCGATGCCGGCAAGACCTGGAACAAGGTGTTGTACGTCAACGACACCACCGGCGCCAGCGACATCGCGATGGATCCGTCCAACCCGAACGTGCTGTACGCGGGCATGTGGACCGAGCAGCGCAAGCCGTGGACGCAGGTCAATGGCAGCACCGACGGCGGCATCTGGCGTTCGCAGGATGGCGGCAAGACCTGGAACAAGCTTGGCAACGGCCTGCCGACCCGCGACGCCACCGATCGCGTCAACATCGCGATCGCGCCGTCCGCGCCGGATACGATCTATGCGTTGATGCCGACGCAGAAGTGCATGCTCTGGGGTAGCACCGATGGCGGCGACAAGTGGGATTGCGTCAGCAACAACCACGAACTCGCGGTGCGGATGTTCTATTTCAGTGCGATGGCGGTCGCACCGGACAATCCGAAGACGATCTATTTCAGTTCCTTCAATCTGATGAAATCCACCGATGGCGGCAAGACCGCCAAGGTGATCGACCGCGGCGTGCACGTGGACCACCACGCGATCTGGGTTGATCCGAAGAATCCCAAGCGCCTGATCCAGGGCAACGACGGCGGCGCGTTCGAATCGGTGGACGGCGGCAAGAGCTGGCGCTCGTTCAACAACATGCCGATCGAGGAGTTCTACACCGTCGCGATTTCCAACACCGTGCCGTTCGGCGTGTGCGGCGGCATCCAGGACGACAACGCCGCGTGCGGCCCATCCAACAGCCTCGCCGGTTCCGGCATCTGGGGCGCGGACTGGTGGAATCCCTCCGGCGGCGACGGCACCTACGTGGTGCCCGCGCCTTCGGATCCGACCATCGTCTATGCGGCTTCGCAGAACGGCTCCACCTCTCGCATAGACATGCACGACATGACCCGTCACTACGTCCGCCCGGTCATGGAAGACATGTCTGACACGCCGATCTCCAAGCTCGACTACCGCTTCAACTGGGCATCGCCCATCGCGGTGTCGGCGACCGATCCGAACACGCTCTATCTCGGCGCCAACGTGGTGTTCAAGTCCACCGACGGCGGCGCGAACTGGCAGACGATCTCCAACGATCTCACCCGCAACCTCAAGGAACACCAGCCGGTCGCAGGCGACCCGGTGTTCCATGACATTTCCAGTGCGGAGAACACCGATACCATTCTCTCGATCTCACTGGCGCCCACCGATCCGAACGTGATCTGGGTCGGCACCGATGACGGGTTGGTGTGGGTCAGCAAGGACGGCGGCGCCAACTGGACCAACGTTTCTACAGGCCTGCCGCAGGCGGTGAGCCTGGGCCGCATCTACCAGATCGGCGTGTCGCCGTTCGCTGCGGGCACGGCGTATCTCGCGGTGGATGGCCACATGCTGGGCGACGAGCATCCGTACGTGCTGAAGACGACAGACTTCGGCGCGCACTGGCAGGGCATCAGCAACGGACTGCCGGACAACTACGCTGCGGTGGTGGTGCGCGAAGATCCGAACCGCAAAGGCCTGCTCGCGCTCGGCACCATGCGCGGGCTGTATCTGTCCTTCGATGATGGCGCGCATTGGGAACCGATGACCGGCAACCTGCCGACCATGGCGGTGTGGGACATCAAGTTCACCAAGTCGCCGCACGATCTGGTGATGGCCACGCACGGCCGCGGCTTGTGGATCCTCGACAACATCGAGGCACTGGAGCAGTGGCAGCCGAAGCTGGCGAACGATGCGTTCCATCTGTTCCCCGCCGCGCAAGGTACCGAGTGGCTCGAGTTCGGCGGCCGCCACATCGGCCCCGCGCCGGGCGAATTCAAGACGCCCAATCCGCCCAGCGGCCCGGTGATCGCATATTCGCTCGCCAAGGCGATCAACGTGCCCAAGGCGTGCTCCGCGGAAGAAAAGAAGAAAGAGAACGGCGACGAATCGGCGCAAGAAAGTGCGGCGCCCGCATTGCACGGCGACACGCAGCAGAAGGGCGCCAGGAAGGCCAACACGGAGAAGAAGAAAGCGCCGGCGTTCAACGAATGCAATCCTGTGGTCATCACCGTCACCGACAGTGCCGGCAAGCCGGTCGCGAGCTTCCACGCGCCGGGCAAGGCCGGCATCAACGTGGCGTCCTGGAACATGCGCTACGAAGGCGTCGAATTGCCGGAGGCGTTGCGCGCGGAGGAACGTCCGGATGAAAACCATGGGCCGAAGGGTCCGCTCGCGTTGCCCGGCACGTACCAGGTGAAGGTGCAGGCCAATGGCCGCAGCGCGACGGAAACCGTGCAGGTTGTGGCCGATCCGCGCGTCAATCCGCCGATGGACGTGCAGCGCGCGGCGTTCGACACCGCGATGAAACTGCGCGACGAGGCCGCCGCGGACGTGGCGATGATCGGCCGCGCGTACGACACGATGCAGGCGCTGGACAAGGTGCTGGATTCCACCGCCAGTGCGCAGGCCGGCAGCGACAAGGCCAACGTGCATGCCAGCGCGGTGGCGTTGAAGGAGCAGCTCGGCGATTTCGCCGCGGACATCTACAACCCGGATATCCAGTACAAGGTGCCGGAAGACGATCTGCACCAACTCTCGCCATGGGCCATGAGTTTCTTCGGCGTGTACCGCGGCGTCTCGCGCATGGGCCCGGATCAGGCACCCAACGCGCGCCAGCAGCAGTACATCGCCAAGATGGAAGCGGGCCTGCAACCGAAACTCGACACCTTCAACGGCTCACTGCATCAGGCCGTGGTGAACTTCAACCAACAGGCGAAGAAAGCCGGCGTGCAGACCCTGCCGGTGAGCGAGCCGGTCAAGATCGGCGACCCGAAACTGCTCGCGCCGGCTGAATAGCTGGCGCGGACGGTGCTTGACCGCGACTGCGGTCGAGCGATGAGTTGCATTCAACGCAGGCGCGCATCCTCAAGGATGCGCGCCTGTCGCTCAAGCCCCGGTCGATGGTGCCAGGCGGTGAGACAGCCGTTCAACGCAAAATAGGCGCCGATCCTCACGTCCCTGCGCTTCAAGGCATCGAGAGGCGGCATGTCCAAGGTCTTCGAGAAGCTCAATCTGAAAGACCAGCGCACGATTTCGGTCCTGAACGGCCCGGACTCGTTCAAGGCGGAACTGGCTTCGCTCCGCGACGTGACGGTGATCAATGCCCTCGACGGCGAGGCCGCGCCGGAGTTCGTGCTTGCCTTCGCTACCCGCCAGGCCGAGGTGGATGAACTCTCGCGGGCCGTCGCCAGGAAAACGAAAGGCGACGCCATCGTCTGGTTCGCCTATCCGAAGGGAACCTCGCGCAAGTACACCTGTGAATTCAATCGCGACACCGGCTGGGCCGTGCTGAAGAAGCTCGGCTTCAACACCGTGCGGCAAGTGGCGATAGACGAGCTGGACCGCGCTCCGGTTTCGCCGGGTGGAATTCATCAAGTCGCGGCGCTGAACCTGATCCCCACCGATGACCTTTGCGAGCTGATTCGCTCGCGTTTCCCGGCGTTCTCTGCAGGCGGACCTGCGATCCGCGTGCGCCAGCCATCCTGATCCTGCAACCGTGGCGACCGATTCCGCGTGAGCGGATTCGAGCCCGGCCTTCGGCATCGGCCTGGGGCACGGCAAACGTGATGTCACGCACATCTCGGGGCATCGCGGCGGGAATCGTAAATTTGTTTCACATATCGCGTGAGAGTAGTCACGACCTCCGCGCCCGTCCGCCCGCATCCTTGCGCCCGCATTCCCCGCCCGGGGGAATGCATGGAAATTTCCACATCACACATAAGGGGTAAGTCCATGCAATACCAGCAATCCTGCTTCAAGGGTGTCCTCGCAGGTGCAATCCTCCTCGCCATCACGACCATGGGCGGCACCGCCGTTGCGGGCACCGCCAGTTCCAATCTGCCCGTCTCGGCCAGCGTCAGCGCGAATTGCACCATTGATGCTTCCGGCGGCGTCGCCTTCGGTGCCTATGATCCGATCGTTACCAATCAATCCACGGCGCTCACGGCATCCGGCACCATCAGCACTACCTGCACCAATGGCGCCAGCGCCACGATCACGCTGGGCCAAGGCGCCAATGCCGATACAGGCTCGACGGACACTGCGCCGCTGCGCCGGATGCTTGCCGGTACTTCCGACTATCTGAGCTATCAGTTGTATAGCGATTCCGGTTACTCGACCGTATGGGGCAACACCTCCGGGACCGGCGTGGCGGTCACCGGCACCGGTTCGGCCGTCAGCACCACTGTTTACGGCAGTGTTGCGGCCGGCCAGAACGTCAAGACCGGCAACTACGCCGATACCGTTGCAGCAACGGTCACGTTCTGACCCATGGAACGCTCCGCACTGCATCAGGCCGCTTGCGGCCTGATGCTTCTTCTCTGCGCCGCATGTCCGACGTGGGCCAGCACCTTCCAGGTGAATCCGGTCAAGGTGACGCTTTCCGCGGACAAGCCCGTGGCCGCGCTGACCGTGCGCAACATCGGCGCGGATCCGACCGTGATCCAGTTGCAGGTCATGGCCTGGTCACAGGTGGACGGCAACGACAAGTACGCTCCTGCGCCGAACATTCTGGCCACTCCGCCCATCTTCACTCTGCCGGCAAGTGGCTCGCAGGTGATCCGCGTGGGCTATCGCCAGCGGCCGGATGCAAAGGGCGAACAGGCCTACCGCCTGCTCCTGCGCGAAATCCCGCCACCGCTCCAGCCCGGGTTCAAGGGGTTGCGGGTGAGACTGCAGATAAGCCTGCCGGTATTCATTCTGCCGGTTGCGCCCGTGGCGCCGGATCTGCACTGGCAGGCGATGTTGGCCGGCAATGGGCAACTGGAAATCCACGCAAGCAACGCTGGTTTGGCCCACGTCAAACTGAGCGAGTTCCGGCTGTCGGAAAATGGCGCTTCGAAACCGCTGCCTATGTCGGAAAAGCCCGTGTACATCCTTCCGGGCGGAAGCCACGACTGGCTGATTGATGCTCCGGTTTCGACGGGGCAGCACCTGCACCTCGCCGCGCAGAAAAGCTCGGGTGACGTCGTGCAGGTCGATCTGGTGGTGGGCGGCGGTGACGCGAATCCCGGCCGGGCACCTTGAATCTGCACAGCGCTACGAACAGGACGAGGCGCGCCGCCGCGCGCCGCTCCCAGCCCGCTTCGATGCGCCGGCACGTTCGCGCATTCGCCGCAAACGCCGCGCTGCTGCTCGCGGCCACCCCGAACGCGCTGCATGCCGCGGTGCTGGTTCGCGCGATCCGGGTAGGACTTGATCCCGACCATAGCCGGGTGGTGCTGGAATCGGACGGACCGATCCACGCGCAATGGATGCGCGATTCCCGATCCGGCGCGTTGCGCGTGGACCTCCAGGGCGTGACCCTGAACTCCACGCTGCTGGGCCTCGACAAGGCCGTCGGCCGCAACAATCCTTTCATCGGCTCGGTGAAGCTCAGCTCGAGCAGCGACGGCACATTGCTGGAGTTGGATACGCCGGCTGACGTGGCGCCACGCCTCTTCAATTTGAAGCCCGGCGGTGGTCATGCCGATCGGCTGGTGCTGGACCTGTTCCCGGGTGGCCATGGCGATGCACCCGCGGCACCGGCGCCGCCGTCCGCTCCTGTCCCGGCGCGTGATGCGGAATCGCCCGTCCGGGTCAATGCGGTGCGCATGGGCGTGGAGGAAAACCGGGTGCGTGTGGTGCTGGAATCGAACCGGCGCATCCAGGCCAGCGTCATCAATCCCACCGTCGCGGGCGCACCACTCTCCATTGACCTGGGCAACATGGCGATGGATTCGGTGCTGGCGGATTTGCCCGGCCTGATCGAGCGCAATCCGTACCTGACGGCCGTTCGGCTCGAACGCGTCGGCGCGAATACGCATCTGGTGCTGATCACGACGCAACGAGTCACGCCGCAGATCTTCACGCTTCAGCCCGATGAGGGTCACGGCACCCGTTTGGTGATCGATCTGCTTCCGGAGTTCGGTGTGCCTGCCCCGGAGGCCAAACCGCCGACCGCCACGGAAACGGCAGTGGTGAAAGCGACGCCTGCACCGATCCTGCCGCCTGCATCTCCACCGGCTGTTGTCGCGCCGCCGCCAGCCAATCTTCGCGAGACCTGGCTGAAGATCTATTTGAACGGCAAGCCCGGCGACACCGTGATGGCCTTGCGTGACGCTGCCGACCACGTACTGCTGCAGACCTCGGACCTTGAGCGCTTGCGCATCCATATGGATGGCGCCGTGCGCATCAAACACGATGCCGTCGAGTACTACCCGCTTTCGGCGGTCCATGGTCTCGGTTATCGCGTGGATGCCGGGCAGGGAGCCTTGCTGCTGACGCTTCCGCCCGCGTTGTTGGAAGCAAGCAAGCTCAGCGGCGTTTCGCAGGGGCCGAACGAACCCACGCCGTCGCCGCCCGGCGCATGGCTCAACTACGACCTGTTCGCGGATCGCGAGCAGCGCGGTGGAACCCGCAGCAGCGCGTTGCTGCAAGCCGGCGTATTCAATCGCTGGGGCAGCGGCAGCAGCACGCTGCTCGCCCGCCGCGCCGACGGCCGGGTCGGCACGGTTCGTCTGGACACCACCTGGACGCATGACGTGCCGGACAGGATGGCCAGTCTGCGCATCGGCGACAGCATCAGCGGCGTCAGCGATTGGGGGCGTTCGATCCGCTTCGGCGGCGTGCAGTGGGCGACCAACTTTGCCACCCAGCCGGATTTCGTCACGCTGCCGACGCTGACGCTCCATGGCGTCGCGGTCGCGCCCTCCACGGTGGACTACTACGTGGACAACGTGCTGCGGTTGCGCCGCGATGTGCCGGCGGGTCCGTTCTCGATCCAGGACCTGCCGGTGGTCACCGGGCAGGGCGAGGTGCGCATGGTCGTGCGCGACCTGCTGGGCCGCGAGCAAGTCGTCACGCAACCGTTCTATTCGAGCAGTGGCCTGCTTTCGGAAGGCCTGCGCGCTTTCTCCTACGAACTGGGATTCGAGCGGGAGAACTTCGGGCTCGACAGCAATGATTACGGCAGGCTCGCTGCGATCGGCACCGAGCGGCGGGGATTCTCGGACACCTTCACGGGCGAGGCGCATGCCGAAATCACGCGCCGTCAGCAAACCGTCGGGGTCGGCGCCGACTGGCTGGTGGCGGATACCGGAGTGCTCACGGCGGCGGTCGCCGCCAGTCATGACGCGAAGGGTTCCGGCAAATTGCTGGAGTTGGGTTTCCAGCACCAGTCCGCTTACCTGAGTTATGGCTTCCGCACCCAGTTCACCACGCCGGGCTTCACCCAGTTGGGTTACGAGCAGCCGGAGCGTCCTCCGCGCCAGGCGACCAGCGCCTACATGAGTTTCGGTCCCGGCAATTCCGGATCGTTCGGCTTGAATTACACCCGCCAGGAATTCCGTGGCCGTCAACCGGACGTGGATTTCGTCGGCGCCAGCTACAGCCGTTCGCTGGGCCACCTCGGTTACCTGACGCTGTCCGGATTGCGCTTCCTCGGCGAGCATCCGTCCTCGCTGTTCACGCTCAGCATGACCATGCCATTGGGCGCGCTCGACAGCTTGAGCCTCAACGCGCAAGCGCAATCCGGCCACCGGCATGGCAATGTGCAATATCAGCGCAATCTGCCGACGGGCAGTGGAGTCGGGTATCGCGTGCAGGCCGGACTCTCTCCCGATGATCCGGATCTCGCGCAAGCCAGCTTGCAGAACGATGTCGGCACCTACACCTTCGGCGCGGCCAGCGTGCGCGGACAGCAGGCGTATCAGGCTTCGATGCGCGGCGGCATGGTTCTGCTGGATGGCAAGCTGTTTCCCAGCCGTTCCATTGACGGGAGTTTCGGGCTGGTGCAGGTGCCGGGCTTCCCCAACGTGCGCGTGTATCAGGACAATCAGGAAGTCGCGACGACCGACAGCAACGGCTACGCGCTGGTGCCGCGCTTGCGTCCCTATCAGGACAATCCGATCCGCATCGAGCAGGCCGACCTGCCGCTGGATACGGAAATCCACGGGCTGTCCCTGGATGCGGTGCCCTATTACCACAGCGCGGTGCTCCTGAAATTTCCGGTCACGCGCTCGCACGGCGCGATGCTCACGATCAAGTTGCGCGACGGCAGCTTCCTGCCGGCGGGCGCGGGTGTGATGATCGAGGGCAATCCCACGGTGTTCCCGGTGGGCATGCGCGGCGAGGTCTATCTCACCGGCTTGCAGCCACTCAATCATCTGCGCGTGAAGTGGCACGGGCAGAGCTGCAACCTGACGGTGCCTTTCCGGGAAGCTTCCGGTCCGCTGCCGCAGCTCGGTCCGCTCACCTGCGAGGGGATCACGCCGTGACCGCGACGGTTCCCGATCGCATGCGGAGCGCCGGCCTGACGGGGCTCGCGTTGCTGATGCTTGCGCCGCTCGCCTCCGCGACCTGCAGCCTGAACGCGCAGGGCGTGAACTTCGGCGGCTATGACTTCATGAGCAGCCAGAATCTGGACAGCGTGGGCCATGTGATCGTGACCTGCGATGTCAGCTCCAGTTTCAGCATCAGCCTCAGTGCCGGCAATGGCACCTATGCGTCACGGACGCTGCAGAACGGCCTGCATCAACTCAGCTACAACCTCTACACCGATCCGGCGCACACCATGGTCTGGGGAGACGGCACCGGCGGCAGCGTGACGGTCAGCGGCAGCGGAACCGATGTTGACGAGGTGGTCTACGGAAGCGTGCCGGCCGGACAGAACCCTTACGTCGGTGCCTACAGCGACGCCATCACGGTGACCCTGGCGTTCTGACAGGCGGCAGCCGGACAAACTGCGCGCGTGATCGGAGCGATCGGCGCATCACTCTCAGATGTGTTTTACAGGGGATATCCAATGCACCAGTCACTCAGGTGGCTCGCGGGGATCATGGCTGTCGGGCTTTCGATCCACTGCGCTGCGAAGACGCTCCGCGTCATCGGGGACAACAACTATCCGCCGTACCTGTTCGTGGGGTCCGATGGCAAGCCTCAAGGCTACCTCGTGGACGAGTGGAAGTTGTGGCAGCAGAAAACCGGCGTCGAGGTGGAACTCGTTGCGACGGACTTTGCGACCGCACAGCATCGGATCCTGGATGGCCAGGCGGATGTGATCGATCCGATCTTTGAAACGCCCGAGCGCGCGGCTCTGTACGACTTTTCCGGCTCCTATGCGACCGTCGGGGTGGGTATCTACGCCGACCGGGGCATCACCGGGATCACGGACGCCGCCGGTCTGCACGGCTTCACGGTCGGGGTCGAGCGTGGCGACGCATGCGTGGACCGGCTTCGCAAAGCCGGCGTCACCAGCATCCGCGAGTACACCGGTTACAGCCAGATCATCGAGGCAGCCAAGGCCAAGGACATCCGCATCTTCTGCATGGATGAGCTTCCAGCTGCCTATTACCTGTACCGCCTCAATGGGCAACAGCGGTTCGTCAAGGCATTCGACTTCTACTCCTCCGATCTGCATCGCGGCGTGCGCAAGGGCGATGCGGCCACGCTGGCCCTCGTCGAAAACGGCATGTCACGCATCACGGCCGCCGAGCGGGCACGCCTGCGCGCAAAGTGGATGGGACAGCCCGTGGACCTGGCAAGTTACGAGCCTGCCTTCATGATTCTCTCGGCCACGCTTGGAATCACGGGCTTCCTGCTGGTGATCTGGGTTTACGCCCTGCGCCGCGGTGTGCGCCGCCGCACGCGCGAGTTGGAATTCCTGACGCATTTCGATGCGCTCACGGGCCTGCCGAACCGGCAGTTGCTGCTGGATCGCATTGATCACGCCATCGAACAGGGCAACGCGCGACTCGCGGTGCTGCTGGTGGACCTGGACAACTTCAAGCGGATCAATGACAGCTTCGGGCACCCCCAGGGCGACAAGCTCCTGCAGGAAATCGCCGAGCGGCTCAAGGGCGTGGCCGGGCCGGTCGCCACGGTGGCGCGACTCAGCGGGGATGATTTCGTGATCGTCGTGCGCGCGGGCGAAGTCGAACAGATCACCGTCGTGGCCGAAGAGGCGCGTCGTGCCATCGCGCAAACCTGCCATCTGGAGGGCAAGGAGTTCTTTGTCACGGCCAGCGTCGGCGCGAGCATGTTTCCGGCGGACGGCGCCGATGGAGTCACCCTGCTGAAGAACGCCGACGCGGCGATGTTCAGGGCCAAGCAGAGCGGGCGCAACAGCATCGCCTTCTACAGCGCGGCCCTGAGCGCGCAGGCCAGCACCTTCATCACATTGGGTGCTTCGATCCGCACGGCGATCGAGAGGAACGAGTTCGAGCTGCTCTATCAACCTCAATATTGCCTCGCGACGGGTCGGATCCATTGCGTGGAGGCGTTGGTTCGCTGGAGGCAGGACGATCGCCTGATCCCGCCTTCCGACTTCATCGCCTACGCCGAAGAACACGGGCTGATCGAGTCGCTCGGCCAGTGGGTCCTGCGCACGGCTTGCCTGGAGTTGTCCAACTGGTTGGCCGACGGCGTGCCGGCGATACGCATGGCCGTGAATCTCTCCCCGCGCCAACTGGCATGCGCGAGCCTGCCGGCGACCGTGGAGATGGCGCTGGAGGAAGCGCGCCTGCCGCCGCACCTGCTGGAATTGGAGATCACGGAGAACGCGCTGGTCCAGTCGGACCAGACGACCGTCAATGTCCTGCGCGACCTGCGCACGCTGGGCATTGATATCGCCATTGACGATTTCGGCACCGGCTATTCATCCCTGGCCTATCTCAGGCGTTTCCCGGTGAGCGTGATCAAGATCGACAAGAGCTTTCTTGCGGGCGTGCCGGAAGAGCAGGGCGCGACGCAAGTGATCACGGCCATCGTGGCGATGTCGCACGCGATGAAGATGCGCGTGGTCGCGGAAGGCGTCGAGCGCGAAGAGCAGGCGGCGTTTCTCAGCGAGATCGGCTGCGACCTCGTGCAGGGCTGGCTTTTCGCCCGCGCAATGCGATCCGCCGAATTGCGAGAGGTCCTGCGCCACGCGCCGCGGCCGCGCGCTGCAGCTGAAGCGCCGGCGCTGAAGGCGGCCCCCGGACCCCAACCCTCGCTGACGCCTTCCGGCAAGCGAAGATGGATCGCGTAAGAGGCGGCGAGTCCGCAAAACGAAAAACCCGCGATCGGCGCGGGTTTCGAAAGCCTCGATCGGTGTCCAGTAGATTCGCGAGATTTGATGAGATGCCGCGAAACAATGATTGGTGCCCAGGAGAGGACTCGAACCTCCACGGTTTTACCCGCTAGTACCTGAAACTAGTGCGTCTACCAATTCCGCCACCTGGGCAGGTGCGGCGCGCATGAAACGCGCCCGGCGAGCCGCGTAAAGTACTGGCGAACGGGGCATATTGTCAACGCGGGCTTGCTTTCGCGGGCGCGCTCCGCGACGCTGGCGCGGTTGTGCTCCGCCCCGGCTCGCGCCATCACTCCAAGGATCAGGGACCGTCCATGTCGAAACGCCAAGGCCCGCCGAAATCCCCACGCTCCAGGGGCCCCTCGCGCGGCGACTCCAAGCGCACGCGCGAGCCGGCGAATCCGAAGCGCGGCGGCAAGGCCGCGCCGCGCAAATTCGAATCCCGGCAGAGGGCCCAAACCTCCGCGGGCAAGCGGGGCAAGGCGAAGGCCTTTCGCGATCCGCATGCCGCGCGCGAAGCGCAGCGTTATGAAAACCCGATCGCCAGTCGCGAGGCGATCCTCGATCTGCTCACCGGACACGGCAGGCCGATGGAGGTCGAGGCCATCGCGCGTGCTCTGCACCTCGATGACGAGCAATCGCGCGAGGCGCTGGACAAGCGCCTGCGCGCGATGCTGCGCGATGGCCAGCTGCTGCAGAACCGCAGCGGTGAACTCGCGCCAGCTCGCAAGCTGGACCTGATTTCCGGCAGCGTGCTGGCGAACGCGGAAGGGTACGGTTTCCTGCGGCCCGACGAGGGTGGCGAGGATCTGTATCTCTCGCCCGCGCAGATGCGCCAGGTGTTGCACGGCGATCGCGTGCTGGCGTCCGTGGTGGGTGTGGATCGCCGCGGGCGGCGGCAGGGCGCGATCCGCGAGGTGCTGGAGCGGCGCGCATCAAGATTGGTCGGGCGCGTGGTCGAGGAGCATGGCGTGATGCTGGTCGCGCCGGACGATCGGCGCATCCATCGCAACGTGCTGATCCCGCCGGATGCGCGCAATGGCGCGCGCGCCGGCCAGATCGTGATCGCCGAGATCACCGATCCGCCGAGCATGCAGCGCGGCCCGATCGGGCGCGTGCTGAGCGTGCTGGGCGAACGCCTGCAGCCGTCGCTGATCGTGGAGATGGCGATCGCCAGCCACGACCTGCCGCACGAATGGCCGGCGCAGGTGCTGCGCGATGCGGCGGATGTCGAGCCGAAAGTGGGCAAGGCCGAATACCAGGGCCGCGTGGATTTGCGCGACGTGCCACTGGTGACGATAGACGGCGCGGATGCGCGCGACTTCGACGATGCGGTGTACGCGGAACCGGTGCGCGGTGGGTCTTTCAAGTTGATCGTCGCGATCGCCGATGTCTCGCATTACGTGCAGGCGGAAACCGCGCTGGACGGCGAAGCCTACGCGCGCGGCACCTCCGCCTATTTCCCGGGCTTCGTGGTGCCGATGCTGCCGGAGACGCTGTCCAACGGCATCTGCTCGCTCAATCCGGAGGTCGAACGCCTGTGCATGTGTTGCGAGATGCAGGTGGACGCGCGCGGCGAAGTCACGCGCGCGAAGTTTTATCCCGGGCTGATGCGATCGCACGCGCGGCTCACTTACGAGCGCGTGTGGCAGGCGATCGGCGAAGGCGACAAGGCCGCGCGGCGGGAACTCGCCGACGTGCTGCCGCAACTGGAAAACCTGCACGCGCTCTACAAGCTGCTGGCGAAGGCGCGGCAGCGGCGCGGCTCGATTGATTTCGACACGCAGGAAGTGAAGTACCGGCTGGACGGGCAGGGCGAGGTGGTGGCGCTGGGCGCGCAGCCGCGCAACGACGCGCACCGGCTGATCGAGGAGTGCATGATCGCCGCCAACGTGCAGGCGGCGCGATTCCTGACGAAGAAAAAGATCCCCGCGCTGTATCGCGTGCACGCGCCCCCGCCTGCAGCGAAGTACGAAGATCTGCTTGAGTTCTTGCGCGAATACAAGTTGAGATTGCCGCCGATCGAAAAGGTGACGCCGGCGGATTTTTCCGCTTTGCTGGCGAAGACGCGCGATCGCGCCGATGCGGGGCTGATCCAGTCGGTGCTGCTGCGCGCGCAGAGTCTGGCCAGTTACCAGCCGGTCAACCACGGCCACTTCGGACTGGCGCTGGAGGCGTACGCGCACTTCACCTCGCCGATCCGCCGTTATCCGGATCTGCTGGTGCATCGTGCAATCCGCTACGCGCTGTCCGGCGGCAAGCCGGATGCGTACATCTATACCGAAAGCAAGATGGCGGTGATGGCCACCCACTGTTCGCACACCGAGCGCCGCGCCGAGGAAGCCGAGCGCGACGTGGACGAGCGCTACAAGTGCGCTTTCATGGAAAAACATGTCGGCGAGGAGTTCGACGGTCTCATCACCGGCGTCACCTCGTTCGGTCTGTTCGTGGAACTGGACGAATCGAAAGTGAGCGGGCTGGTGCACGTCTCGCAACTGCCCAACGATTACTACCATTTCGATCCGGTCCGGCACCTGCTCAGCGGCGAGCGCACCCGCGCGCGCTACACGCTGGGCGACGCGGTGCGCGTGCAGGTGCTGCGCGCAAGCATGGAAGACCGCAAGGTGGATTTCAGGTTGGCAGCCGGGAGCGCGCCTGCGCGCGATTCCGCGCATCCACGATGACAACGTAGGAGCCTGCGTGCGGGCGCCGGTGGCGAAGCCCGTGTCAAAGGCTGAGCGGGTGCGCAATAATCCCCGACGTCATTCCGGAGACGTCGCGAAGCGGCGATCCGGCGGATGACGTCGTCGCTGGATTGAGTTTTTTTCATGACCGAAACCTGGATCATCGGCATCAACCCGGTCGAAGGCGCGCTTGCCAACGATCCTTTGCGTGTGCGCGAGGTGCTGATCGAGCAGGGTGCGCGCAATCCGCGCCTTGCTTCGCTGAGCGATGAAGCCAGACGTCTCGGTGTGCGTGTGCATGCACAGCCGCGCGCGATGCTCGACAAAGTCGCTGGCGATGCGCGCCATCAAGGAGTGGTCGCGGCCTACGAAGCGCCGCCGCCGTTGAACGATCACGATCTACCTGAATTGGTCGAACGCGCAGGCGCGAACGCATTCTTCCTGGTGCTGGACGGCGTGACCGATCCGCACAATCTCGGTGCCTGCCTGCGCAGTGCGGCGGCCGCAGGCGTGACCGCGGTGATCGTGCCGCGCGATCGCGCGGTCGGCATCACACCGGTGGTGCGTCGTGCATCCGCGGGCGCTGCCGATCGCGTGCCCCTGGTCGCAGCGACTAACCTCGCGCGCGCGTTGCGCGCGATGAAAGATGCCGGCGTGTGGCTGACCGGTCTCGCCGGCGATGCGGAAAAATCGTTGTACGAAATGGATTTCAAAGGTCCGGTCGCGCTGGTGCTCGGCAGCGAAGGCGAGGGCATGCGACGGCTGACGCGCGAAGCCTGCGATCACGTGGTGCGCATTCCCATGCCCGGCGTGGCCGAAAGCTTGAATGTGTCCGTCGCCGCGGGCATCGTGTTGTTCGAGGCGCTGCGTCAACGCACGACATGAATATCCAGATCGAATGGCCGACCATCGTCGGCATCATCGGCACGCTGATGGTGCTGCTCGCCTTCTTCCTGTTGCAGGCACGCAAGCTGCACGGCAATGGCGCGGTGTATCAACTGCTCAACGCGTTCGGCGCGGCGGCGATCATCGTGTCGCTGGTTTACGAATTCAATCTGGCTTCGATGGTGCTGGAGATCGCGTGGCTGCTGATCAGCATCTACGGGCTGGTGGTGGGATTCCGGTACCGGCGCGACGCGCGCGAAACAGCGGCTTCTGCGTGGTCAGGTGATGGGCCGTCAAGGTCGAGAAAAGGCCCGCCCTGACGGCGGGAGCGGGGCGCTTTGCAGGAGCCTGCGAGCAGGCGACCGCACTTCTTGAACGTTCGCGCTGGTGCCTAATATGCATCCCCGGCCGCCGTGATCACCCGCTCCAACTGATCCCCCAGCGGCCCGATCTCGTTGATCACGCGATCCAGTTCCGAGGTGTCCAGCAGCGTGTAGGGGCGGTTCTCGCAAAGGTGCAGGTACGGCGCGCCGTCAAGATCGCTCACGGCCAGGTAGCCGGTGCGCTGCTCCCAGTTGAAGTGCAGGCAACGCTTGGCATCCATGCCCGCGAACGGACCGATCGGTGTGGACACGCGCAGGTAGCGGCGGCCGTCCTCGCCTTCGAGTTCGATCAGGTAAATGCCTTGA
>JBQCCR010000031.1:0-14726 GCA_051961995.1 Rhodanobacteraceae bacterium | reverse complement strand
CGCGTCGCGCAGCAGATCGTGCGGAATGGATTTGTCCGGCGCCTGCATGATGTCGGCCAGCACGCGCGTGGCGGTCTGCGCGCGGGCGATGGGTGACTCGGACGCGTGTGCCGCGAAAGCGGGAACCAGCAGTGCAAAAACGAGCCCGATCAGTACGCGTGCGGTTCGATGTGGCATGGACCCTCCGAAGTGCTGCGGTCATTCCGATTCGTCATCCGGCGTGTGCGCCGTCTTGTCTTTTGCGAAAACCGGGGCCCAGCGTCTTTGCATCCGGCGCCCCGGAATGACGAGCCTCAGTGCGCGAGTGTGGGTGCTCAGGGCCAACACGCGCTTAACGCCGGCCCTGCATGTGGCAGACTGCGCATATTCCTGAGAGTTCCTCGAAACGCATGCCGCGCTACCTCGGACCAGCACATCGCCACCGCGATCGCGCCCACGGCGCGGCGGTGCTGCTGGTCAACCTGGGCACCCCGACCGCGCCGACACCGCGTGCATTGCGCAAGTACCTGGCCGAATTCCTCTCCGATCAGCGCGTGGTGGAACTGCCGCGCGCGTTGTGGTGGCTGATCCTGCACGGCTACGTGCTGCGCGTGCGGCCGCGCCGATCCGCCGAGGCCTACGCCAAGATCTGGACCCACGAAGGCTCGCCGCTGGCAGTGCTCAGCGCGCAATTGGCGAAGGCGGTGCAAGCGGACGTCGCACGGCAGGTTCCCGACATTCGCGTGGAACTGGCCATGCGCTACGGAGCGCCCTCGGTGCGGGACACGCTGGTGCGCCTGCAAAACGAAGGCGTGCAGCGCGTGTTGATGCTGCCGTTGTATCCGCAGTATTCCGGGGCGGCCACCGGTTCGGTGCTGGATGCGCTGGCCGACACGATCAAGCTGCTGCGCTGGCCGCCGGAAGTGCGCACGATCAACGATTACCATGACGACGCGGGTTACCTCGCCGCGCTTTCGGCCAGCGTGCTGGCGCACTGGGCGCAGCACGGCCGCGCGCAGAAACTGCTGCTCAGCTTCCATGGGCTGCCGGAGGCGAGCGTGCGCGCCGGCGATCCGTATTTCCAGCAATGCCATGTCACCGCACGTCGGCTGCGCGAAGCGCTGGGCATGAACGAAGACGAGATGATCATCGCCTTCCAGTCTCGCGTCGGTGCGCAGAAATGGCTGCACCCATACACCGACGAGACGATCGCGGCGCTGCCGAAGCAGGGCGTGAAAACCCTGGACGTGCTGTGCCCGGGCTTCGCGGTGGATTGCCTGGAGACGCTGGAAGAAATCGCATTGCGCTATCGCGCAAGTTTCCTCACCCACGGCGGCGAACGCTTCGGCTACATTCCCGCGCTGAACGCCACGCCTGCGCACGCCAGCGTGCTGGCGCAGCTGGCGTTGAAACATTTGCACGGATGGACACCGCCGGCTTGATGCCGCGCCCGCCTTGTTCTGCTCCGCTCGCCCCGGGGCAACGAAGGGCGCTGCGCGCCTTTCGTCGCGTGCTTCGATACCTCGGCACGACCGGTCATCCCAATGCGTGAGCTTTCATTGAAGGTCGCCTCTGGCACACTCGCCGCGCTGGAATGGGGCGACCCCGGGGCACCGCCGCTGCTGGCGTTGCACGGCTGGCTGGACAACGCGGCGAGTTTCGCCGCGCTCGCACCGCTGCTCGCGAACGACTTTCGCGTGATCGCGCTGGACATGCCCGGCCACGGCCGCAGCGCGCATCAGCCGCAGGGCGTTACGCGCTATCACGTGGGCGATTACGTGGATCACGTGCTGAACGCGGCGGATGCGTTGCAGCTGGAGCGTTTCAGCCTGTCGGGCCATTCGCTCGGCGCAGGCGTGGCGAGCCTGGTTGCGGCGGCAGCGCCGGCGCGCATCGAGAAGCTGGCGCTGATCGAAGGGCTCGGTCCGCTGGCCGATGACGGCTCGCAAACGCTCACGCGCTGGCGCGAGGCCGAAGCGCAGCGCAGCGTGGGCCGGCGCGCGCCGCGCGTGTTCGCGAACGTGGACGAAGCGCTGGCCGCGCGCGTGGCGGTCGGCGATCTGGAATCGAACGAAGCGCGCGCGCTGGTCGAGCGCGGCCTGCGCGAAGTCGAAGGTGGTTATGCGTGGAGTTCTGATCCGCGCCTGCGCCTGCCGACACCGCTGCGGATTGACGAATCGCAGTTGCGGCGTCTGCTGGCCGGCATCGAGTCACCGACGCTGCTGCTGCTCGCCGACCCGCAAACGCCGTACCTGCCGCGCGCCATGATGGAAGCGCGCGCGACCTGCGTGCGCGATATCCGCATCGAGCGGATCGCCGGTCGGCATCACTTGCACGTGCAGCATCCGGCGGAAGTGGCGGAGCGGTTGCTCGCACATTTCACCTGACATTCCTCCCTTTCGTCATTCCGCACGCCGCGAAGCGGCGATCCGGCTCTGCGGAGGCAGGATGCCGGAGCAGAACGCCGCAGGCGGCCCGAAGGGCGAGCCGCAGGATGCGGCGAGTAACCCAGTGCCTTCCTCCGAACGAAAGTCTCTGGGTTCCGGCTTGCGCCGGAATGACGAATCAGGAGCGTTACGCCGAAATCGCCAGCCGCTCGCTCCTGTACACCTGCGCGGTGATCAGTCCCGCGATCAGCGCGGCGGCGAAGCCGCATACCAGCGCCAGGCCGATCTCGCCCATGCCGATCGCGCGGCCACGCAGCAGTTCGCTGATCCCGATCTGCTGGCCGAGCAGCGGCACCGCGTACATCCACGTCGCCGGTTTGACCGGCATGAAGCTCATCAGCATGGACGGCACGATCGGAAGGATCATCAACAGGCTGAGATACGTCTGCGCCTCGCGATAGCTCTTCGCAAATGCCGCCACCAGCGTCTGCAGGACCGCGAACAGCGCCAGCAGCGGCAATTCCAGCAGCAGCACCCGGCCGATGAACGCCGCGCCGAGATTGAAGGACATGCCGAGCTTCTCCGCCGGCATGAAGTGGCCGGCCACGGCGAAACCGATCACGCACAGCACCAGGCTCGCCAGCGAGAACACGCCGATCGCGCCGAGCTTGCCGACGAGGATGCGCCAGCGTGCCACCGGATTGGCGAACAGCGGTTCCAGCGATTGCCGCTCGCGCTCGCCGGCGGTGAGATCAATCGCGAGATACATGCCGCCGATGAAAATCGCGATCACGAAAAAGTACGGCAGGATGCCGAACACCAGCCCGGAGCGCGATTGTGGCGTGGACTGGTCGCGATCGCTGACGATCACCGGCGTGGCGATGCCCGGCGACAGCCCGCGTGCGATCAGCCGCATCGCGCCCTGCTCGCGCGCGTAATTCTTCAGCATGCCCTCCAGCCGCTCGCGCGGCGTGCTGGTGCCGCTTTGCGAAGCATCGTAGATCAGCTCGACCTGCGCGGGTTCGCCTGATTTCCAGGCCTTGCCGAAATCGGAAGGAATGCGCAGCACCACGTCCGCATCGCGGTTGCGCACCGCGGTTTCCGGATCCTTCGATGCCGGTTGCGGGACCAGCCCCTGCTGTTTCAGCGCGGTGACCAGGTTTGGCGCGTACTGCGCGCCGACCACCGGCACCTTCAGCGGGCCCTCGGCTTTCGAAAGTTCGTGATTGATCTGCACGTTCATCAGCACCACGAACATGATCGGCCCGAACAACGGCGCGTAGATCAGCGCACTCATCACCGTGCGCTTGTCGCGCAGGTTCTCCCTCACCTCTTTCCACCACACCGTCCACATCGCATTCATGCGGCGAGGCCCTCCTCGCTGCCGATGATTTTCACGAAGGCATCCTCCAGATTCGTTTCGCCGGTCTGCGCGCGCAGCGCGTCGGGCGTTTCGTCGGCAACCACGCGGCCGCGGGCGATCACCACGATGCGATCGCAGAGCGCCGCGACCTCCTGCATGATGTGGCTGGAGAACAGCACGCAGCGGCCCTCGTCCTTCAGATGCCGGATGAAGCGGCGCAGCCCGCGCGTGCTCATCACATCCAGGCCGTTGGTCGGCTCGTCCAGGATGATGTTCTTCGGATCGTGCACCAGCGCGCGTGCGATCGCGGTCTTCACGCGCTGGCCTTGCGAGAAACCTTCGGTGCGGCGATCCAGGATGTCGCGCATTTCCAGCGCCTCGCTGAGCGAGTCGCGGCGCGCGTGCAGGGTTGCGGCCGCGATGCCGTGCAGGCGCGCGAAGTATTCGATGTTCTCGCGCGCGGTCAGCCGCTTGTACAGCCCGCGCGCATCCGGCAGCACGCCGAGCACGCGCCGCACCGCGACCGGATCGCGCGCGGCATCCATGCCGTCCACCAGCACCTGCCCGGAATCCGGCCGCATCAGCGTGTAGAGCATGCGCAGTGTGGTGGTCTTGCCGGCGCCGTTGGGACCGAGCAGGCCGGTGATCTCGCCGTCGCGCGCGGTGAACGAGACGCCGTCCACGGCTTGCACCGCGCCGAAAGCCTTGTGCAGATTTCTGACTTCGATCATGGCGCGGCTCCATTGAAATTGACGAACGCCGGAACCGGGCCGATCTGCTCCACGCACGTGGCATCCAGTTTCTTCGGCTGCAGATCGGTGATGAATTGATTTACCAGCTTCGGCACGCAGCCGCGCATCAGGATGCTGTGGCCCATGCCCTTGGCGACCAGCGAACGCGCATCGCTCAAGCCTCGCAACACTTCATCGGCATAGCGCGGCGGCGTGATCGGGTCGCGTTCGCCCGACAACAGCAGGGTCGGAACCGAGGATTCGAACGGCACATGGAAATCCGCCGGGCGCGTGCCGTGCGGCCATGCCGCGCATTCAGCCCTGATGCCGTCCACGACCTCGTTGCCGAGAATCGTGTTGGCGTCCGCCGGATTCGGTTTCAGCAAATCGGCGTCTTCCGCGCAAATCACCGACAACTGCATGCCGGTATTCATCGCCGCATCCAGGCTGCCGGCCAGAATCTGCGCCTGGCCCATCAAGGGCGTGTAGTTGCCTTGCGCAGCTTGCGCCACGGTCAATGGCAGCAACGCCGCGGTTTCCGCGTTGTACGAAAACATGCGAACGACACCGGCCAGTGCATCGGCGGTCACCGGCTTGTTCGTCGCCCGGAAGGACTTCGGATCCGGGAATGTCGCCTGCACCGGTTGTGCGCGCAGTTTGTCGTGCAGCGCACGCAGCGCCGCGTAGGGGTTGCCGAACGCGGCTTTGCAGGCCGGCGTGGCGACACACGCTTCCGATTGCAATCTCAGCGCGTGCTCGAGGTTGACCGCGAAGTCCGCGCCGAGGACCAGCTGGTTCGGCACCACTCCATCCAGCACGATGCTGCGCACCGCATCCGGATGCGCATGCGCGTACTGCTGCGCCATCCGGGTGCCATAGGAAATGCCGAGCAGATCGAGTTCCGGATCGCCCAGCGCCTGTCGCACGGCTTCCAGGTCGGCGACCGCATCCGTGGTCGTGTAATAACGCGGATCGGCGGTCTTCTGCACTTCGGCCAGACACTGCGCGGTCTGCTCGCGCACGCGCTGCGCATCGAACGGCTGATCGGCACTGGCCTTGATCGTCTTGACCGCCTGCGGACAATCCAGCGGATGCGAACCGCCGGTGCCGCGCTGGTCCAGCAACAGGATATTGTGATGCTTGCGCAGCGGTGCGAATGCGGACGCGATCTGCGCATAACCTTCCGTGGCGGCCTCGCCGGGACCACCGGCCAGATACACGACCAGATCCTTCGCGGCGACCTGGGCATCGCTCTTCACGATCGCGAGCTTCAGTCCGATCTTGCGCGAATGAGGATCGGCGCGGTTCTCCGGCACTTCGAACGGGGCGCAATAAGCCGCGGTGGTGACCGCGCTGTCGGGTGTGTGCAGCGCACACGGCTTGAGCGTCAGGGTACCGAGCTTCAGCACATCCACCGGCTGCGCGCCGCTGGGGGTGGGCGCCTGCACCGCAGGCGGCGGCTCGACGCGTGAAAGGTGCTGCGGTGGCGAGACCGGAAAGCCGATCGCGACGACGAACGGAACCCAGCCGCCGATGCGTGGTTTGCAAAGCTTCATCGCCGTCCTCTCGTCAGGTTTCCGGGGAGCGCATCGGTCACTTCCCGCCGTCCAGGAAGATCGTCTCGATGCGCGAACCGAACAGTCGCGCGATCTTGAACGCCAGCGGCAAGCTCGGATCGTATTTGCCGGTCTCGATGGCATTGATGGTCTGGCGCGAAACGTCCAGCCGCTCGCCGAGTTCGGCCTGCGACCAGGCGTGCTTCTCGCGCAATTCGCGCACGCGGTTCTTCATCAGCAGAACCAGTCCAGCGATCCCGTGTAGCGGTATTTCAGGCTCATGCGCGTGACGCCGTAGGTGCAGCACAGCGCCGGGAACACCCAGATCAGAATGCTGCCGTCGGTGGCCCATACCTTGGCCGCGGCGAGGAAGCCGCCGACCAGGCAAGCGGTGCCGACCAGGGCCGTGGCGGTGCTCAACGCCATCAGGTGCAGCCGCTGTTCCAGTTCGTCGCTACGCATCACGCGCTTGGCCATCAGCGCGATCACCCAGGCCACCGGCACGACGGGGCTCAAGGCCAGAGCGACCTTCAGTGCCTTGCCGGAAGCGCCGAGCGCGTGCGGCCACAACCAGATCATGATGGCCATGTAGATCGCCATCAGTACCAGCACCTGCCCGCGATACCGCCGTTCGATGGAATGCGCCATCACTTGTACCTGTCAAGTTTGCTTGACAGCAAGGCTAGGGCTGCACTTCGCCGATGTCAAGCGAGCTTTACAGGCAGAATGGAATGGCATCTCTCGATAAGCGAGTGCTAAGCAGATGCGGGCACGCTTGCGGCATGCGTGCAAGCAACTTCGCATGGGTGTTTGCGTCCGCGCTGCTGGCCGGCTGCGCGACGTATCGCCCGTTGCCGCTGGACAACGCGCGTCGGCAAGAGAAGCTCGCAGACATCACCGTGTCGGCGGCTTCCATGCCCGTGCCGGCATTGCGCACGCATCGCTTCGATCCAGCCGACGGACTGGACGTCACCGAAGTCGCGATGCTGGCGGTGGCCAACAATCCGGCTCTGCGTTCGCAACGGGATGATGAGGCGATCTCGCACGCACAGGCGTTCGCCGCCGGGCTGCTGCCCGACCCGCAAGTCAGCTACGAGCACGACCGGCCCGATCCGGGCCAGTCGGAGAACACGCCGGCCTTCAATCTGGGGTTGACCTGGAATCTCGGCGACCTGCTGACGCGCTCGGCGCGCGCGGCCTCGGCGAAAGCCGACACGCGCCAGGTGCACTTGAAGCTGTTGTGGAGCGAATGGCAGACGATCGCGCAGGCGCGCACGCTGTTCGACACACTGTATTCCACACGCTCACTCGTCGCGCGATTGCAGGCCGAACACGATGCGCTGGCGCCGATCCGGCAGTACATCGAGCGTGCACTGAAGGCGGGCGACCTTACTTACGACAGCGCCAGCGCCGGCCTGAATGCAGCCTCCGATGTGGACAACAAGCTGGCCGACGCGCAGCGCCAGCTTGATCAGACCGAACACGACCTGCATGCGCTGCTCGGGCTGGATGATGCGTTGCCGCTGCATCTGGTCGGCGCACCCTGCATGATCGAAGCCGACGCTGCACAGGTTGCGCAAGCCGTGCAGGCGATGCCCGAACGCCGTCCCGACCTGCTCGCGCTGCAAGCAGGCTACGAATCGCAGCAGCAGAAGCTGCGCGCGGCGATCCTCGCGCAATTCCCGGCGATCACGGTCGGGCTGACCCGCGCGCGCGACACCAGCAACATCCACACCTCCGGCTTTTCGGTGGACCTGTCGCTGCCGCGGTTCGACGGCAACCGCGGCAACATCGCCATCGAGCGCGCCACGCGGCAGAAGCTGCACGACGAGTACGAAGCGCGCGTGCTTTCCGATCGCAACGACGTTGCCTTGCTGTGGAAGCAGGTGCAGGCCTTCGACGCGCAGCGCCCGGCATTGCGCGCACACGCGGAACAACTGGCGAAAGCACGCGACGCCGCGCAGCGCGCCTTCGCCAACGGCCTGCTGGACTGGCCGACCTATCTCGCCATCCGCGCCAGTTCGCTCAGCGCCGATACCGATCTACTCAGCTCGCAGCAGAACGCCGACGCGCAGGCGATCGCGCTGGATGCACTGGTCGGCGCGTGGCCGGATGGATCGTTCGCCGGAAATGATCAAGAGCCATGGTCCGCCAATGAACGCCAAGCACGCAAATAAGAACGAAGGAATTCGAATCAGTTTCTTGTTGCAGTATTCGCGCCCATTCGCGTTTATCTGCGGGCTGATTCTTCTCCTGGCCGCGTGTTCCTCGGGCTCCCAACCGGATGAGGAATCGCAAGCACCGGTCGCGGTGCAAACCGCGATGCCAGTGCGGCAGCCTTTCCATACTTACGTCGAAGCCTGGGGCACGCTGACCGGTGACACCCGCCATGCGCAAACGCTGTCGCTGCCGCAGGCTGGGCAGGTCGTCGCGGCGAAAGTCACGCCCGGCCATCGCGTGCGCAAAGGCCAGGCGCTGTTGCGCATCGCCACCGATCCCGCTGCGGTCAGCGCCTATCAACAGGCGGTGGCCACGGCGGATCAGGCGCGCGCCGAGTTGACCCGCACGCAACGCCTGCACGAGGAAAAGCTCGCCACCAATTCGCAACTGGACGCCGCGCGCAAGGCGCTGGCGGATGCGCAGTCCGCGCTGGCCGCACAGGCGAAACTCGGTGGTGCGCAGGCGGTCACCACGCTGGATGCGCCCGCCGACGGCGTGGTCACCGCACTGGACGTGCAGCTGGGCGAGCGTTTCGCAGCCGGCGCAAAGCTGGTCGAATTCACGCCGCAAACCGGACTTGCCGCGGTGCTGGGCGTGGAGCCGGAAGCCGCCGCGCGCCTGCGCACCGGCATGGACGTCGCGGTCAGGCCGGTGTATGGCGGGGCGACCCTGCGCGGCACCGTGGCGAGCGTCGCCGATGCGCTGGATCCGCAATCGCATCTCGTGGACGTGCTCGCGACCGTCGCCGATCCGGCCGGATTGCCCGCGGGCACTGCGCTGTCGGCGAAAATTGATGCCGCGCAATTCCCCGCCTGGGCGGTACCGCGCGACGCGCTGCTCAACGATGGGCAACGCGATTATCTCTTCCAGATCGAGCACGGCAAGGCGCAGCGCGTGGACGTGCGCGTGGTGTCGCCACAAGGCGATCCGGTCGGCGTGGAAGGTAAGCTGGATGCGCATGCGCCGGTGATCACGCTCGGCGCGTATGAGTTGTCCGATGGCGACGCGGTAAAGCCCGCGCAATGAGCGAGCGCATGACCGCCACGCTCTGGATGCACTCGCATCGGCGCTCGCTGCTGTTCCTGTGCCTGGTCCTGGCGCTGGGCGGAATCATGGCCGCACTGCGGCTGCCGGTCTCGCTGTTCCCGGACGTGTCGTTCCCGCGCGTGCGCGTGACGCTGGATTCCGGCGATCGCCCGGCCGACCAGATGGTCGTGGCGGTCACCACGCCGGTGGAGGAAGCGATCCGCCGCGTGCGCGGCGTGCGCGACGTGCGTTCGGCCACCAGTCGCGGCAGTGCCGAGATCAACGTCACCTTCGATTGGGGCGAGGACATGAGCCGCGCCTTCCTCGACGTCAACGCGGCAATGGGCGAAGTGCTGCCGGATCTGCCGGCGGGAACACGGACCGAAACCGAGCGCCTCGATCCCACGGTCTTTCCGATCCTCGCCTACAGCCTGCGCTCGAAGACGCTTTCGCCGACGCAGTTGTACGACCTCGCGCAATACCAGCTGCGCCCGCTGCTCTCCGGCGTGAACGGCGTGGCGCGCGTCAACGTGCAGGGCGGCGCGATCGGCGAATACCACATTGACGTGGACGCGGACAAACTGCGCGCGCAAAACCTGGGCGTGGACGACGTGGTGCGCGCGGTCGGCCGCGCGGCGGACATCTCCGCGCTCGGCCGGCTCGCCGATCATTACAAGCTGTTCCTGATGCTGGCCGACAACCAGCCGACCAGCATCGCTGCACTTCGCGACATCGTGCTGCGCGCGGACGCGCACGGCGTGGTGAAAGTCGGCGATGTCGCGCAGGTGGTTGCGGGCGCGCAACCGCAATGGGTGCGCGTCAATGCGGACGGCCAGCCCGCCGTGTTGATGCAGGTCTACCAGCAACCGGCCGCCAACAGCGTGCAGATGGTGAGCGACGTCAAGGCGCGGCTGGACGGCTACAAGGCGCAGATTCCGAAAGGCGTGAAGATCGCGGCGTGGTACGACCAGACGCAACTGGTGCGCGGCGCAGCCAGCAGCGTGCGCGATGCGATCCTGATCGGCATCGTGCTGGCGGGCCTGGTGTTGTTCGTGTTCCTGCGCAACACGCGGGTGATCCTCGTCGCGCTGCTGGTGGTGCCGGCGACGCTTGCGATCACCGTACTGCTGCTGTCCGTGCTGCACATGAGCTTCAACATGATGACGCTCGGCGGCATGGCGGCGGCGGTTGGCCTGATCATTGACGACGTGATCGTGATGCTGGAGCACATCATGCGCCGGCTGCACGCGGCGCAAGGGCACGTGCACGAGCGCATCGCGCATGCCGCGCGGGAATTCACCCGGCCGCTGACCGGCTCGTCGCTGGCCACCATCGTGATCTTCCTGCCGCTGGCTTTCCTCACCGGCGTGACCGGCGCATTCTTCAAGGCACTGTCGCTGACCATGGCGAGCGCGCTGGTGATTTCCTGGCTGCTGGCGTGGGTCGCGGTGCCGCTGCTGGCCGAGCGGTTCATTGACGAACGCCATGCGCGGGAACATCCGCCCAGCCGCTTCGCGCAGCGCACGCTGCACGGTTACGAACGCACCCTGCAGCGCGTGCTGCGCCGACCCGCGCTGCTGCTGATCGGCGTGATTCCGCTGCTGGTGCTGGGGTTCATCGCCTACCAGTCCGTGGGCACCGGCTTCATGCCGCACATGGACGAGGGCGGTTTCATCCTCGACTACATCGCGCCGCCGGGCACGTCGCTGCAGGAAACCAATCGCCTGCTCAACCAGGTCGAGACGATCATCCGCGCCAATCCGTACGTGGACACCTATTCGCGCCGCACCGGCTTGCAACTGGGCGGTGGCTTGACCGAAGCCAACACCGGCGATTTCTTCATCCGCCTGAAGAACGGCCATCGTCCGCCGATCGACGAGGTGATGGACGAGATACGGACCAGGGCCGAGCGCCAAGTTCCCGGCCTGGACATTGATCTTGCGCAATTGATGGAAGATCTGATCGGCGATCTCACCGAAGTACCACAGCCGATCGAGATCAAGCTGTATGCAGACGATCCGACGGTGCTGGATGCGACCGCGAGGAAAGTGGCCGCGCAGATCGGCAGCATCAACGGCGTGGTCGGTGTGCTGGATGGCATCAACCCCGCCGGCGACGCGGTGCAGGTGCGGGTGAATCCGGTCAAGGCGGCGCTGGCCGGCATGGATCCGCAAGGCGTGGCCGACCAGGTTTCCGCCGCCGTGGCCGGCACGCAGGCTGCCGAATTGCCGCAAGGGCCGAAGAGGGTCGGGGTGCGCGTGTGGCTGCCGCCGTCATCGCGCGCGCGCATCGAACAACTGCAGCAGCTGCCGATCAGCGACGGCAACGGCCACGTGTTTCCGCTGTCGCGCGTGGCGACGCTGCACGTGCAACACGGGCAACCGGAAATTGATCGCGAGAACCTCAAGCGCATGGTCGCGGTGACCGCGCGCATCAGCGGTCGCGATCTGGGTTCCACGGTGGCCGACGTGCAGAAGGTGCTGGATGCGCGCGGCGAACTTCCGCCGGGCATGTATTACCAGCTCGGAGGCTTGTATCAACAACAGCAGCAAGCATTTCGCGGCCTGGAACTGGTGCTGCTTGCCGCGATCGCACTGGTGTTCACATTGCTGCTGTTTCTCTACGAAAGTTTCCGCATCGCGATGTCGGTGATGCTGATGCCGTTGCTGGCGATCTGCGCGGTGTTCATCGGACTGTGGATCACCGGCATCGAACTGAATATCTCGGCGATGATGGGCATGACCATGATCGTGGGCATCGTCACCGAGATCGCGATCTTCTACTTCTCCGAATTCGCCGAGTTGCGCGCGCGCGAAGAACCGGCAAAACAGACCACGATGGAAGACGGTCGTGCCATTTCGGATGGGCAAGCCGCCGACCTGCAGAACGCATTGCTACAGGCCGGGCGCAATCGCATGCGGCCGATCCTGATGTCCACGATCGCGGCGATCCTGACCCTCACGCCGCTGGCGCTGGCGCTCGGCCAGGGTTCGCAAATGCAGCAGCCGCTTGCGATCGCGATCATCGCCGGCATGCTGGTGCAGGTGCCGCTGGTGCTGCTGGTCATGCCGGCGCTGTATGCGGCACTGACGCGGCGAGCGTAGCCGCGCGGCCGCGCGCCGAAACACAATCCACTCCATCCGCTCTCGAAGGGGAGGGCCATGGCCGCGTCGGCGCGCTCCTGCTGCCGACACCTGTGGCCGTGGCGCGGCAATGCCAATCCAGCGACAATGCGCGGTTTCCGAGGAGATCGCGCATGTCCAGCTTCCAGCCCGTGCCGCCCGCCGGCGGCGAGAAGATCACGATCGCGAACGGCCGCCTGGGCGTGCCGGATCGCCCGGTCATTCCCTTCATCGAGGGCGACGGCACGGGCCCCGACATCTGGCGCGCCTCGGTGCGCGTGCTGGACGCGGCGGTCAAGAAAGCCTACGGCGATCGCCGCAAGCTGATGTGGATGGAAGTGCTGGCCGGCGAGAAGGCGTTCAACCAGACCGGCAACTGGCTGCCCGACGAAACCGTCGCGGCCTGCCGCGATTACCTCGTCTCGATCAAGGGCCCGCTGACCACGCCGGTCGGCGGCGGCATCCGCTCGCTCAACGTCGCGCTGCGCCAGATGCTGGATCTGTACTGCTGCGTGCGGCCGGTGCGCTGGTTCGCGGGCGTGCCTTCGCCGGTGAAGAAGCCGGAAGACGTGGACATGGTGATCTACCGCGAGAACACCGAGGACATCTACGCCGGCATCGAGTGGACCGGCGGCAGCGAGGAAGCGCGGGCGGTGCTCGAATTCATGCAGCAGAAATTCCCGAAGCTCGCCGACAAGATCCGCTTCGGCACGCAGGCGAAAGTGGACGCGTGGCAGCGGCAATTGGAAAGCATCGGCGCGCCGCATCGTGAGCTGTCCGTGGATGTCGGCATCGGCATCAAGCCGGTCAGCCGACTGGGCACCGAGCGGCTGGTGCACAGCGCGATCGCGTACGCGATCCAGAACCACCGCAAGTCGGTGACGCTGGTGCACAAGGGCAACATCATGAAGTTCACCGAGGGCGCGTTCCGCGACTGGGGCTACCAGGTCGCGCGCGATTTCTTCGGCGCGGTGGAACTGGACGGCGGCCCGTGGCACGTGATCCCGGAAGGCAAGCCGGGCGCGGGCATCGTGATCAAGGACGTGATCGCGGATGCGTTCCTGCAGCAGATCCTCACGCGTGCAAAGGAATACGACGTGATCGCCACGCTGAACCTCAACGGCGACTACATTTCCGACGCGCTCGCCGCGGAAGTCGGCGGCATCGGCATCGCGCCGGGCGGCAACATCAATTACGTCAGCGGGCACGCGGTGTTCGAAGCCACGCACGGCACCGCGCCGAAATACGCGGGCCAGGACAAGGTCAATCCCGGCTCGGTGATCCTGTCCGGCGAAATGATGCTGCGCTATCTGGGCTGGACGGAAGCCGCGGACGCAATCATCGTGGCGATGGACAAGGCGATCGCGGCCAAGACAGTCACCTACGATTTCGCGCGCATGATGGAAGGCGCCAAAGAGGTGAAGTGCTCGCAGTTCGGCGATGCACTGATCGCGGCGATGTGATCGCGGCTCGAAAGTTCAACCCTCATCATTCCCCAAAAAAACGGCGCGGATTGCTCCGCGCCGTTTGTCTTGCGCCTCCTTGCGCGCCTGCGGCCCTCCTTGGCCGCGAATCCACATCCTCCCTGATGCGGGGTACAGCCCTCCATGGCCGCACTCCCTGACTGGTGGATCCATCAAGTCCGTCGGCGCCCGAACAGCAGCGAGGCGATGAACAGGATGATGAAGATGATGAACAGGATCTTGGCGATCCAGGCGGCGGTACCGGCAACGCCGAAGAAACCGAAGAATCCAGCTATCAGCGCGATGATCAGAAAGACGATGGCGTAGTACAGCATGGCAACCCTCCGTGTCCTCCGCCCGCGGCGCGGACGGCGAGCCTGCACTCCGCAGGTTCTTGGAGCATATCCAGAGCACGTCAGCATCGTGTGACGAGAGTTGATGCTGGTTAAAATCGCGCGATGATCGTGCTGTTCAACAAGCCTTACGGGGTGCTGTGTCAGTTCACCGACCGCTCCATCCCGGCACGACGGACGCTCGCCGGGTTCGGCCTGCCGCAAGACGTGTATGCCGCCGGGCGGCTGGATTTTGATAGCGAGGGCTTGCTGTTGTTGACCGACGACGGCGCGCTGGCACATCGCGTCACCGATCCGCGCCGGCACTGGTCGAAGACCTATCTTGTGCAGGTCGAAGGCATTCCCGACGCGGCGGCTTTGCATCGCCTGCACGAAGGTGTGGAGCTGAAGGAGGGGCGCACGCAGCCGGCGCACGCGCGTGCGCTGGAGGGCGCGCCCGCCATGCTGTGGCCGCGCGACCCCCCGGTGCGTGTCCGCAACACCCTTCAGGATTCAATGATCGAAATCACCCATCGCGAGGGCCGCA
>JBQCCR010000030.1:0-69168 GCA_051961995.1 Rhodanobacteraceae bacterium | reverse complement strand
GTCGCGTTATTGGGGTAGCCAAATTTCAGTAAGAAGCCGGAACGTGGGTTTGCTGCGCCCCCGCCAACCCACTTCGTATCTCGCGGGAGCGCCTGATCGAAGCGCCCCCGCTACCCATCCCAAACCCCCGCTGTTTGACAGAGCGCCCTCGCTACTCGCCCCTCGTCCTTCGCTTCTCGGACAAGCCGGTCGCGCGCGGACGCGCTCCTACAATGCCGCCAGCATCGCTTCGGCGCTGGACACCTTGAACTCGCCCGGTGCTTCGATGTGCAATTCCTTGACCACGCCGTCATCGGCGTAGAGCGCGAAGCGTTTGGAACGCAGCCCCAGGCCGAACTTGCTGGCGTCCATTTCCAGGCCGAGTGACTTCGCGAAATCGCCGTTGCCATCGGCCAGCATCAGAAGGCCATCGGGTACGCCGCGGTCTTTCGCCCAGGCCTTCATCACGAAGGCGTCGTTGACGGCCATGCAGATCACCTCGATGCCGCGCTGCTTGAATTCCTGGTAGTGCTCGACGAAGCCTGGCAGGTGCTTCTCGGAACAGGTCGGGGTGAACGCGCCCGGCACCGAGAACAGCACCACCTTCTTCCCCTTGAACAGCTCGTCCGTGCTCACGCTTTGCACGCCATCGCGGATGACGTTGAGTGTTGCGGAAGGGATACGATCTCCGACTTTGATGGTCATGGCCTTTCCTTGTCGTGGGGAGGGACGTTCCCCGCATCGTAGCGCTTCGGGACCCGTTCCGCAGCCTCTTGAAACCGCTCCAGCCGGCCCTACTTTCCCGTCATGCGGCCCGCAGCGGCCGAGCCCAGACAGCGAAGGAGGCCATCCAATGAACTACATCACCCGTTACCGTCCGTGGGCGGCGCAGCACCCGTTGCACGACGAATTCCGCCAGATGCTGGATCGCTTTTTCGAGAACGACGAGGGCGGCGATCAGTCCAACGTGGTCACCAGCCAGTGGGCGCCGCGCGTGGACATCCGCGAGGAAGACAGGCGCTTCGTGATTGACGCCGACATCCCCGGGGTGGATCCGAAGGACATCGAGATCCACATGGACAAGGGCATTCTCTCGATCCGTGGCGAGCGCAAAACCCAGCAGACGGTGGAGGAAGGCAACTACACCCGTGTGGAGCGTTCGCACGGCGTGTTCCACCGTCGCTTCGCGCTACCCGACAGCGCCGATCCGGAGGGCATCAGCGCCACCGGCAAGCACGGCGTGCTGGAGATCTCCATTCCCAAACGGCCGGAAACCACGCCGCGCAAGATCGAGATCAAGCCCGGCGAGTGAGCGCCGCTTCATTCACGTAAGATGAAACCCGCGGCGCTGCAATTCGCCGCGGGTTTTCCGTGAGTGGGCTGCGGAACATCTGCAGAAGCGTCGCGAGCGAAGGCAGATTGCGCGTCGCCGGAGCGCAGGAACCGCAGCGTACACGTCAGTACGTGAGGATTCCGAGCACCGCCGGCGTGCGAGCTGCCGAGCGCAGCAGCTTATGCAGAGGTTCCAATGGAGTTCAAGGATTACTACGAAACCCTGGGCGTCAAGCCCGATGCGAACGAGGCGCAGATAAAGGCCGCGTATCGCAAGCTCGCGCGCAAGTATCACCCGGACGTCAGCAAGGAAGCCGGCGCCGAGGAGAAGTTCAAATCCGTCAACGAAGCCCATGAGGTACTGCGCGACAAGGAGAAGCGCGCGGCCTATGACAACCTGCGCGCCGGCGGCTATCGCGGTGGCGACCAGTTCCGCCCGCCGCCGGACTGGGCGCAGCAACAGCATGGCGGCTTTGAATTCCGCGATAGCGGTGGCTTCGGCGGCGGAGACTTCAGCGATTTCTTCGAATCGCTGTTTGGCCAACGCGCGCGCGCGCCGCGCGGACCGATGCGCGGGCGCGATATGCGCGCCGCCGTGCAGATCGATCTCGCGACCGCCCATTCCGGTGGCAAGCAGCGACTCGGCCTCCGGGACGCGCACGGCGAGCGCACGCTGGAAGTGAACATTCCCGCCGGCATCCTGCCCGGGCGCGTCATTCGTCTTGCAGGGCAGGGCGAGGCGGGCATGCAGGGCGGACCGGCGGGCGACCTGCTGCTGGAAGTGCAGGTGCGCGACGATCCGCGCTTCCGCCTGGACGGCCACGACGTGCTGGTGGATGTTGCGATCGCACCTTGGGAGGCAGCACTCGGTGCGAAGGTGCCGGTGCCTACACTCGGCGGCGACGTGGAATTGCGTATTCCCGCCGGTTCGCGTTCAGGCCGCAAGCTGCGGCTGAAGGGACGCGGCATGCCGAAGAGCGGCGATCAGATCGTTACTCTGGTGATCCAGACCCCGCCGGCGGAAGACGAAAAATCACGCGCGGCTTACGCCGCATTCGAGAAGGCATTCGAAGGATTCGATCCGCGAGGTTGATAAAGCCTCTCTCCCACCGGGAGAGGGTTGAAAACTACTTGGCCAGCGCTTCCGTCACCGCTTTCGTCAGCTCGGCTTCGTTGACCGGCTTGGTCACGAACGCGCGCGCGCCCTGGCGCATGCCCCACACGCGATCGGTGTCCTGGTCCTTGGTGGTCACCAGGATCACCGGAATATGCGCGGTGGCAGGATCCTTGGAAATCGAACGCGTGGCCTGGAAGCCGTTGAGGTTGGGCATCACCACGTCCATCAGCACCAAGTCGGGCAGTTCGCGCTTGGCCGCTTCCACGCCGGCTGCGCCATCCTCGGCGGTGAGCGTCTCGTGGCCCATCTTCTCCACCAGGCGCTTCAGGCCCAGCAACTGCGAAGGCGAATCGTCCACGATCAGGATGCGCGCCATTTAAAAGTCCCCACAACGGTTGGCAGGCATTTTAAGGGTGCCCGCATCCTCTGACTATGCCCCAAAAGCTCGGGTATCGGTCAATTCGTCCCGCTCATTCGCCGATTCGCACCAGCGTGCGCCCGAACGACCCGCCGTGGAGCATGTGCCCGAACACGTTCGGCAGCTCCTCCAGCTGCACCTCGCGCGTGCAGATGGTGTCCAGGTGCTCGGGTTTCCAGTCGGAGGCAAGATGCTGCCAGACCTGCTCGCGGATGTCGCGCGCGGTGCCGGCGGACGCCACGCCCAGGAGGCTGACGCCACGGATGATGAACGGCATGACCGTGGCGTCCAGCCCGCTGTCGGCGGCGAGACCCACGCTGGCGACATTGCCGTAGGGCGCGGTACAGGCGAGAAGCTGCGCAAGCATCGTGCCGCCGACGTTGTCGAGTGCGCCGCCGAAGCGAACGGATTCGAGCGGCCGGTTGCCGAGTGCGAGTTCGTGGCGATCGAGAACTTTGGATGCACCCAAACCTTCCAGGAAGGCCGCGCGATCCGCCTTGCCGCTGATCGCGTGCACTTCAAAACCTGCGTGGGAAAAGATGTCCACGGCCAGCATGCCCACGCCGCCGGTGGCGCCGTTGATCGCGATGGGACCGAGTTCGGGACTCTGACGGTTATCGCGCATCCGGAACAACGTGAGTGCGGCGGTGAACCCGGCAGTGCCGAGGATCATGGATTCGCGCAGCGACAGTCCGTCCGGCAGCGGCACCGTCCACTTTGCGTCGAGACGCGCGTATTCGGCATAGCCGCCGTCGCGCGTTTCGGACAGGCCACAACCGGTGCACAGCACCGCGTCACCTTCCTTGAATTGCGGATCGCGCGACTCGACCACGTGCCCGGCGACGTCGATGCCGCCGTTCAACGGGAAGGTGCGCAGGATCTTGCCCTCGCCGGTGCCGGCCAGCGCGTCCTTGTAGTTGACCGATGAATACGCGGCCTTGACCAGCACCTCGCCCGGCGAGAGCTCGTCCGCCCGCATCATTTCGATGCCGGCGCGATAACCCTCGTCGTCATTGCGGATGCGGAAGGTGCGGAAGGATTCGCTTGTACTCATGTCGTTGGCTCTGCGTAGGAGCGCGCCGGCGTGGAGCGCTGTCTTGTCTGCGCAACCATGGGATCAAGTTGCCTCGAGCAATACGATACCCGACATGCGCCGGGCCGCTTCCACCTGTGTCTTCGGTTGCAGTTTCGAGAGCAGCCTGAAGAACCACGCACCGCGCATGGTGCGCCTCAGCCGGAACGATTCGTCCCAGGTGGAGCGGAACTCCTGCTCGCGCCAGCCGAACGGTTCGAAGAACGCCGTGCCTTCTTCGGGGAAGAACTGCATCGGTGCATTGCTCTCTTCGAGTTTGCGAAGCCAGCGGCTGCGCTCCATGAATTTGCGCAGCCGCGGCGAGGCGATGTCCAGCAGCCACCCGCGCGCGTGCGCGATGTCGTGCAGGTCGCGCGCAAGTTCTCCGACCTGTTCGGGCGTGAGGTAGACCAGCAGGCCTTCGGTGATCACCAGCACCGGGCCATGCGCGGCGGCGCGCGCGAACAACTCGCGCCGTGCGTTCGCATCGCGCAGGTCGGCGGCGACGAATTCGACTTCGCAATGCGGTGTGGCGTCGGCCATGTGCTCGCGGAAATACGCGATCATCTCCGGCATGTCCACGTGGAACCAGCGCAGCGACTTCGGCAGGTCGAGCCGGTAAGGCCGTGTATCCAGCCCGGCTGCGAGGTTGAGCACGGTGGCCGCGCCTTCGCGCACGCAGCGCAGCACGACCTCGTCCATCACCGCGGTGCGCACCACCATCGGCCATGCGGTCGCACCGCCGCGAGGCATCGAGCGCACGATCGCCTCGCCGCGCTCGCCGCCCAGCTTGCGGGCGTAGGGATCGTTGAAGATGCGATCACTGCGCTCGCTCTCCATCGCGCGGTAGATCGCGACCCACAGCGCGGTGTCGGAGACGTTGCGGATGGGGGAGGGGTCGGCTTCCGGCTGGCCCATGCAGGAGCGCACCTGTGCGCGACGGAAGTTTCGAGGAGAAGCGCCTGCGGTCGCGCGCAGGCGCGCTCCTACATCAGTTCGCCTTGTGTATCGCCCGCTTGTCCACCGACAGCGCGGCTTCGTGCACGGCTTCGGACAGCGTCGGGTGGGCATGGACGATGCGCGCCAGGTCCTCGGACGAACCCTTGAATGCCATCGCCACTACCGCTTCGGCGATCAGTTCCGAGACGGCCGGCCCGACCATGTGCACGCCGAGGATGCGATCGGTTTCCGCGTGCGCGATCATCTTGACGATGCCCGCCGGCTCGTTCATCGCCACCGCGCGGCCGATCGCCGAGAACGGGAAGCTGCCGACCTTGCAGGGGATGTTCTCGGTCTTGCACTGCTGTTCGGTCTTGCCGGCCCAGGCGATCTCCGGCTCGGTGTAGATCACCCACGGGATCAGGTCGTAGTCACAGTGGCCCGCGCGGCCGGCGATCAGCTCGGCGACCATCATGCCTTCCTCGAAACCCTTGTGCGCGAGCATCGGGCCGCGCACGCAGTCGCCGATCGCCCACACGCCATCCACGCCGGTCCAGCAGTGTTCGTCAACCACGATGCGACCGCGCTCGTCGGTCTGGACGCCCGTGCCTTCACCCAGCACCCCTTGCGTGTACGCACGGCGACCGACCGCGACCAGCAGCTTGTCCACGGTGATCGTGTGCTCGCCGTCCTTGTCGGTGTAGGTGACATCCACCGCGTTCTTTTTGACCTCGGCCTTGCTGACCTTGGCGCCGAGCTTGATGTCCAAATCCTGTTTCTTGAATTCGCGCGCGGCGAGCTTGGCGATGTCGGCATCGGCTGCGCCCAGGAAATCCGGCAACGCTTCCAGGATGGTGACCTGCGCGCCGAGCCGCTTCCACACCGAACCGAGCTCCAGCCCGATCACGCCGGCGCCGATCACGCCGAGACGCTTGGGGACCGCATCGAAATCCAGTGCGCCGGCGTTGTCGACGATGGTTTTGCCATTGAACTTCGCGAACGGCAGGTCGATCGGCACCGAACCGCTGGCGATGATCACGTTGGCGGCGGAGATCGTCTGCTTGCCGCCGTCGGCGCCGGTCACTTCGACCTGGTTGCCCTTCAGCAGCTTGCCCATGCCGAAGAACGGCGTGATCTTGTTGGCCTTGAACAGCATGGCCACGCCGCCGGTGAACTGCTTGACGATCTTGTCCTTGCGGCCGATGAAGGTCGCCATGTCCACCTTGGCGTTCTCGACGCTGATGCCGTGGACCGGCAGGTTGTGCGCGAGGTTCCAGAACTGCTTCGAGGAATCCAGCAACGCCTTGGACGGAATGCAGCCGACGTTGAGGCAGGTGCCGCCGAGCGCCTGCTTGCCGTCCTTGCCCTTGAAGCCGTCGATGCACGCGACCTTCAGGCCGAGTTGCGCGGCGCGGATCGCGGCGTGGTAACCGGCGGGGCCGCCGCCGATGACGATGAGGTCGAATTGGGTGTCAGCCATTACGGTTCCTTGCAATCGATCAGAGGCCCAGCAACATCCGCTGCGGGTTCTCGAGCTGGTTCTTGATGTCCACCAGGAACAGCACCGCTTCCTTGCCGTCGATGATGCGGTGGTCATAGGAGATCGCGATGTACATCATCGGCGCGGCGACGACCTGGCCGTTTTCCACCACCGCACGCTCCTTGATGGTGTGCATGCCGAGGATCGCGCTCTGCGGCGGGTTGACGATCGGCGTGGAGAACAGCGAGCCGAAGGTGCCGCCATTGGTGATGGTGAAGGTCCCGCCCTGGAGTTCTTCCAGCGTCAGGCCGCCTTCGCGCGCGCGCCTGGCGAAGTCGCCGATGGTCTTTTCGATTTCGGCGAAGCCCATTGATTGCGCATCGCGCAGCACCGGCGTGACCAGGCCGCGGTTGGTGGACACCGCCACCGAGATGTCCTGGTAGCCGTGATAGATGATGTCGTTGCCGTCGACCGAGGCATTGACCACCGGGTAGCGCTTCAGCGCTTCGCAGACTGCGCGCACGAAGAAGCTCATGTAGCCGAGCTTGACGCCATGCGCCTTCTCGAACTGCTCGCCCAACTGCTTGCGCATCGCGACCACTTTCGCGAGATTGACTTCATTGAACGAAGTCAGCATCGCGATCGAATTCTTGGACTGCATCAGCCGCTCGGCGATGCGCGCGCGCATGCGCGTCATCGGTACGCGCTCTTCGGCGCGGGGGCCGACCGGGGCGGGCGCGCGGGTTTCGGTTGCACGCGCTGCAGGCGCCGGCGCGCCTTTCCCGTAATTCACCAGGTCTTCCTTGGTGACGCGGCCGTCACGCCCGGTGCCCTGCACCTGCGAAGGATCGATCCGCTCTTCGGTCGCGACGCGGCGGCCGGCGGGGGAGAGCGATTCCACCGCGGCGCTCGGGGCCGGAGTGGCCTTGGCCGGTGCGGCGGGCTTCGATTCCTGCTTCTGCGGCGCAGGCGCCTCCTTCTTCGCAGCGGCGGCCGGCGCGGCTTGCGCCACCGCGCCTTCCTCGATCACAGCGATCACGTCCTGGCTGCCGACGGTGGCGCCTTGGCTTGCGCGGATTTCCTTCAGCACGCCATCGGCGGGCGCGGGCACTTCCAGCACCACCTTGTCGGTCTCCAGGTCCACCAGGTTCTCGTCGCGCTTGACCGCGTCGCCCGGGTTCTTGTGCCAGCTGGCGATGGTGGCGTCGCTGACCGATTCGGGCAGGACCGGGACCTTCACTTCGATAGACATGGGCAATCCTTATCGAGCGGTTGCAAAGCTACTGCGCTCGGCATCCTGCGCGCCGGCGGCGCTCGGAATCCTCGTGTACTGACGTGTACACTCCGGTTCCTGCACTCCGGCGACGCGCAACCTGCCTTCGCTCGCTACGCTTTGCAAACCGCTCTGGTCGTCAAATTGGTCAGAGTGGCGTAACGAGTGTTGTTATTCCAACGCGTGGTCGTCGCCCACCTTCCCGCCCAGCGCTTGGGTGACGAGCGCATTCTGTTCGGCGACGTGGGTGTTGTAGTGTCCGGCCGCCGGCGCCGGCGAACGCACGCGGCCGGCGTAATGCAGGCTGTGTTCGGCGCCGATGCTGGCTTGCAGGTGGTGGCGGATCTGGAACCACGCACCCTGGTTCATCGGTTCCTCCTGGCACCAGATCACTTCGCGTGCTTTCGGATAGCGCGCGAGCTGCTCGCTTACTTCCTGGCGCGGGAACGGATACAACTGTTCGACGCGGATCAAGGCGACATCGTTGAGCTTGCCCTTTTCCGCCGCCTCGAACAGGTCGTAATAGACCTTGCCAGAGCACAGCACCACGCGCTTGACTTTCTTCGCATCGGCGATGCGCGAGTCGGGGATCACCAGCTGGAAGGTGCCATTGGCGAGGTCGTCCAGCGAGGAGGTCGCCAACTTGTGGCGCAGCAGCGATTTCGGCGTCATCACCACCAGCGGCTTGCGTGCATCGCGCAGCATCTGCCGGCGCAGCATGTGGAACATTTGCGCTGGCGTGGTCGGCACGCACACCTGCATGTTGTCGAGCGCGCACAGCTGCAGGTAACGCTCCAGGCGTGCGGAGGAATGTTCCGGCCCCTGGCCTTCGTAGCCGTGCGGCAGCAGCAGCACCAGCCCGCACAGGCGGCCCCACTTGGCTTCGCCGGAGGAGAGGAACTGGTCCACCACCACCTGCGCGCCGTTGGCGAAATCGCCGAACTGCGCTTCCCACAGCACCAGCGTGTCGGGATCGGCGGTCGCATAACCGTATTCGAACGCCATCACAGCTTCTTCCGACAGCAGCGAATCGATCACTTCCACGGTGACACCTTCGCGCACGTGTTGCAGCGGCGTGTAGACGTTGCCGCTGGCGGTGTCGTGCAATTCGGCGTGGCGGTGGAAGAAGGTGCCGCGGCCGGCGTCCTGGCCGACCAGGCGCAGCGAATGGTTCTGCGCCACCAGCGTGGCGTAGGCCATGTTCTCGGCATAGCCCCAGTCCAGCGGCAGCTCGCCCCTGGCCATCTTCCGGCGGTCGTCATAGATCTTGGCGACGCGCGCTTGCAGTTTCACGCCCTCCGGGGCGGTGAGGATTTTCGTCGCGAGCTGATCCAGCGTCTTGCGATCCACGCCGGTGGCGACCGCTTGCGCCAGGGTGCCATGCGCGTAGCGGGTCCAGTCCACCATCGGCTTGGAGGCCTTGTCGGCCAGCTCCGTCACCGGCTTGCCGGCTTCCAGCCGCTCGCGATAACTCTCGGACGCCTGCTGCGCGTCATCGGCGCCGATCAGCTTCGCCTCCACCAGGCGCTTGGCATACAACTCGCGCGTGGTCGGCGTCTGCTTGATCTTCGCGTACATCACCGGCTGCGTTGCGGCGGGCTCGTCGGCTTCGTTGTGGCCGTGGCGGCGATAGCAGACCAGGTCGATCACCACGTCCTTGTGGAACGCCTGTCGGAAATCGAACGCGAGCCGCGCGCACTGGAGCACCGCTTCCGGATCGTCGCCATTCACGTGCAGCACCGGCGCGTTGACCATCTTGGCGACGTCGGTGCAGTACAGCGTGCTGCGACCCTCGTACGCCGGCGTGGTGAAACCGATCTGGTTGTTGACCACGATGTGCACGGTGCCGCCGACGCGAAAGCCGCGCGTCTGCGACATGTTGAACAATTCCATGTTGACGCCCTGGCCCGAAAGCGCGGCGTCGCCGTGGATCAGGATCGGCAGCGCGCAGCCGTGCGAGCCGTCGTGCACGCGGGTCTGGCGCGCACGCACGGAACCGGCCACCACCGGGTTGACGATTTCCAGGTGCGAAGGGTTGAACGCGAGCGCGAGGTGCACGTTGGCCGCGGGCGTTGCGATGTCGGCGGAGAAGCCCATGTGGTACTTCACGTCGCCCGAGTGCGCCGGATCGTCCGGATGGTCGAACTTGCCCTCGAATTCCTCGAACAATTTCTGCGGCGGCTTGCCGAGCGTGTTGACCAGCACGTTCAGGCGCCCGCGATGGGCCATGCCGATCACCAGCTCGCGCACGCCCTGGCTGGCCGCACGGCGCACCAGGTCGTCCAGCAACGGGATCAGCGAGTCACCGCCTTCCAGCGAGAAGCGCTTCTGGCCGACGTACTGGGTGTGCAGGTAGCGTTCCAGGCCTTCCGCGGCGGTCAGCTTGTGCAGCACGCGCCTGCGATCGTCGGCGGAGAGGCCGGGATCGCCGCTCATCTTTTCCAGGCGCGAGTAGATCCAGCGGCGTTGCTCGACGTCGCTGATGTGCATGAACTCCGCGCCGATGGTGCGCGCATACGTCGCGCGCAGGCGGTCGCGCAACTCGCGCAGCTTCATGCGCTGGCCGCCGCCGGCGAAGGTGCCGCAGTCGAAAAGGGTGTCGAGATCGGATTCCGCCAGGCCGTGGAAGGGCAAGTCCAGGTCCGGCGCCGGCATCTTCGGCGCGATCGCCAGCGGATCGAGATCCGCGGCGAGGTGCCCGCGCGAGCGGAATGCGGTCAGCAGCCGCAGCACGCCGGCCTGCTTGCGCGCGTGCGCTTCGTCCACGGGAATGACTCGCGCGTGGCCGTTCAACTTCTGCGCGCGCTCGATGCGCGCGATCGCATCCGAGTGCGGCACGTCGTTGCGGCCCCTGAAGCCGTCGAAGTACGCGCGCCACGGCCGCGGCACAGACTGCGCGTCACGCAGCCAGTCTTCGTAAAGCTGCTCGACATAGGCGGCGTTGCCGCCACCGAGCTGGGAAGACTCGAAGAATTGTCGCGGAGACAAAGCCTGCAACTGATTGTCGCTGTCGCTCACGCCATCACCTGTCATGGATCGCGGCTCACGTTCGCCCGCCGGCCGCGAGCCAGTCGCGAATTATAGCTAGTTATACCGAGTTGGTGCTGCGCTGCGGCAATTCAATGCCCGCCGGTCAGCTCGCATTGAGCCGGTGCGGACGCGTGGTCCGGCGCAGTGTGCTCAAATTTTCAGCGGGCGCAGCTCGCTCATGGATTCCGAGCGTTCCCAGACCTGGTCGAACAGCGCCTGCAATTGCGCCGCACGCCCCGGCGCGCAGGTCGAGCCGACTGACTCCATGCGCTGTGCGACCGGGCGGAACAGGTAGGCGCCGGCATCGGTGCACATGAACGCGGAAGGGTAGTCGCAATCCACGTTCTCGACCGGCCGGCGAAACTGGATCACCGAGGGCAGCCGCTGCGCCAGGTCCAGCATGCGATTGCCCGCGTGCTGGGCGCGGCTGATGTCCTGCGCCAGCACGCGGATGCAGGCGCCGCGCCCGGAGATCGCGATGCGCCGAAGTTCGACGAGGCACGCCGAATCGTCCAGCAACATCGGATCCAGCTCGCGCACCAGGATACGCAATTCATGGCGCACGCCGCTGAGCACCGCGAGCGTCGCCTCGATCAGCTGCTCGCGGGTCTGCACGCTCAACACCTTCGATTCGGGCCGCGGCAGCGGCGGCGGACGCGGCGGTCCGGCGAAGGCCGCGATCGCCACGCGCATCGGCCGGTGCGCGATGCCGGCTTCCATGAATTCTTCGCCGGCGATTTCGAAACCGTGCTTGACATAGAAATCGGTCGCGGCCGCCTGCGCGTGCAATCGCACTTCCGGCATGCCGCGCGTGCGCGCCTGCTCCAGCAGCAGCTGCAACAAGGCACTGCCCACGCCGCGCTCGCGCCAGTCCTTGAGCACCGCCATGCGGCCGATCTGGCCGGAGGGCGTCAGGCGCCCGGCCGCGACCACTGTCCCGTCCAGCGCACGTGCCATCACGTGGACGCTGCGCGGATCGTCGTCGTCCAGTTCCATTTCCGGTGGCACGCCCTGTTCGCGCACGAACACTTCTTCGCGCACGGCGCACAACGCGGCGCGGTCGCGTTCGTTCGACCAGTCGGAAGTTTCTACGGTGAAGTCGTCCTGGATCACGGAAATCTCTGCCACGCGATTTTCTGGCGGTCGGCAGCCGGGCTGCACTCGTGCAACGGATTGTGACGCGTTTTCAGCGCCGCCGCACCGCCACATGGCCCGCTTGCACGAGCGAGGCCAGCAGGGCAACACCCGCCGCGCGTTGCGGCAATGTCGCCAGCTCCGCGCCGGAAAGGGCACGCGAGCCGCACAGCGCGCGCGCCCACGCCGGCGGACAGGCGCGGGCTTCGCCGCCAGCGTAAAGGACCGCTCCGCGCGAGGTCCGCCGCCAGGCGAAACGGCTCCAGGGGTTGCGCAGGAACGTGCTGCCTTCCAGTTTTCCATCCAGCGCCTTCGCGCCGGGAGCCCGAGGCGGCGGCGCGACGTTCTGGGCACTGCGCCAGGAGGTGATGAAGCGGCCGAAGAAATCCGCGAAGGCTCCCCCGTCCATGGCCTGCGCGCACGCGCCGAGCGCCGCGCGCGCACGTTTCAGTGCGGCCGCGTCGATCTCGCCCGGCCCGGCGGTCACGCGCAGGTCGGGATCGGCATAGCGTTGTGATTCGGGCAGGGCGGCGGCGACCTGTTCGGCGAACTCGACCAGCAGTTCCGAACTCGCCGGTGCGCGCATGCCGACCGAAAAGGTCATGCACTCGCCGATGCCGACGCCGTCGTGCGGGATGCCGGGCGGCAGGTAGAGCATGTCACCGGGATCGAGCGTCCACGCGTGGGTCGGCTGGAAGCGCTTCAGCAATTTCAATTCGGTGTCGGTGCGAAAATCATGCGGTGCGCGCCGATCGGTGCTGATGCTCCAGTGCCGTTGCCCCAGCCCCTGCAGCAGGAACACGTCGTACTGGTCCAGGTGCGCGCCCACGCCGCCGCCGTCCGTCGCGTAGCTCACCATCACGTCGTCGATGCGCCAGCTCGGCAGGAAAGTGAAATGGTCGAGCAGGGCGGCGACATCCGCGTCCCACTTGTCCACGTCCTGCACCAGCAGCGTCCAGTGCGACTCGGTCAGGTTCGCGAAATCGGATTCGGCGAAGGGGCCGGTTCGCAAATTCCATTTGTTCCGCCTCACGTCGCGCAACACGATCCGCGACAGCGCCAGTTCCTCGCACGCGAGCCCCGCGAGATCGTCGGGCATCAATGGCGGAACGAAATCCGGAAACGCATGGCGGATCAGCAGTGGACGTTTCTGCCAGTAATCGCGCAGGAAACGCGAAGCCGGCATGCCGAGCGGCTGGCGTGCGCTGGCGTGGACTTCAATGGGGATGTCTTTGCGCGCGACTTTGCTCATGCCCAATTGTAGCCAGCGCGGAGCTTCCTCCGCGCCGGCTCGCAGTCATCACTGCGGCAAGGCGAAGGCGATGACGTAGTCGCCGCGCCTGGTGTTGAGCGGCCCGTGTCCGCCGGCCACGATCACCAGATACTGTTTCCCATTGATTGCGTAGGTCATCGGCGTGGCCTGGCCGCCGGCCGGCAACTTGTATTGCCACAGCAGCTTGCCGTTGCGGATGTCGAAGGCGCGGATGTCGTCATCCACCGTCGCGGCCACGAACACCACGCCCGACGCGGTGACGATCGGCCCGCCCATGCCCGGCACGCCGGCGTTCCAGTGATTGAGCACCGCATTCCCGAGGGAAACCTGCCAGAGCCGCGTGCCTGTGCGCATGTCCACGGCCGTCAGTTCGCCCCACGGCGGCTTGACGCAGGGCGTGCCAAGCGACGACATGAATGCCTTGCGGCGCATGGCATAGGGCGTGCCGCGCATGCGCGAAAAATCCCAGTCCTTGTATTCGGGCGAGTCCGATTGCGACTCCAGTTCGTTGCGCGGCACCAGCGCGACCAGCATCGGCAGGTCGTTGGTGTTGACTACTGCGATCTGCCGTTGCGGATCGAACGCCAGCCCGCCCCATTCCACGCCGCCGGCGTAGCCGGGTTGCTCGATCGTCCCCCGCAGGCTCGGCGGCGTGAAGATGCCTTCGGATTTGTAACGTTCCAGGTGACAGCCGAACGAGATGTGGGCGAGGTCATCCTTGGTCACCGGGCCTTGCCGCACCAGCGGCGCGGGCGCGAGCGGGAACGGCTGCGTCTTCGACGGCACTTCGCCCGGCACGCCGTCCTGCGGAACGGGTTTCTCCACGATCGGAAATACCGGCTTGCCGGTCTCGCGATCGAAGGTGAACAGCATGCCGGTCTTGGTCGGCTGGATCACTGCGGGAATCGTTCGGCCGTCGTGTTGCAACGTGACCAGTGACGGCTGCGCGGCGCTGTCGTAATCCCACAGGTCGTGGTGCACGAGCTGGAAGCCCCACGCCAGCTTGCCGGTGTCGCCATCCAGCGCGACGACGGAATTCGCCCAGCGGTTGTCGCCCGGACGCTCGCCGCCGAAGAAATCCGGGCTGGCCGAACCGGTCGGCACGAACACGAGGTGCCGCTGCGGATCCACCGACAGCGGTGCCCAGGCATTCGCTGCGCCGGTCACCTGCGCCGCGTGCGCGTTCCATTGTGCGTACACCGGATTGGACGGGTCGCGCGGAATCGGATCCCAGCCCCAGAGGAATTTTCCGCTACGCGCGTCATAGGCGCGCACGGTGCCATGCTCCAGTTCCACGCCGCGGTTGTCGCCCACGGATGAGCCCATGATCACCTTGCCATCCAGGATCACCGGCGGCGAGGTGACCAGGTAGTTGCGGAATTTGTCGCCAGGTTTGTAGGTGGAATGAATGCCTTGCGCGAGTTCCAGCACGCCGTGGTCGGCGAAGTCCTGGCAAAGCTTGCCGGTCTTCGCATCCAGTGCCAGCAGCCGGCTGTCCAGCGTGGGCGCGAAGATGCGCGCGTGGCAGGGCGCGGCGGCGGGTAACTGCTCGTCCACCCACAGCGTGACGCCGCGCGAGGCCGCATCCGAGTACCAGAGCTTCGGCACGTGTGAATCATGGCGCCAGCGCAGCTTGCCGGTCGCAGCATCCACCGCCACGACATTCGTGGTGCTGGTGGTGAAATACAGCGCGCCGTCGTAGAGGACCGGCGTGGCTTCCGCGGTCATGTGCGAAACCCATTCGTCGCCCGGGAAGCCCGCGCCGTGCTCGCCGGTGCGGAACGTCCAGGCGACCTTGAGGTGATCCACGTTCTGCGGCGTGATCTGCGCGGCGGTCGAGTAGCGCGAACCGCCGGCGTCGCCGCCGTAATGCGCCCAGCCGGCATCCGCCGCGGGCGGCGGTGCGACATGGCCGCCGCAGCCGGCCAGCAGGGTGGCAAGTCCGGCGATCATCCAGTGGCGAAACGGCGTGCGCATCGTGCGGCTCCCGATCAGGAATGCGCGCACGCTAGGCGGCGTCACGCATCACCGCAAGCCGATGTGGGACGAACGGCGCGATCCGGTGACGAGCGGCGCCGTGGTTGCGACCAATCAATTGAAGAGTTGCGGCAGGCGGCTGCGGTAGCGGCGGCTGAAGTTCACGTGGCTGCCGTCGTTGAGCACGATGCGGTAATCGCCGCTGTCCCACGGCTGGATCTCGCGGATGCGATCCAGGTTCACGATGTGTCCGCGGTGCACGCGGGCGAAACGCTTCGCATCCAGCTTGCGTTCCAGTGCGGACAGCGATTCGCGCAGCGGCCAGGTGCTTCCCTGCGCGTGGATGGTGACGTAATTGCCGTCGGCCTCGATGCGATCGATGTCGGCGGCGTTGAGGATGAATTCGCGGTTGAGCTTCTTCACCACCAGCCGTTCCAGCGGCGCGGCCCCCGATGCGGCCGGTTCCGTGGAGGCGGGCGGTGCTTCCGCCGGCGCGCTCTGGCTCTCCAGCCACAACCGGTAGGTGCGGAAAGCCTGCAGGCCGGCGAGGATCAGCACGTAGGTGACCAGATCCTTGCGATATTCATAGATCCAGTCGCTGAGCCAGGGCCCGAAGCGGTAGTGGCCACCGAGCAAGCCGTAGCCGAGCTTGCGCAGCAGCACCATGCCGCCGACGTGGATCAGCGAATACACGGGCGTCGCGGCCAGATGCAGCGGCACCGCCCGGTGCCAGGTGTTCGCGGTAATGGGCGCGCGCCGGTACAGCCAGGCAATCGCGGGGATCAACGCCCAGACCAGCACCGCGCTGGAGTATTCCCACAGCACCGGTTCCCACCATTGCAGGGGATCGCCCTCGCGCGCGTGATCGGCCAGCGCGGTAAACACATTCACGGTACAGATCGCCGCGACGATACCGCCGAAGATCAGAACCTGGCGGATCGCCAGGCGGCGTTGAATGTCGGCGTGCGTGAGTTGCGGAGCGGGTGGGGGCGTCGCCATGGCGCGTCGCTGTCAGATGTCGCGAGCCAGCCCGGTGGCCAGGCCCGTGTAGGTGGCCGGCGTGAGTTCCAGCAGCCGCTGTCGCGCATCGTCCGGCAGATCGAGATCGAGAATGAAGGCGCGCAGCGATTCACGGGTGATGCCCTTGCCGCGCGTCAGCGCCTTCAGTTGTTCGTACGGTTCGGGCAGGCCGTGCCGGCGCATCACGGTCTGGATCGCCTCGGCCAGCACCTCCCAGCTTGCATCCAGATCGGCGGCGAGCCGGGCTTCGTTTACTTGCAATTTGTGCAAGCCGCGTTGCAGTGCGTCGAAGGCAACCAGCGTGTGTCCGAACGCGGTGCCGAGCGCGCGCAGCACGGTGGAATCGGTCAGGTCGCGCTGCCAGCGGCTGATCGGCAGCTTCTCGCTGAAATGCCCGAACAGCGCGTTCGCCACGCCGAAATTGCCTTCGGCGTTTTCGAAGTCGATCGGGTTCACCTTGTGCGGCATGGTCGAAGAGCCCACCTCGCCCGCCTTCAACTGCTGGCGAAAATAGCCGAGCGAGATGTAGCCCCATACGTCGCGCGCGAGGTCGATCAGGATGGTGTTGATACGGCGCGCACAGTCGCAGATTTCGGCGATGCCGTCGTGCGGTTCGATCTGGGTGGTGTATGGGTTCCACTGCAAACCGAGCGATTCGACGAACTGTCGCGACAGCGCGCGCCAGTTGATTTCCGGATACGCGATCACGTGCGCGTTGAAGTTGCCGACCGCGCCGTTGATCTTGCCGGGAATCTCGATGGCCACGAGTTGCGCACGCTGGCGCTGCAGACGCGCCACCACGTTGGCCAGTTCCTTGCCGAGCGTGGTCGGCGAGGCGGTCTGGCCGTGCGTGCGCGAAAGCATCGGCAGCGCGGCGTTCGCAACGCTGAGTTCGCGCAATTTCGCAATGAGCTTGTCCAGCGCCGGCAGCAGCACCGCATCGCGCGCGTCGCGCAGCATCAGCGCGTAGGAAAGATTGTTGATGTCCTCGCTGGTGCAGGCGAAATGCACGAATTCCTTCGCCTGCGCGACTTCCGGCTGGTCGCCAATGCGTTCCTTGATGAAGTATTCGACCGCCTTGACGTCGTGATTGGTGGTCGCCTCGATCTGTTTGATGCGCGCGGCGTCTTCGACCGAAAACGACTCGGCGATCTTCTTCAACGCGTCCTGCGTGGGCGGGGAGAACGGCGGCAGTTCATTGACATCCGGATGCGCGGCCAGCGCCAGCAGCCACTCGATCTCCACCTGCACACGCCGCTTGATCAGGCCGTATTCGCTGAAGATCGGGCGCAGTGCGTCGGCCTTGGCGGCGTAACGGCCGTCCAGCGGCGAGAGGGCGGTGAGGGAGTCGAGAGGCATGCGAGGCTCGGCAATGACTGGGTTGTGTAGAGGCGACCGTTCGCGTTGAGCGTAGCTCGCGCAGCGAGCGGAGTCGAAACGCACCCTCCACCCTTCGGCTCCGCGGCTTCAGTCGCGACGCCCGGGGCGAACGGTTCGGGAATGGCGTGTCATTGTAGCGGCGTTGGGCAGCTATAATGTCCGGCTGTCTCTTCGATGGAACCCGAGCAATGCCGAACTTCCGCACCGAGCGTGACAGCATGGGTGAGTTGAAAGTCCCCGCCGATGCACTGTGGGGCGCGCAGACCCAGCGCGCGGTCGAGAACTTCCCGATTTCAGGGCTGCCCTTGCCGCGCGAATTCATCCGCGCGCTCGGTCTGATCAAGGCTTCCGCCGCGGCGGCGAATCTCAAGCTCGGCCACCTGAAGCCGAAACAGGCGCAGGCGATCGGCAAGGCCGCGCAGCGCGTGATCGCGGGCGAGCTGGATGCGCAATTTCCGATCGACATCTTCCAGACCGGTTCGGGCACCTCGAGCAACATGAATGCGAACGAGGTGATCGCGCATGTCGCGACCGCCGCGTCGAAGATCAGGATCCATCCCAACGATCACGTCAATTACGGACAGAGTTCCAATGACGTGATCCCGACCGCGATCAACGTGAGCGCGGCGCTCGCGGCGCATGAACAGCTGTTGCCGGCGCTGAAGCATCTGCGCAAGACCCTGGACAAGCGTGCGCGCGAGTTGCGCAACGTTGCCAAGACCGGCCGCACGCATCTGATGGACGCGATGCCGGTGACGTTCGGCCAGGAAATCTCCGGCTGGTCGGCGCAGCTCGGTTCCGCGATGGAGCGCATCGAGGATGCGCTGAAGCGTGTGCGCCGCCTGCCGCAGGGCGGCACCGCGGTGGGCACCGGCATCAATGCCGATCCGAAATTCGCGCGCGCGATTTGCGCGGAATTGTCCAAGGCCACCGGCGTGAAGTTCGCGCCGCTGGACAATTTCTTCGAAGGCATGTCCGCGCAGGACGCGGCGGTGGAACTTTCGGGTCAATTGAAGGCGCTGGCCTGCGCGCTGATGAAGATCAGCAATGACCTGCGCTGGATGAATTCCGGCCCGCTCGCGGGTCTGGGCGAGATCGAATTGCCGGCGCTGCAGCCGGGTTCCTCGATCATGCCTGGGAAGGTCAATCCGGTGATCCCGGAAGCGATGACGATGGTGTGCGCGCAGGTCATCGGCAACGACGCCACGATCACCGTCGGCGGCCTGAGCGGCAACTTCCAGTTGAACGTGATGCTGCCGGTGATCGCGTACAACCTGCTGCAGTCCATTTCCATTCTGGCGAATGCGTCGCGTTTGCTGGCAGACAAGGCGATCGCCGGTTTCAAGGTCAACAGCGCGCGCGTGAAGGAAGCGCTGGCGCTCAATCCGATTCTGGTTACCGCTCTCAATCCGGTGATCGGTTACGAGAAGGGCGCGGCCACCGCCAAGCAGGCCTACAAGCAGAAGCGGCCGATTCTGGATGTCGCGCTGGAGACCACCGGGCTGTCGAAACAGCAATTGCAAAAACTGCTGGATCCGGTTGCGCTCACCAAGGGCGGTATCCATGGTGAAGCGGGCGGCGGCGGCTGAGGAACTGTTGCGAAGATCCATTCGTGGAGTCGGTTCCCGAGTGGATGAGCATGGATCGGAAGAAAATTTCAGGGACGAATGACTTGCGGCACTGCCGCGCATCCATTCGTGCGCGATGCTGCGCATGATGATTCATTGGTGGGGTAAGAGGATCATGAAACACAAGTTCCTGAAGCATGCATTGTGGACGGCGCTGTTCGTTGCGGGCGCCGCGCTGGCGCAGGATGCCGCGATCAGCGGCGCCGATTTCACGCACGGCAAGGCCGACGCGCAGTTGGCCGCGATCGGCAGCAAGGCCGCTGCAAATGGGCAGACGGTGGTGGTCACGGCGCCGACCTACTGGCAGGATAAAGCCGCGGCAAAAATCCGCGCCGGCGCGCACGGCAAGCCGGTTGTGGTCCGCTTTTCCAACGGCTTCTACGAAAACGTGCTGGTGCGTACCGAGGCCGCCGCACCGGCGGAAGCCGTGGTGAAGCCGGCAGCCAGGCCGGTTGCGAGACCGGAGGCGAAACCCGAACCGAAAGTCGCGGCGAAGGTGGAACCCGGAGCAACGGCCAAGGTCGCGGAAACCGAACCGAAACCGGAGGTCAGGGCCGCATCCGAACCGGAAACAAAGGCCGCGCCCGAGATTGCGATTGCGCCGGCGCCAAAACCGGTGGAAGCGCCGCACATGGCGACACCGATGGTGATGCAGGCGCCGGCTCAACAGGCTCCGGCCGGCGCGTCGCCACCGCCTCCACCGGAAACGGCCAGCAATATTGTCGCGGTGCCGCAGGTGTCGCATCAGCCGGCGGTGGTGCCGATCCCGACTGCGGCCATCAATTCGACTGGCACCAAGCCCATGATTCAGGAAGCGCAGGGGGGCAACGACGACGCACGTCAGCAGATGCTCGCTTCCCTGAATGAGGGTCGCCCGGCGATGGGCTCGCTGACCGAATCACAATTGCGGTCGGGTGATCAGGTGTACGCCAACGGCGCCACCCTGGCGGCGGTACGCATGGAAGGACTGCATCGCGATCTGTATTGGCTGCAAGGCCCGGTGGATCTGCAACGCGTGCAGTTCATGCCGCAGGGTGAAGGCCATTACCAGGTCACCGGCCCCATTGACACGAAAGCGCCGGCCGCACATCGCAGTGCCGCGAACGGACCGCACGTGGTTGAATCGAAGATCCCGGCCACGGGTTCGGCTGCGCGCGCGCGGTTGGAACAGCAGTACAACAACGGCCAGCCGATCACGGGGGATCTTGCGGCGGCGCGCCTGCAGCCCGAAGACCGTCTGCTGGTGGACGGCGGTGCGATCATCGTGGCGCGCCGCGAGGGCAACAGCATGGCGCGCTACTGGCTGGACGGCTCGATTGATCTGGGCCAGAGTGGCTTGCAGAAAGTGGACGCGAACGTTTACCGGGTGACGGGCAACAGCCTGCATTGAGAGTAGGGCGGGAGTGACCGCGAAGCGGCGCATCCCGCCGCTCTGCGTGCGAATCGCGCCGCGCTCCCTCTCGCCCGCAGGTTTCGATCACTCGTCCGCGCTGGCGACTTCGTGTTTGTCGCAGTGGATCTCGCCACGGAACACGGCGTAAGGGCGGAACGCCGGCAGCTGCGTGCCGAGTTCCGCCTGGGTCGCCTTCAATTGCCGGAGATCGCCGCACAGATGCAGCGCAGCGGTTTCCACGACCTTGCTGCGCGTTTCCATTTCGTGATCGGTCTTGTCCGAGCCGCCTGAAAGCAGCCCCTCGAACGCAGCGCCGAGCGCATGCACACCCAGCGCCGCACCGGCCTTGCCGGTAGTGATGCCGTCATCGCGCACGCTGGTCGCTTCTCCGTAGAATTTTTTCATGAGGTCGCGTTGCGCGGGCGTAAGCGCCACCGCATTGTCGCCGACGCGGAAATCGCCGTTGCCGGCGATGCGCGCATCCGGATGCCCCGGTGCTTTCACCACCAGCGCGCCGTCGTCGAAGTTGATATGCAGGCTGCCGTTGATGTGCGCGTCGAACGAATCCGAACCGGAGCAAGCGGCCAACGCAGGCGCGAGCAGCAGCGGAAGCAGCAAGAGTTTCGCTTTCATGAATTTTCCCTCGAAAGACTCGGTTTTCGTGGCTTGCAGAGCGCGCGAATTCAATCGGTGTGGCAATCAGATACTTCGTGCGACTTGATTGTTGCGTAGGGCGCGAACGCGGGAACCGCAGCGGCGAGCTCCCCTTGATCGGCATACAACCGGGCAAGGTCCGCGCAAACAGTGCGCGCGAGCGCCTCGACCTTGTCCGCCCTGGCATTCACCTTTGCGTCAATGGAGTCGGGATTCCCGCTGGCCAGCCCCGTGGCGACCGCACCCAGCGCATGGATGCCGGTGCTCAGGCCGGCTGCGCCGGTGGCGATTCCATCCTTCTGCAGCTTCAGTGCATCGGCGTGATAACCCTTCAGCAGCTGGCGCTGTGCGGGGTTGACCGAAACAGGCTTTCCGGCGATGTCGAGTTCGCCCGCAGCGCTGATGCGCGCATTGTTCCCGTCGTGGGCGTAGGCGAGGACGTCGCCGTTGTCCTCGATGGAAAGATGCTGGAACGCGCTGGTATCGCGGGAATCACCGCGATCCGGACTGCACGCCGCCAACAGCCCGAGACACAAGGTCAAACCCACCGCTCGCAATGGGAACATGTCGTTTTTCCTCAGGCCTCGTCGCGCCAGCGGCGGAACCAGATGGCGGCTGCGATCAAGGCAACGCCCACCGCCGCGCCGATCCACATTTCCGGCGAAACCAGCGCGCGCCCCATCGCTTCGTAGCTGAGCAGGCCCTGGGTCACCCATTCGCCGTGATGGACGGAGAACCCGGCGCCACCGACTTGCGGCGAGACCCAGCTGCCGGGAATCACGCTGAACAGCGCGCGCCCGAACAGGTCACGCCAGTAGAACGATTCGCGGATGTGCGGAAGGTCGAGCAGGCCGATCCACAGGTTCAGCACTCCGACGATCAGCGGCACGATGATCGCCCACAGGAACGGTTTGCTGCGCACGGCTGCGGACCACAACAACAGCCAACCGACCGTCGGCAGCGCCCAGAGCGCACTGACCGGAATCGAGACCAGCATCCGGAACCAGAGCGCGAACGGGTCGGTATGCAGCCAGAGCAGCGGGATCGGGTTGGCGCCGTGGCCGAGCAGCCACAAGCTGATCAGCATTTGCAGTCCGATGTAGCCGGCGAGCACCACCACGGCCGCAATCAGCGGCGCGACGAAGATCGCCGAGGTCACCTTTGACAACACCGTGCCGGTATCCGACAGCGGCAGCGATTTCCAGAACAGGATGCTGCGGTCCTTGCGGTCGTCGTAGAGCGCGCCCAGCAGATAGAAAAAGATCACGAAACTGAGCACGATGCCGACCAGGACGGCGAACGCCGACATGGTGTAGTTCAGGCCCACGACCAGATCGGTGGTGTCGTGCGAAGCTGCGCTTTGCAGGATCCGGTCCAGCGAAATGCCCATCTGCACGTGATCGCCGCCGTGCATGCGCGCGCTCCAGACTTCGCCCGCGATCATGCCCAGCAGGGTGAGGATCAGCAGCACGGCCGCGGCCCAGAACGGCGCCCACAGGAAGCCGCGTCGCGACTCCCAGTATTCGCGCTTCACCAGCCAGCCGAATGTCGTCATGGGATTCATGCGTAGGTACCTTTCATGGTGGCGACGAAGAGGTCCGCGACCGAGGGTCGCCGCACTTCGCCCAGTTGCGCCAGTTGTGCAGCCGGTACGCCGTCGAACAGGAAGATGCTCTTGCCGAACACCTGGCGTTCATCAATCGGCTTGAGCGCTCGCGCGGCATCGACCTGGTCGGCGCTCACCATCACTTCGGCGAAGCGCTCGCCGAGCGCGTCCATCGGTGTGTCCAGCACTATCTTGCCGTCGCGGATGAACATCAGGTCGGTGAGGATGTGTTCGATCTCCTCGACCTGGTGCGTGGTGACCAGGATCGTCTTGTTCTCGTCGAAGTAGTCTTCCAGCAGGCTCTGGTAGAACTGCTTGCGATACAGGATGTCGAGGCCGAGCGTGGGTTCGTCCAGGACCAGCAGGCGCGCGTCGATCGCCATCACGATGGCGAGGTGAAGCTGCACGATCATGCCCTTGGACATCTGCCGCACGCGCTGATTCGGTTGCAGCTTGGTGCGCGCGAGGAAGCGCATGCATTTTGCGCGGTCGAAGCGCGGATGGATGCCGGCGACGAAATCGATCGCCTGGCTGACCGTGATCCAGCGCGGCAGCGTGGCGACGTCGGCGATGAAGCAGACCTGCCGCATCAGCGCGGGCCGTTCCTTGCGCGGGTCGAGCCCGAGCACGGAGAGCTCGCCTTCGAAATCGGTGAGGCCGAGGATCGCCTTCAGCGCAGTGGTCTTGCCGGCGCCGTTGGGGCCGATCAGGCCGACGATGCGGCCGGCGTGCACGTCGAAGCGGGTGTGGTCGAGCGCGACGGTCTTGCCATAGCGCTTGCTCAGGCCCGCGGCGCGGATCACCGTGGTGCCCGAGGCGCCCATGTCGTCGTGTTCGGCCACGGCTTGGGTGGTCGCGCTCATCAGGATTCCCTCACTGTTTGATTCGCAAAACCGGGCATCCTGCCGCGGTTTGCCCGCAAACGGTCGCGGCCAGGCCGCGCCACGTCTGCCGTCTTCGACCGCGATGAATCCATGTATCGCGCTCTCATCGCTGCTTCCTTTCCGTTTGTGCCATCAGTCTTTCGAGATCCAGCCCCATGCGCTTGATGCGCGCATGCAGCGGCGGCCATTCCTCGCGGAGGAAGCGCTCGCGCTCGGATTTCAGCAGCAGCTCGCGCGAGCCCTGGGTGACGAACATCCCCAGGCCGCGGCGTTTTTCGACCAGTTGCTCGTCCACCAATTCCTGGTAGGCCTTGGAGACGGTCAGCGGATTGATCTGGTATTCGGCCGCGACCTGGCGCACCGATGGCAGGGGATCGCCCTCGTTGAGCGCGCCGTCCAGGATCATCGCCACCACGCGGGCGCGCAGCTGGCGATAGATCGGCACGTTGTCGTTCCAGGTGATGCTCATCTATGTGTCCTCGTCCCTGCCGTAGGCGGGATTGAACGGGTTCGGGCGCGGTGCATCATCCAGGACGCGGCCGTGCTTTCAGCGGACGCCCACGGCGGGCTTGGCGAATGAATAGTAGGGCATGTCAATGCCGCCGCCCTCCAAGGAAGCGGAGTCCAGTCCTTTCGATCCACCTGCGGAGGTGGGGCCGAACGCACGCTCATAGTCGGCGGCGGTCGGGCGCACCTCGATGGCGGGCAGGGTCTGGATCGGCTGCGCCGCCGCGCCGACGGCGGCGGGCACCACCCGCTGGGCCGAGGCATTCGCGTAGGCGCGGATGCCGGCGACTCCAGCGCTGGCGATCAACAATGAAGCGGCGAAGGTCAACGGCTTGCTGGCGTTCATGGCGGTCTCCTTGGGTGACCGTGTTAAGTAGTGTTGTAGTTAACTATAACACCAAAAGCGCACCTGTCAAGCGGTATCGCAGGGCCCATGTCTTCAGTCATGCGAGCCCGTTGCCGGTCGCTGGTTGCGGGTGCCGGTGAGAGCCGGTTCCTGTGGTTTTTCCAGGACCGACCACCAACACCCGACAACCGGGATGAAACCAAGCCGAAACTGTACGGTCTTACCCTACCGCGTTGCCAAGCGAACCCGCCGCACGCACAATGGATCGCTCGGCCGACCGCACGCACCGCTCGCGGCGCGCTTAGTCTCCCCCAACCTCGAGGATTTACCGATGAAGCAAGTATTGCGTCCCACGCTGGTGGCGGCTGCCCTGATCGCCGCGCTGGGCGTTGTTGGCGCCGGCGTCGCGCAAGCGCAGACGGTGGACAAGAACAAGGCCAGCTACGTGGTCGGCATGGATCTGGCGAACAACATTCCGGCGATCGTCAAGGACGAGATCGATCCCAAGATCGTCGCGCAGGCTTTCACCACCACCATCGAAGGCGGCAAGCCGACCATCTCCGATGCCGAAGCCAAGACCGTGCGCGAGGCGTTCGTGACCCAGCTGCGCGCCAAGGCTGAAGCCGAGTACAACAAGGTTGCCGCGCAGAACAAGCAGGAAGGCGCCGCCTATCTCGCCAAGAACAAGACCGCGCCCGGCGTGAAGACCACCTCCGACGGTTTGCAGTATCAGGTGATCTCGCAGGGCAATGGGCCGAAGCCGACCGCCAGCGACACCGTGCAGATCAATTACACCGGCAGCTTCGTCAATGGCCAGACTTTCGATGCGTCGGCCAGCCACGGCAGCGGCCCGGCCAGCATCCCGTTGACCAGCGTGTTTCCGGGGTTCCGCGAAGGCCTGATGATGATGCCGGTGGGCAGCCACTACAAATTCGTGATTCCGTCGGACCTGGCTTATGGCGCGCAGCCGAAGAACGGCTTCCCGCCCAATGCCACGCTGATTTTCGACGTGACGCTGGTGAAGATCGGGAAGTGAGTGCAGGCACTCATTCCGTGCAGCACATGGATGTGCGCTGACACGGGGTCCGGTGCCTTGAAACAAAAAGCGCGGCCATTGGGCCGCGCTTTTTTTATGCGCCGCCCACGGCCGAACGTTACAATGCCCGACTTGCTTCGACCAGGGATCACGCATGAAAGTCACCATCTTCGGCACCGGCTACGTCGGGCTCGTGACCGGCACCTGTCTGGCCGAGATGGGCAACCACGTGCTGTGCCTGGACGTGGATGCGGCCAAGGTCGCGCGGCTCGAACGCGGCGAGATCCCGATCTTCGAGCCGGGCCTGGAACCGCTGGTGACGCGCAACCACGCGGCCGGTCGCTTGCAGTTCTCCACCGACGCGGCGGCCGGCATTGCCCATGGTGATGTCATCTTCATTGCGGTCGGGACGCCGCCGGATGAAGACGGCAGCGCGGATCTTTCCTACGTGCTGGCGGTGGCGCGCAGCATCGGCGAGCACATCGAGTCGTTCAAGGTGGTCGTCAACAAATCCACGGTGCCGGTCGGCACCGCCGATCGCGTGCGCGCGGCGATTGCCGATGTGCTCGCGCAGCGCGGCACACGCGTGGAATTCGACGTGGTGTCCAATCCGGAATTCCTGAAAGAGGGGGATGCCGTCAACGATTGCCTGCGCCCGGATCGCATCATCATCGGCGCCTCCGACCAGCGCGCGATCGAGCTGTTGAGCAAGCTGTACGCGCCGTTCAACCGCAACCACTCGCGCATCGTGCTGATGGACGAGCGCTCGGCGGAACTCACCAAGTACGCGGCCAACGCAATGCTGGCGACCAAGATCAGCTTCATGAACGAGGTTGCCAACATCGCCGAGCGCGTGGGTGCGGATGTCGAGCTGGTGCGGCAGGGCATCGGTGCCGACCCGCGCATCGGCTATCACTTCATCTATCCGGGCGTGGGTTACGGCGGTTCGTGCTTCCCGAAGGACGTGCAGGCGCTCGAGCGGACTGCCCACGCGCATGGTTATCCCGCGCGGCTGCTGGAAGCGGTGGAGCAGGTCAATCGCACGCAGAAGCACAAGTTGTTCGACTTGATCGCGCGTCACTTCGACAATGATCTGCACGGCAGGACCATCGCAGTGTGGGGCCTGGCATTCAAGCCGAACACCGACGACATGCGCGAGGCGCCCAGCCGCACGCTGATGGAGGCGCTGTGGGACGCCGGTGCGCGCGTGCGCGCTTTCGATCCCGAAGCGCGAATCGAGACCTTGCGCATTTATGGTGATCGCGAGGACCTTGTGATCTGCGATGAAGCCTACGCCGCGCTGGAAGGAGCCGACGCGCTCGCGGTGGTCACCGAGTGGAAGGCGTTTCGCAGTCCGGAGTTCGATCGTATCCGCGCATCGCTCGATACGCCGGTGGTGTTCGACGGGCGCAATCTCTACGATCCCGCCACGGTGGAATCCGCGGGCCTCGCCTACTACGGCATCGGTCGCGGCCGCAGTGTTGCGCAAAATGGCAATGGAGTGCAGGGATGAGCGGTTCCGAGCAGCGGCTTGATGAAGTGGAAACGCGGCTGGCGTTCCTGGACGAGGCGTTGGCCGGCCTGAATGCAGCCGAAGCCGAGCGCTCGCAACGCATGCTGCGCATCGAGCGCACGCTGGCGGAATTGCGGATGGAACTCGCCGCGTTGCGCACGGGGCTGGGGCATGACGTCCACGACGAGCCGCCACCACCTCATTATTGACGGCGTAGGGCGGGTCTTGACCCGCCGGCGAGACAAGACAATCCGGATGGCGGCCCAGACAATGGCGGGTGGAAACCCGCCCTGCAGACGATGAGCGATTCACTCCGCGATCAACTCCTGAAAGCCGGTTTTGCGCCCGTGCGCAAGGACAAGCCGCGCAAACCCGAAGCGCACAAGCCAGGCGGGCACGGGGAAAAATCCGCTGCCGCGCAGTCACGGAAGAAGCAGCCGGGAAGCGATTTCGATCTGGCGCGCGCCTACGCGGTTCGTGCGCAGACCGAAAAGGCCGAGCGCGCACAGGCCGAGCGTGAGGCGCAGAAGCAGGCGCAGGAGCGTCGTGAGCGCAAGCGCCGTTTGCATGAGTTGCTCAGCGGCAATGCGCTGGCGATTCCGGATGACGCCGAGCACGTACGCCATTTCGAACACGCCGGCAAGATCCGGCGGATTCACGTGAGTGCAGATCAGCTCGCAGGCTTGAACAAGGGCGAACTGGGCGTGGTGGTGCAGGGCGGACGCTTCATCCTTGTCGCGCGCGAGGTTGCGTTGAAGGCCAGCGAGATATCGCCGGATACGATCGCGTTGCTGGTGGATCCCGACGCGCCACCCGACGGCTCCGACGACGGCGTTCCGGATGACTTGATGTGGTAGCGCAATGGGTTCGCAAATAAACCCTGAACGCGAATGAATCAGCTTGATTTGCGTTCATTCGCGCTCATTGGCGGACTGCTCTGTTTTAATTCGGCGGAGTCCCACCCTGCCTTGGGCTTGAACCGATCGCCGTAGCGTGCGGCCAGCGCTTCGAGTTTCGCGCGCAACACGCCGGCACCGGTCGCGCGGATGTACTGGATCGGTCCGCCGCGGAACGGCGCAAAACCGGTGCCGAAGATCACGCCGGCATCCAGCAGGTCGGCATCCGCGACGACGCCTTCGACCAGGCACGCGACCGCTTCGTTGAGCATCGGCAGGATCATGCGATCCTCGATGTCCTCGCTTGCGTGGTAATCGCGCGGCACGTCCGGCTTCTGCGGCTTGCCCTCGTGCCAGGTGTAGAAACCTTCGCCGTCCTTCTTGCCGCGCTTGCCCGCGTCCACCTTGCCTTCGATTCCTTCCGGCAACTCCATTCGCAGGAACGGCGCGAGTTCCTTGCCGACCGACAACGCCACGTCGAGCCCGACCGTGTCCGCCAATTCGATCGGCCCCATGGGCATGCCGAAGCGTTTGGCCGCGCGGTCCAGCACCGGGCCCGGCACGCCTTCCGCGTACATCCGCACCGCTTCCAGCAGATAGGGCATCAGGATGCGATTGACGAGAAAGCCCGGCGTGCCTTTCACCGGCACCGGCAGCTTGCCGATGGCTTTCACGAATGCCAGTGCGCGCTTCTCCACCCTCGGATCGAGCGCGTCGTGGCGCACCACCTCGACCAGCGGCATTTGCGCGACCGGATTGAAGAAGTGCAGGCCGAGGAAACGCTGCGGCCGTTCCAGCGCGCGGCGCAATTCGTCCAGCGGAATGCTGGAAGTATTGGTCGCGAGGATGGCGTCGCCCGGCAACGATGCCTCGAGTTGTGCATACAACGCTTCCTTGGCGGATGCATCCTCGAAGATCGCTTCGACCGCAAGCTGCGCATCCTTGACCCGCGCGCCTTCCACGTCCGGCTGCAAGCGCGATTGCGCGGCAGCAATGCGCTCGGACGTCCCGGCCTTCTTCGCGAACAACTGCTGCGCGCGATCGATCGCCGGCTGCACGTATCGCAGTTCGCGGTCCTGCAAACTCACTTCGAAGCCGCGCAGCGCGCACCAAGCGGCGATGTCGCCGCCCATCACGCCCGCACCGGTCACGTGCACGTGGCGGATATCGTGCGCGACTTCGCCGGCCAGCCCGCGCAGCCGCTCACGCAGGAAGAAGATCCGGATCAGGTTGTGCGCCGTGGGCGTAGCGGCAAGCTTCGCCACGGATCGCGCTTCCAGCTTCAGCCGCTGGCGGATATCGGCACCGCCGCGTCGCCAGACTTCGATCAGAGCGAACGGCGCCGGGTAGTGCTTCGGATGGACCTTGGCTGCGGTCCGCTTGCGCACCATCTGCGCCAGCGCCTGACGTACCGGCCAGGTGTTGGTGAGCCATGCCAGTGTCCGCTGATCGGCGCGCTGTTTCAAAGGCTTGCGTGCAAGTGCACGCGCGGTTTCGAGTAGATTTTCGAGGCTGGCGAGTTTGTCTACCAGGCCGCTGTCGAGCGCCTCGCGCGCCGATGCCGGGCGGCCGGTCAGCATCATCGCCAGCGCCCTGGGTGCGCCGATCAATCGCGGCAATCGCGCGCTGCCGCCCCAACCGGGATGGATACCGAGCTGCACTTCCGGCAGCCCGATCCTCGTTTCCGGCGTATCGGCCGCAATGCGCATGCCGCACGCCAGCGCCAGCTCGGTACCGCCGCCCATGCAGGCACCGTGCAGCGCCACCACGGTCGGCATCCGCAGGCGCGCCAGCCGCTCGAACACACGCTGGCCGTTCTCGATGGCCGCCAACACCGTGCCTTCGCGTTCGTATTGCGCGAACTCGTTCAGATCGGCGCCGACTGCGAACCCGGCCGCTTTTGCGGAACGGATCACAACTCCGCGGGGACGCTCGATCGCGATGCGCTCCACGATCGCATCCAGTTCGTCCAGCAAAACACGCGACAAGGCATTGACCTTGCTGGCGGCGCGATCCATCGCAAGCACCACCAGGCCGTCCGGTTCGACCGTGACTTGCCAGTGGCTGAACCGCAGTCCCTCGAACATGAGAACCTCTTTGGAATTCACGCGCCGGTGGTCCCGCTATCATCCGGGCTCCGTGGCGAGCGGGTCAAATAGCGAAGGAACGATAGGGAATGTCCAGGCCGGATCCAGCGATCACCAGCGTCCTGCTCGACCGCATCATCAGTGCGGAGCGAAGCCTGATCCTGCTGCGTTGCGACGAGGGCGACCTGCTGCGCGAGCAGCTGCGCCTGCATTCGATCCGCACCGGTCAGGCGCTGTACGCGTGGAGCGCGGATTCCGGGCTGCGCAGTTTGCGCGACGGCCAATTGCCGGTCCCCGGCAGCCGCCGCATGGCGGACGCTCTTCGCTACGTCGCGCAGAGCGCGCATTTCGGCGTTTATTTCTTCTCGGGTTATCCGGTACCGTTCGACACCACGATGACTTTGCTGCTGCGGCAGGTGGCGAAGCTGGGTGGCGAGCGCGTCCGCCGGGTGGTATTGCTGGATGCCGATACGCGGTTGCCGCCGGCGATCGAATTCCTGGAGCTGGGCTGGAATGCCGGGGCGCATGCAAGACCGCGGTTGCGCGACGGCCGATGGGTGCGCGCATGAGCACGCATTCGCAAGGCGTGTTGATCGTCGCCGCGCGGCGCGAAGACCGTCGCACGCTCTTCGATGCGCTGGATGGCCAGGGATATGGCCAAATCATCAGTGCACCGGATGTCGGACACGCGCGCGTGCTCCTGGCGCAGGCAGCGCGCCCAAGTCTTGCGGTACTGGATTTCCGCGGCGCCGCGGCCGAATCCGCAGCATTCACCGCCGAGCTATCCGGCGTGCCGGTGATCGGCCTGATCGGCGCCGGCCGCGGGGGTGACCTGGATGGCGACGGTTGGAGTTTTCATCAAAGGCCGCCCGGGGTGGTCGAATGGTTGCGTTCGCCGGTGGACCCGGTGGAAGCACGTGCGCGCGCCCAGGCAGTGTTCACCGCGCGCGCCAGTGCATCTTCCGGTGCGCCCGCCGGCGAGGATGATTACCGGTTCGTGTTCGACGGCAGTGCCGACGAACTGGTGGTTTCGGATCCGCGCGACGGAAGAATCCTGGAGGTCAACCCGGCGTTCGAGCATGCGAGCGGACTGGACGCCGCGCAGGTGCACGGCAAGGCTTTCGATAGGCTGTTCGCCATTGACGCCGGCAAGCGCGAAAGCTGGCGGCAGCAACTCGAGCAGCATGGTCATGCGCGACTGCTTTGCGACAAGTTGCGCGCCGACGGCAGCCGCTATCCCGCCGAGGTGCAGACGCGACTGGTGGTGCGCGGGGACGGGCTGGTGCACTTCAGCACGATCCGCGATGCCGGCGCCGCGCAGGATGGCCGCGCCGTGCTTGCCGCTCTTGCGAAGATCGGCACATCCGATGAAGGCGACGGTGCGCTGGCGCGGCGCGTGCAGCAATTCGCCGACGCGCTGCATCTGGATTTCGTCGGGGTGGCATCACGTTGCGCCGGTGAGCAGGCGGGGCTGCTGGAGATGATCGCGCGTTGTGATCGCCTGCCGCCGCCGCGCGAGATCCCCGATCCGCTGGCGCAACCGGCCGTGCAACTTGCGATGAGCGGCGAGGCGGTGATGGCATTGGGCGAGGCGCAGAAGCTCGCCGACAACGATGCCTACCTGCGCGCGCTCGGTTTTGCCTGCTACGTCGCGCTGCCGCTGCGCGATGGCCATCGCAACGTGCTGGGCGTACTGCTGTGCGCTGCGCGCAAGCCGCCGCCGTTCGATCCGCAACTGGCGCGCCACGCGCTGGAAATCGGCGCAACGCATTTCGCCGCCACGCTGGAATTGCGCGAAGCGCAGGTGCAGGCCAGGGCCACCGGCTTGCTGGACGCGTTGACCGGCTTGCCCAACCGGCTGCTGTTCAACGATCGCCTGGACACCGTGCTGCTGGAGGCGCATCGCTCCGGCGAAATGTTCGCGCTGCTGTTCGTGGATCTCGACCGTTTCAAGAACATCAACGATTCGCTGGGCCACGGCGTGGGCGATCAGGTGCTGCTTGCGGTCGCCAAGCGCCTGCGCGCCGCGGTACGCGGTTCCGACACGGTGGCGCGCTATGCCGGCGACGAGTTCACCCTGATCCTGCGCCACATCGTGCTGCGCGACGACGTCCTGCGCATCGCCGAGAAACTGGTGCGCGCGATGGAGGCGCCGCTGACGCTGGACGACGGTTCCGAGCTGCACATCACCGCGTCCATCGGCATCAGCTTCTATCCGGACGACGCGGCCGATGCCGAGAACCTGGTCAAGCACGCGGACGTGGCGATGTACAACGCCAAGGGCATGGGCCGCAACAACTACCAGGCCTACGTCGCGGTGCCCGAGGAGCAGCATCGGCAGCGCATCGAACTGGAGTCGAAATTGCGCGTGGCCGAACGCAACAACGAGTTGCGCGTGTACTACCAGCCGCAGATCAATGCCGAGAGCGAGGACATCATCGGCATGGAGGCGCTGGTGCGCTGGGAGCATCCGGAGCTGGGCATGATCAGCCCGGCGTTCTTCATTCCGATTGCGGAAGAAACCGGACTCGTCATTCCGATCGGCGAGTGGGTGATGCGCCGCGCCTGTGCCGACTGCGTGCGCTGGCAGAAGCAGTACAAGCTGCCGCTGCGGGTGGGCGTGAACCTCTCCGCGTTGCAGTTGATGCAGCCGAATCTGGTGGACGTGGTGCGCGCGGCGTGCACCGAAAGCGGGCTCAATCCGAAGCTGCTGGACCTGGAGGTCACCGAGAGCATCAGCATCAAGTCGGTGCCGAACCTGCTGGAGACGCTTTTCGCGCTGCGCGGCCTGGGCTGCGGCATCTCGATAGACGATTTCGGCACCGGGCAGTCCTCGCTCGATTACATCAAGCGTTTCCCGGCCGATCGCATCAAGGTGGACCAGACTTTCGTGCGCAACATCGGCATGGATCCCGGCGACGAGGCGATCGTGCGCGCCACCCTGGACATGGCCCACCAGCTCGGCCGCAAGGTGGTCGCGGAAGGGGTGGAGACCGAGCAGCACCACGCTTTCCTGCGCGAGCTGGGTTGCGACGAATTGCAGGGCTATCTCTTCTGTCGCCCGCTCTCGCCGGTGTCTTTCGACAACATGCTGGCCGAACGCGAGCGCGCGTTCGCGGGGGGCGGCGGCGGGACCGACCTGCTGGCCGAGCTCGAGGCCCTGACTTGACCGCGCGCTGCGCCGCCCCAAACTTGTGAACTTTGCGCGAAACGCGCAGTCACAAGGGGCGTCGCGCATGCGTTCGGCGCCGGAGGAGTACGGCCCGGATGGGCGAAGTCGAGACCGATCGTGCGCTCGTCGAGCGTGTGCGCAAGGGTGATGTCCGGGCATTCGATCTGCTGGTGCGCAAGTACCGGCACAAGATCCTCGGATTGATCTCGCGTTACGTGCATGACTGGAGCGAATGCGAGGACGTGGCCCAGGAGGCATTCGTGCGCGCGTGGCGCGCGCTGCCGGCCTTCCGTGGCGAGAGCGCGTTCTATACGTGGATGTACAAGATTGCCGTGAACACCGCCAAGAACCATCTGGTCGCCCAGGGCCGCCGTCCGCCGGCGGACGATCTGGACGCAGATACGGCCGTGCAGATCGAGGCCGGCGCGCGCCTGCGCGACGAGGCCACCCCCGAGCGCGAATTGGCTCGCCATGAAATTGAACGAACCGTGTTCGAAACGGTCGAAGCCTTGCCGGAGGAACTGCGCGTGGCGATCACGCTCCGCGAAGTGGATGGCCTATCCTACGAGGAGATCGCCGAGAGGATGGACTGCCCGATCGGCACGGTACGCTCGCGGATTTTCCGCGCGCGCGAGGCAATAGATATCCAGTTGCGCCCGCTGCTCTCGGCGGAAGATGATAAGGAACGATGAACATGGACCCGACCAGCCGCGAAGACCTCTCCGCCTTGATGGATGACGAATTGGGCGCGGAGCCCGCGCGCTTCCTGCTGCGCCGGATGGAACACGAACCGGAACTGGCGCGGGTCTGGTCGCGCTGGCATCTGATCCGTGCCTGCCTCGGCGGTGCGCGCGATGATGCGCCCGCCGATCCCGTGCGGCGTGCAAACGCCGGCTCGAAGGATGAAGACCTTTTCGCCGCGCGCGTGCTGCAGGCCGTGCAGGCGCGCCCGCAGCAAGCGCGCCGCCATTGGGCGCGCTACCTCGGCGGCGGTGCGATCGCCGCCAGTGTCGCTGCTGCGGCGTTGATCCTCTCGGTTCCGCAGACGACTTCCACCGAAACCACCCTTGCCGCTGCTCCCGAACGTGCGGCCGCCACGCGTACCGGAATGATCGCCGCGGCGCCCGTTTCCGCGAAGCGCGAGTCCGCGCCGTTGCCGTGGCTCGCCAATCGCCAGCCGATGTTCCTCGCCGCTCGCCCCGCGGCCAACACTGCGTTCAGCGGTGGTTTGCTGCAATCGGGCTATCTCCAGCAGGCGGCCTATGCGCCGGATGCTGTGCCGATGCAGATGCGCGATCCGGACCGGACCGGCAATCCGCCTTACATGATTCTGCTGATGCCTGATCGCGACATGGCAGCGCAGCCGCCGCAGCATTGATTCCCGCGCGGCGCCGCGTACCGTGGCGTGTGTATACGGCGCGCTGACGGCGCGCTTGCCAAAAAGAGTGGCCGTGTGCGCTGCGGCGCGCAACTTCGGGCGGCTGCTGCGGAAGCAGCGCGGCTCATTTGGCACAGCGTCAACGACCCGAATTTCAAACCACCGAGGAGTCCCGTCATGCTGCAACGAGCAAGGCAGACGTTTGCCGTTTTCGTCCTGCTGCTGTTCTCGACGGCCACGCTGGCCGCAACCTCCGATCTTCCCGACTTCACCGGCATCGTGCAGAAGTACGGCCCGGCGGTGGTGAACGTGCGCGCGCATTACGACCATGCCAGCGAGTTGAGCGGTGGCCCGGATACCGGCCTGCCCGACGACCAGCAGATGCCGGACATCTTCCGCAAGTTCTTCGGCATCCCCGTGCCGCCGCAGGACAATGGACCGGATCAGGGCGCCGAATCGCTGGGCTCGGGCTTCATCATTTCGGCTGACGGCTACATCCTCACCAACAACCATGTCGTCGAGCACGCCGACACCATCACGGTGCGCTTGTCCGATCGTCGCGAATTGACCGCAAAAGTGATCGGCACCGACCCGCAGTACGACATCGCGCTGCTGAAGGTCAATGCGAAGGACCTGCCGGTGGTGAACATCGGCGATTCGCACACGCTCAAGCCCGGCCAGTGGGTGGTCGCGATCGGTTCGCCGTTCGGCTTCGATCATTCGGTGACGCAGGGCGTTGTCAGCGCGATCGGCCGCACCTTCGGCGCCGCCGATCAGCAATACGTTCCCTTCATCCAGACCGACGTGCCGATCAACCGGGGCAATTCCGGCGGCCCGCTGTTCAATCTGGACGGACAGGTGGTCGGCATCAATTCGCAGATCTTCTCCAGCACCGGCGGCTACCAGGGCATCTCGTTCTCGATCCCGATTGATATCGCGATGAACGCGGTGCAGCAGCTCAAGGCCAAGGGGTATGTCACGCGCGGCATGATCGGCGTGCAGATCCAGGACGTCACCGCGGAGATCGCCAAGGCGCAGAACCTGAAGCTGTCCAGCCCGCGCGGTGCGCTGGTGGCCGATGTCACGCCGGGCAGCGGCGCCGACAAGGCCGGCGTAAAGGTCGGCGACGTGATCCTCGCCTATGACGGCCATCCGGTGGACACCGCGGCCGACCTGCCGCCGCTGGTGGGCGCCACCACGCCGGGTTCGGAAGCCACGTTGCAGATTTCCCGCGACGGCAAGCTGATGAACGTCAGGATCAAGGTCGGCGAACTGCCGCGCGAGCAGAACGGCAACACCGCTTCTGCCGGCACGCCGGAACGTGCCGGCGGGGCGCTGGGCCTGGCCGTGCAGACGATCACGCCTGACATGCGTCAGCAGCTCGGCCTGAAGGAAAAAGGCGGGGTGGTCATCAGCGACGTGACCGGCGCGGCCGAGCAGGCTGGGCTGCAACCGGGCGACGTGATCCTGCGCGTGGGCAGCAAGCCCGTGAACAGTGCTGCGCAATTCAAATCCGCGACCGCCGGCGTGAAGCCGGGTGCCACCGTGCTGCTGCTGATCTCCCGCGACGGGGCCAGCCGGTTCGTGGCGATCACGGTGCCCAAGAAATAGGCTCATCGCCTGCAAGCAGGCTCCTACGAAGCGGCTGTCATAGGAGCTTGCTTGCAGGCGGCTGTTGCCGGCGAGCGGACCGCCGTTCCATGCGATAATCCCGCGTTTGCACCGCGCCGCGGTGTGGTGCCAGACGCCTCATGCAGCTGATCCGCAACTTCTCCATCATCGCCCACGTGGACCACGGCAAGTCCACGCTGGCCGATCGCATCATCCAGATCTGCGGCGGTTTGAGCGAGCGCGAGATGGAAGCGCAGGTGCTGGACACCAATCCGAGCGAGCGCGAGCGCGGCATCACCATCAAGGCGCAATCGGTGTCGCTGCCGTATACCGCACGCGATGGGAAGACCTATCAATTGAACTTCATCGACACGCCCGGGCACGTGGACTTCTCCTACGAAGTCTCGCGTTCGCTGGCCGCGTGCGAAGGCGCGCTGCTGGTGGTGGATGCGGCACAAGGCGTGGAAGCGCAGTCGGTCGCCAACTGCTACACGGCCGTCGAGATGGGCCTGGAAGTGGTGCCGGTGCTGAACAAGATCGACCTGCCCACCGCCGACATCCCGAAGGTGAAACAGGAAATCGAAGCGGTGATCGGCATCCACGCCGATGACGCGATCGCGATCAGCGCCAAGACCGGCGAGAACGTGCGCGAGGTGCTGGAGGCGATCGTCGCGCGCATCCCGCCGCCGAAGCCCCGCGACACCGACAAGCTGCAGGCGCTGATCATCGATTCCTGGTTCGACAATTACCTCGGCGTGGTGTCGCTGGTGCGGGTGATGCAGGGCGAGATCAAGCCGCGCGACAAACTGCTGGTGATGTCCACCGGGCGCGCGCATGAGGTTCTCGAGGTGGGCGTGTTCACGCCCAAGCGCAAGAAACTGGACAAGCTCGGCGCCGGTGAAGTCGGCTTCGTGTGCGCATCCATCAAGGACGTGCACGGTGCGCCGGTGGGCGACACGCTGACACTCGCAAGCGATGCGGCGCCGAAGCCGCTGCCGGGTTTCCAGCAGATGCAGCCGCGCGTGTTCGCCGGTTTGTTCCCGGTGCAGGCCGACGATTACCCGGCGCTGCGCGAAGCGCTGGACAAACTGCGCCTCAACGATGCGTCGCTGTTCTTCGAGCCGGAATCCTCGGAAGCGATGGGCTTCGGCTTCCGCTGCGGATTCCTCGGCATGCTGCACATGGAGATCGTGCAGGAGCGGCTGGAGCGCGAATACGATCTCGACCTCGTCACCACGGCGCCGACCGTGGTGTACGAGGTCCTGAAGACGGACGGTTCAATCCTGCTGCTGGACAATCCGGCCAAACTGCCGGGTTCGCCGCAGGTGGCGGAGATCCGCGAGCCGATCATCGTGGCGGACATCCTGACGCCGCCGGATTACGTCGGCAACGTGATCACGTTGTGCGAGGAGAAGCGCGGCGTGCAGCGCTCGATCCAGTACATGGCCAGCCAGGTGCGGATCAGTTACGAATTGCCGTTGGCGGAAGTGGTGCTGGATTTCTTCGATCGCCTGAAATCGGTTTCGCGCGGCTACGCCTCGATGGACTACCACTTCCAGCGTTTCGAGCCGGGTCCGTTCGCGCGCGTGGACGTGCTCATCAATGGCGACAGGGTGGACGCGCTCTCGCTGATCGTGCACCGTACGCTGGCCGAGCGCCGCGGGCGGGAACTGGTCGAGCGCATGCGCGAGCTGATTCCGCGGCAGATGTTCGATGTCGCGATCCAGGCCGCGATCGGCGCGCAGATCATCGCGCGCTCGACGGTGAAAGCGCTGCGCAAGAACGTACTGGCCAAATGCTATGGCGGCGACGTGACGCGCAAGCGCAAGCTGCTGGAGAAGCAGAAGGAAGGCAAGAAGCGGATGAAGCAGGTCGGCCGCGTGGAGATCCCGCAGGAGGCGTTTCTCGCGGTGTTGCGGACGGACAAGTAGAAGTCCTCCACGCACCCGGCTTCGCCCCTCGAGTGCGGCAGTCGAAGTCGCGCAACGACTTCGGCGGGGGTTGTGACGGTGCGGGAGCGTCGGGCGCCTTACCGTTGAAAGCGGGCCGGCATTCCATTCGAGAAGGAGCGGCATGGTGAATAAAGACACCTGGGGAATGATCTTGCTGATCGCCATTGTCGGCGTGTGTCTGTACTTCTGGTACATCACTTCCGATTTCGCGCTGGCGCTGGTGCTGATGACCGGCGCATTCTTCGTGATCTGGGTCATTGATCGCCTGTTCTTCAGGCGCCTGCGGATCGAGCGCGCGGCGGCCGACGGCAAATTGCCGCACGAGCCGATGCTGGTGGATTACGCGCGCTCGTTCTTCCCCGTCATCCTGGCCGTGCTGCTGTTCCGGACCTTCCTGATCGAGCCGTTCCGGATCCCTTCCGGTTCGATGATGCCGACCCTGCTGGTCGGCGATTTCGTGCTGGTCAACAAGTTTGCCTACGGTCTTCGCCTGCCGGTGACCGACACCAAGATCGTCGGCATCGGCGAGCCGCACCGCGGCGACATCGCGGTATTCAAGTATCCGCCGAATCCGAAAGAGGATTACATCAAGCGCATCATCGGCCTGCCGGGCGACACCATCAGCGTGCACGACGAGCAGGTATTCGTGAACGGCAAGCCGTTGCCGCAGAGCTACCTGGGGCCCATCACCGACACCGATCCGGAAAGCGTCAAGACCGCGCAGGCCGGCGGCATCGAGCACACCGAAAGCGTCGGCAAGGTGGTCCACAAGGTGATCGTGCTGCCGCCGTTCATGCGCGCGCCGCAGACCGAAGGCACGTGGACGGTGCCGAAAGGCTACTACTTCGCGATGGGCGACAACCGCGACAACAGCTCCGACAGCCGCTTCTGGGGGCCGGTGCCGGAAGCCGACCTGCGTGGCAAGGCGTTCCTGATCTGGTTCAGCCTGGCAGATTTGAAGCGCATCGGCACCATTCTCCACTAGGGTCGAACGACCTGGCGTGGGCCGGGCGGCGCGCCGCGCCGCGCCGGGAAGCAGCCCCCGGATTCCGCTTCGCTCCATCCGGGCTGCGACTGCCGCGCGAATGCGCACTTGCCCGCATTCCACTGGCAAAGCGAACTGCTAGACTCGCGCCGTCGGTTTCGTTGCAGGGGCTCTCCCATGAAAAAGCAGCAAGGCATCACCCTGATCGGGTTCGTGTTTGTCCTGGCCATCGCCGGATTCTTCGCGTACATGGCGATGAAGCTGGTGCCCGCGTACGTCGAGTACATGGGCGTGGTGAAGGCGATGAAGGCCGTCGCCTCCGAGCCGGACCTTGCCTCCAAGTCGCCAGGGCAAATTCAGCGGGACCTCGCCTTCAAGGGCAGCTTCCAGTACGTGGACGACAAGACCTTCTCGGCGCAGAACATCACGATCAAGAACGGCCCCGGCGGCGGCACGCTGCAGGTGAAGTACGACAAGGATGTGCCGTTCGTCTACAACATCGATTTCCTGTTGCACTTCGACAAGACCGTGTCGCTGGATGGCGGCACCACCGGCGCGTGAAACTCGCGCACGGCTTTCGCAATCCGGAGCTGCTGCGGCTGGCACTAACCCACCGCAGCCATGGCCGCCCCAACAACGAGCGGCTCGAATTCCTCGGCGACGCGCTGGTCAACCTCGCGGTCGCCGAGATGCTGTTTGAAGCACACCCGCGCGCCGACGAAGGCGAACTGTCGCGGCTGCGCGCGAGCCTGGTCAGCGGCACTGCATTGGCCGAACGCGCACGCGGGATCGGTTTGGGCGACGACCTGCTGCTCGGTCCCGGCGAATTGAAGAGCGGCGGGTTCCGGCGCGATTCCATTCTTGCCGATGCCTTCGAGGCGGTGGTCGCGGCGGTGTATCTGGACGGCGGATATGATGCCTGCCGCACGCTGCTGCGCGACATGTTTGCCGAGGGCGTGAACGCCGGCGAGCCGGCGCAGAAGGATGCCAAGACGCGTTTGCAGGAATGGCTGCAGGCGCAGGGCTATCCTCTGCCGCATTATGAATTGCTGGCCAGCCACGGCGAGGAGCACGCGCGCACCTTCGATGTTGCCTGCGTGCTGAGCGAGCCGGAGCCGGCGCGTTTCGAAGGCAGCGGCAGCAGCCGGCGCGCAGCCGAACAGGTTGCCGCGGAATCGGCGCTGGATGCGCTGACCGGTTCAGGTGGCGCCTGAAGGAAGTTCCGCCTCGCTCCAGTACGCGCAAGCAACCATCCATGGTAAGTTGTCCGATCGGCATCCATGCCTCACCCGAACCTTTTGCACGCGATGCCATTCAAGGCATCGCGTAAGCGCAAAAGTTTCGACCTGCGCTCCGGCGACGCGCAACCTGCCTTCGCTCGCTACGCTTTGAAACCACTTCCGGATAGCGAATGTCAGCCGAAGACACTTTTCACTGCGGCCTGGTCGCGATCGTGGGCCGGCCGAATGTCGGCAAGTCGACGCTGCTGAACGCACTGGTCGGCGAACGCCTGTCCATCGTGACACCGCGCCCGCACACCACGCGGCACCGCATCCTTGGTGTGGTCACCAAACCCGAAGGCCAGATCCTCTATCTCGACACACCCGGTATGCACCGGCAGGTGAAGCGCGCGATGAACCGCAGCCTCAATCGCGCCGTGCATGCGGCGGTTGCGGAAGCCGATCTCGCCGTGCAGGTGATCGAGGCCGGCCGCTGGACCGACGAGGACGAAAGCGTGTACGCCGCGCTGCCCGGACGCGAGCTGCCTCGCTTGCTGGCGCTCAACAAACTCGATCGCGTGCGCGAGAAGTCCACGCTGCTGCCCTTCGTGGAAAAGCTGTGCAGGCAACACGCCTTCGACGAAGTGTTCTGGCTCAGCGCGCAACGCAACGAAGGCATCGCGGCGCTTGAGCAGGGCATCCTCGCGCGGTTGCCGCAACGCGAACCGGCGTTCGGCGCCGACACCTTCACCGACCGCAGCGAACGGTTCCTCTGCGCCGAACTGATCCGTGAGCAGCTGATGCGCCAGCTTGGCGAGGAATTGCCGTACGCAACCACGGTCGAGATCGAATCGTTCAAGGATCGCGAGGACGGCCTGGCCGAAATTGCCGCGGTGATCTGGGTGGAACGCGAAGGCCAGAAGGCAATCGTGATCGGCACCGGCGGCGAGCGCTTGAAGAAGATCGGCAGCGCCGCGCGACGCAGCATCGAGAGGCTGCTGGACCGCCGCGCCTATCTGCGCCTGTGGGTCAAAGTGCGCGAAGGCTGGTCGGATGACGAGGCGGCCTTGAGGCAACTCGGTTACGAATAAGCGTGCGCGTCGAATCCCAGCCCGCCTACGTCCTGCACACGCGCGCCTGGCGCGAGACCAGCCTGTTGCTGGAAGTGTTCAGCCGCGAGCACGGCCGCATCGGCTTGCTCGCGCGCGGTGTGCGCAGTGCGCGGGCGAGAGTCACGCGCGCCACGCTGGAACCGTTCCAGTTGCTGAGCATGGATTGGGCAGGAACGGGCGAGCTGCCCAACCTGCGTGCGGCGGAGGTGGCCGGTGCGCCCCGGCGTTTCTCGGATGACGCCTTGCTTTCGGGGTTGTACGTCAATGAGCTGCTGGTGCGGCTGATTGCGCGCGACGACCCGCATCCAGCGCTGTTCGCGCGTTATGCTGCGCTGTTGGAAGAGCTTGCTGCGACCGATTCGCTGGCCTGGACGCTGCGGCGTTTCGAGCGCGACCTGCTGGCCGAGCTGGGTTACGGTCTGCAACTGGATTGCGAAGCCGAAAGCGGCGAGCCGTTGCGCGCCGATGCCGATTACGTGTACCTGCCGGAGCTGGGCCCGGTGCCGGCGCAGTCGCAGCCGCATGGTGCTCATGCAAAAGGATCGGCGCTGCTGGCGCTGCATGACGATGCGAAGCCATCGCACGATGACCTCGCCGCACTGCGACGCGTGCTGCGCGCGGTGATCGCCTCGCACGTGGGCGAGCAGGGCCTGCGTGCGTGGCGGGTGCTGGGGAGCGCGATGAACCCGCGTTAGGAGCTTGCCCGGCACGAGAGAAAGCTTGTCGTCCACCAAAACTCGAAGGACGCAAAGAGATCAGCTGATTCCTTCGCGTCCTTTGCGGGCAGGGCTTTGCTGCGGGTGCGTGGTCGCGAGCAACGCCTGGCCGGAAGACTTCAACGCATCCCGTGCGGCAACCAGTGCCTGCTGAAATTCCATGCGTGCGGACTCGGTGCGCGCCGATTCGGCCTCACGCAGCGCATCCGCGAGTTCCCCGGCAGCCGATTGCAACGCGAGTGCACCGCAGAAGCCGCATGCCGCGCGCAACTTGTGCAGACGCTCGGCCAGCGCGAAGGCGTCGTTCCGCAAGCTGTCCCACTCGTTCGCCAGCACTTCCAGCTCACGCGCGAACAGGCCGCGCAATGCAGCCAGTGCTTGCGGACTACCGCTGGCGCGCAGTCCCGCTGCGTCATCCAATGCGGCATCCAGATCGGGTGATGCAAGCGCGCGAGCGATGCCAAGCTCGCGCAAGGCATCGCGCAAGCTCAAACCGTCCAGCGGCTTGAGCAGCACCCGCGCGAAGCCCGCTGCACGCAACTGCGCGTGGATCGCGGCGTCGGGCTCGGCCGTGGTGGCGATCGCGACAGTCGCGCGGGATGCGGCGCTGGCATCGGCGTGCAAGGCGCGCAGCACCGCCTCGCCATCCATGCCGGGCAGATGGTGATCGAGCATCAGCGCATCGAAGGGCTGCGCATGTGCGGCCTCCAGCGCAGCCTCGCCGTCGGAGACCGCGTGCACAGCGAACCCCAGGCCGCGCAAGGCTTCGGCGAGGAAGGCTTGGCTGACCGGATCATCTTCGGCCAGCAAAATCCGCAGCGGCTCGGCATCACTCATGGGCTTGCGTTAACCGGCATTCAATCCCGGTCGGCACAATCGCTGATTGTGCAGGCCCAGGCAAGCCATCGTTGCGTCGCCTTCGCGCTGATCGCCATGCTGGCGGCCTTCGCGCCTGCGCACGCGGGCATCCGCCTGCAGGCCGATTCACTGAGCCTGCCCGGTGCCACGCTGAAAGGCGTGCAGGCCAGCCTCACGCCCGGTGCGGACGGCCGTCCGCAGCTGCAGTTGCGCGCCGCGCACGTGAGCCTGCCGGCGCTGGGCTGGAAGGATGTCGCGCTCGAATTGAGCGGCGTGCCGGTGCGTGCTGGCGCCCACGCCTGGCAAGTGGACGGTCGCCTGGCGCTGTCGCGTGCGCCCGGCAATGCGCTGAACGACGCAAATGTCAGCGTGGCAATCGATACCGATGCCGGGTCGCTGGACATTCATTTCAACCAGCGCGACACCGCATTGCGCGTGTTGATGCCACTGGACCAGCCCACACACTTGTCAGTGAACCTGAAGGGCCTGCCCCTGGCGTGGCTGCAAGGCGTGCTGGCGAATGCCTGGCCGGGAGGCCGCGTCACTGCGGGCACCTTGCAAGGCGATCTGGCGCTGGACATCCCCGCGCAAGGCGCGCAGATATCCGGCAAGATCGTGGTCGCGAAGGGCGGCTTCGATTCCGCGGCCGGCACGCTGGCAGGCCAGCAGGTGGGACTCCGCGGCACCTTCAACCTGGACACGAATCCGGCGGAAACACATTTCAATTTCGATGGCGCGCTGGATGGCGGCCAGATGCTGCTCGGTCCGCTGTACGCGCAACTGCCCGCTCACAGCGCGCAGTTGCAACTCGCGGCCACGATGGACGGGCGGGGCATCGCGATAGACAGCCTGCACTTCGACGACGGCGATGCGCTCAGCCTCGGCGGCAAATTGGCTTTCGATGCGAAAGACAATCTCGCTTCGCTCGATTTCCGGCGCTTCCAGGCGCGCCTTCCGGATGCGTACACGCGTTACGGCAGTTCGTGGCTGGCCACGCTCGGCTGGAAAGACCTGACCACGAGCGGCAGCCTGAGCGGTTCCCTCGCCATGAGCCAGGGCGTGCCACAGAACTTCGACATGCGTGCCGGCAACGTTTCGATCAGCGACGGCGGCGGCCGCATCGCGTTGTCCGGTTTGAACGGCGAACTGGATTGGGATGCGCAGGCGCCACGCCCCGCGAATTCGCTGTCGTGGCAATCGCTGGCGTTCTACAAGCTGCCGTTCGGTGCCGCCACGCTGCGCTTCAAGAGTGACGCGGGCGCGCTGTCGCTGGGCGATCCGATGCAGCTCCCGGTGCTGGGCGGCACTTTCTCGCTGCAGAACCTGACATGGCGCCCGGCAGCGCAGCAGGACCGCCTCAATGCCGCGTTCGCGGTGTCCGGCATCGATGTGCCCACGCTGTGCAAGCTGTTCGGCTGGCCGCCATTTCCCGGCACCCTGGGCGGCGCGGTGCCGGGCCTGCACTACAGCGGCGACAAGATCATGCTGGAGGGCGGCCTGTCGCTGCACGTGTTCGACGGCTTCGTGGATGTGACCAGCCTCGCGCTGGAGCAGCCGTTCGGCGTGGGGCCGGTGCTGGCCGCCGATGTTGATCTGAAGCAACTCGATCTCGCGCAACTCACCAGCGTGTTCGATTTCGGTTCGATCACCGGCAAGCTCGACGGCGGCATCCACGATCTGCGGATGGTGAACTGGCAACCGGTCGCATTCGATGCGGCGTTGCACGCCGACAGTGGCGGACGCATCAGCCAGCGCGCTTTGAAGAGCCTGACGCAAGTCGGCGGGGGCGGCATTGCCGCGGGCTTGCAGGGCCTGGCGCTGAACCTGTTCAAGACCTTCGGCTATTCGCGCATCGGCCTTTCGTGCGTGCTGCGCGCGCAGGTGTGCACGATGGGCGGCGTGGAACCGGGTTCCGACGGCAGTGGTTACACTATCGTGGAAGGCAGCGGCCTGCCGCATATCTCGGTGATCGGCCACCAGCGCGAAGTGGACTGGCCCACGTTGGTGGACCGCCTGAAGACGGCGACCGAGGGCGGCGGGCCGGTGGTGCGATGACTCGGCGCCGCCCTGACGCGGGCGCCGCGATGCAGCGGACGAAGTTTTGCAGCACGACCAAGGAGATTCGAAATGCGCAAGCTCATGTTGACCCTGATCGGCACCACCGCGCTGCTTGCCGGCTGCGTCACCATCAACGTTTACTTTCCTGCCGCCGCCGCGCAAAAAGCCGCCGAGAAATTCATCGGCAACGTGATCGGGCCGGACAACCCATCGCAGGATCAGATGCCGCAACAGAACCCGCAGCCGCCGCCCAGTGGCAGTTCATCCGGCGACGGCAGTGGAACACCGCTGGCCGAGCGCGTGCTGGATGCATTGATTCCGGCCGCGAACGCGGCCGAGTCGCAACCCAACATCAAGATCCAGACGCCAGAGATCGAAGCGATCCAGACGCGCATGCGCGATCGCTTCCAGAGCTCGCTGAAGTCGCTGCTGGACTCCGGCGCGGTCGGGTTCACCCGCGACGGCATGGTCGCGGTGCATGACGCCTCCAAGGCGCCGCTGCCGCAGCGCGCGCAAATGAATTCGGCGGTGGCCGACGAAAACCGCGACCGCGCGGCCGTGTACCGCCAGATCGCCATCGCCAACGGCCATCCGGAGTGGGAGCAGCAGATCCGCCAGATCTTCGCCAAGCAATGGATAGACCGCGCGCACGCAGGCTGGTTTTACCAGGACGCGAGCGGCGCCTGGAAGCGCAAGTGATTTCAGGATGTGATCATCCCGGCCAGCGCATGGTGCGTTGAGCCGGGGGCCTTTTTCGACCCGCTATAATGGCGAAGCCCGGACGCGCGATCCGGGCTTTGTTTTTCTGCAATGCCACAAACCATTTTCGAAACCGACATTTCCGACCTCAGCCACGACGGCCGCGGCGTGGCGCACGTGGAAGGCAAGGCCGTGTTCGTGGCCGATGCACTGCCGGGCGAGCGCGTGTGCGCACGGATCGTGCGCAAGCATCGCCATTTCAACGAGGCGCAAACCGAGCAAGTGCTGCGTGCGTCGCCGCAGCGCGTCGCGCCGCGCTGCATCCATTACGGCGTGTGCGGTGGCTGCGCGTTGCAGCACATGGAAACCTCCGCGCAGATCGAGGCCAAGCAGCGCGTGCTGGCCGAGAATTTCGCGCGCATCGGCAAGGTCGAACCGCAGCGCTGGTTGCCACCACTGACTGCCGGGTCCTGGGGCTACCGCCGCCGGGGCCGGCTTTCCGTCAAGCATGTACCCAGGAAGGGCAAGACGCTGCTGGGCTTCCGCGAACGCGATCCGCGCTTCGTGGCCGATCTGTCGCGCTGCGAAGTGCTGCATCCGGCGCTCGGGCTGAAGCTGGATGCGCTGGGCGCATTGCTGAATTCACTGGAAGGCGCGGCTTCGATTCCGCAGATCGAATTTGCTGCCGGCGACGAGATGCTCGCGCTGGTGTTTCGGCATCTGGCGCCATTGTCGTCGAACGATCGCGACAAGCTGGTCGCGTTCGGCCGCGCGCACGGCTTCGCAATCATGCTGCAGCCCGGCGGCAACGACAGCGTGCACGCGCTGGATCCCGAGCACGTGCAACTGCACTATCGGCTGGCCGAGTACGAGCTCGACCTGCAATTCGAGCCGCTGGATTTCGTGCAGGTCAATCCCGAATTGAACGTTCGCATGATCGCGCATGCGCTGGAGCTGCTCGATCCACAAGCCACCGATCGCGTGCTGGACCTGTTCTGCGGGCTGGGCAATTTCAGCTTACCGATCGCGCGCCGTGCCGGTTTCGTCTGCGGCGTGGAAGGCGAGGCCGGTCTGATCGAACGCGCACGCGCCAACGCCTCGCGCAACCGCATCAGCAACGCGGAGTTCACGGTGGGTGATCTGGCGCTGGATCCGCGCGGCGCGCCTTGGGCGCGCGCCGAATGGGACAAGTGGCTGCTGGATCCGCCGCGTACCGGGGCGGCCGGCTTGCTGGAACACTTGCCCGGCAAATCGGTGCGGCGCGTGGTCTACGTGTCCTGCCATCCGGGCTCGCTGGCGCGCGACGCAGGAATGCTGGTCCAGCGGCACGGCTTCGAATTGACCGCCGCCGGCGTGATGGACATGTTCCCGCATACGGCGCACGTGGAATCCATTGCGCTGTTTGAAAGATAGCGGGTGCGCGGATGCGGTGACTGCGGCATCATGCGCGCTTGTTTTGCCGGAATCGCCTCATGCTGGTCATCGGTCTCGAAGGTCTGGAACTCACCGCGCAGGATCGCGCGCGCCTGCAGGCGCCGCAGGTCAGCGGCGCGATTCTGTTTTCGCGTAATTTCGGCAGCCGGACGCAATTGGGGGAACTGGTCGCGGCCATCCGCGCCGAGCGCGGCGAGCCGTTCCCGATTTGCGTGGACCAGGAAGGCGGCCCGGTGCAGCGCTTCCGCGAGGGGTTCACGCGGCTGCCGCCGCTGGCACGCATCGGCGAGCTGTACGAGCAGGATCGTGGGGCCGCGGTGCGCATGGCGGAGATGCACGCCTGGGTGATGGCGAGCGAGTTGCGCACGAACGATGTGGACCTGTCGTTCGCGCCGGTGATGGACCTTGCGCGCGGGAACCGCATCATCGGCGAGCGCGCCTTCCACGCCGACCCGCAGATCGTGTCTGAACTCGGCGCGGCGTACCTGCGCGGCATGCGGCTGGCGGGCATGGCCGCGACGCTCAAGCATTTTCCCGGCCATGGTTCGGTCGCCGAGGATACGCATGTGGAGCTCGCGACCGATCCGCGCGACCTCGATGCTTTGCGTGCCACCGATCTGATTCCGTTCGCGGATGGCTTCGAAGCCGGCGCTGAAGCGGTAATGCTGGCGCACGTGACTTATCCCGCGGTGGACGCGCAGCCCGCGGGCTACTCGAAAGTGTGGATAAAAAACGTATTGCGCGACGAACTCGGATTCCGCGGCATCGCTTTCAGCGACGACATCGGCATGGCCGCGGCGGAATCGGCCGGCGGCGTGGGCGCGCGCGTAAACGCCCATCTGGATGCCGGTTGTGATCTGGTGCTGGTCTGCGCGCCGCAACTGGTGGACGAGGCGATCACCGCGGTGCGTGGCCGCGAGCCCTGCGCCATGACGCGCGTGCAAACGCTGTGCGGCGCGGTGGCGAGTACGTGGCAATCGCTGATGGACAATCCCCAGCACGGACAGTTCGTCGCGGCGTTGCGCACGCTGGGCATGGAGCGCGCCGCGTGAGCGCCGCGCCTTCCGAACTGTCGATCGCACTGCAATCTGCGCAGGTCGTCCACGACCGCGTGGCGATCGAAGCCGCGATCACGCGCATGGGTGCGCAGATCACGCGCGTGCTGGAAGGCGAGCGCGCGTTGTTCCTCACCGTGCTGCACGGCGGGCTGATGTTCGCGGGTCCGCTGGCGCTGGCGATCGGTTGCGATCTCGAGTTCGATTACGTGCACGCCACGCGCTATCGCGGCGGCACGCGCGGCGGCGAATTGCACTGGCTGCGCAAGCCGCAGGCAGTGATGCGCGGCCGCACCGTGATCCTGGCCGACGACATCCTGGACGAAGGCCACACGCTGGCCGCGCTGCGCGACGCGTGCCTCGCCGAAGGGGCGAGGCGCGTGCTGCTCGCCGTGTTGTGCGAAAAACGCCACGCACGCCGTGTACCCGGCCTCGCCGCGGATTTCGTCGGTCTGCAGGTGCCGGATCGTTATGTATTCGGCTACGGCATGGATTATCACGAGCAGGGACGCAACCTCCCGGGTATCTACGCGATCGCGGGAACATGAGCATGGCCATTGACCTTGCCATCATCGGCGGCACCGGGCTGTATGCGTTTCCCGGGTTGGGCGATATCGAGCGGCGCGAGGCGAGCACGCGCTGGGGCGCACCGTCGGCACCGATCGTGACCGGCACACTCTCCGGCCAACGCGTGGCCTTTCTGGCGCGACATGGCGAAGCGCACAGCCTTGCGCCGCACCGGATCAACTTCCGCGCCAACATCGCCGCGCTGCACGAACTCGGCGCCCGACGCATCGTCGGCATCAACGCGGTCGGCGGCATCCGCGCCGACATGGGTCCGCGCGTGCTGGTGGTGCCGGATCAACTGATCGACTACACCTGCGGGCGGCCTTCCAGTTTCTGCGACGGGCAAGGCGAGGCCGTGCTGCACATTGATTTCAGCGAACCCTACAGTGCTGCGTTACGTGCTGATCTGCTCGCGGCGTCACGCAAGGCCGGCGTGGACGTCGTGGACGGCGGCTGCTATGCCGCCACGCAAGGCCCGAGGCTGGAAACCAACGCGGAAATCGCGCGCCTGCGCCGCGATGGTTGCGATCTGGTCGGCATGACCGGCATGCCGGAAGCGGCGCTCGCACGCGAACTGGAGATCGAGTACGCCTGCCTGGCGCTGGTGGCCAACTGGGCGGCGGGTTGCGACCCGGAAGCGGCGACGATCAGCATCGAGGAAATCCACGCGCACCTGGCCGCCGCGACTGCGCAGGTGCCGCCCATCATCGCCGCGCTGCTTGCTTGAGCGTGCGGAACGGCACGCATCATCAACGGGACTCTTGCATCGCGGACGTTCCTGTGGCGTACTCGGGTTGCGCTGGGGTAGCGCCTGGGGAATGGGGTTTTCGCAATGGCTTTCGGTACGGTGAAGTGGTTCAACGACGCCAAGGGTTTCGGTTTCATCGCGCCCGAGGACGGCGGTGACGATGTGTTCGTGCACTACTCGGCGATCAATGCACAGGGGTTCCGCAGCCTGCAGCAAGGGCAGCGGGTCAGCTTCGAAATCGTGCAGGGGCCCAAGGGCAAGCAGGCAGCGGCGGTGACGCCGCAGGCGGATGCAACCGTCGGCGGGGCCTGAGCGGCACTTCACGCAAGCATCGCGGTGCTTGGCGCCGCGATGTCGCGCGCGCGTTCATTTTATTCAGCGTCTGCTTCATCGGCCGATAACGCCGCGCGCGCTAAGGTTCGCTCGCCCGTTACGGGCGGCATTGGAACAGCAAACATCATGGACAAGAATCGCACTGAAGGCGCCAAGCATCAGGTCAAGGGCAGCGTGAAGGAAGCCGCCGGCAAGCTCACGGACAATGAGTCCAAGGAGCTGCACGGCAAGATCGAGAAGAATGCCGGCAAGGTGCAGCGCAACGTCGGCGAAGCCGCCGACGAGATCCGCGACGCGCGGCGCCGCCATCACTGAACTCGCAACGCCGGCGTCTTCGCGCCGGCGGTTCGGTGGAACATGGAGGTTGATGTGGATACACCCCAGCACCTGCCGGCCAGCACGCTGATCGGTGACGCGATCGTGAATCCGGCCGGCGAGAAGCTCGGCGATCTCAAGGACATCGTGCTCGACACCGCCAATGGCGGAATCGTGTACGCGGTGATGGCGAGCGGCGGCGTGCTCGGCATGGGCGAAAAGCTGTTCGCCGTGCCGTGGCATGCGCTGCGCCTGGGCGGCGCTGACGAGAACCTGGTCCTGGACGCAAGCCCGGATCGGCTGAAGAACGCCCCAGGCTTCGACAAGGATCACTGGCCCGACGCGCCCGATACGGGCTTCGTGGAACACGGCCGCACGTACTATTCGTGATCGCGTCGGTGGCGTGTGTTGATCACGCCGCAAACTGCAGGCGCGCCAGTTCCGAATACAGGCCCCCTTCCCGCAGCAGGCTGTCGTGCGTGCCTTCGGCCACGATGCGGCCGGCGTCCAGCACCACGATGCGATCGGCCCGCTGCACGGTCGCCAGCCGGTGCGCGATCACCAGCATGGTGCGCCCGCGGCCGGCGCGCTCGAGCGCCTGCTGGATCGCCGCTTCCGATTGCGCATCCAGACTGGAAGTCGCTTCGTCCAGCAGCAATACCGGGGCGTCCTTAAGGATCGCGCGCGCGATCGCGATCCGTTGACGCTGGCCCCCGGAAAGGCGCACGCCACGTTCGCCCAGCGGCGCATCAAATCCTTCCGGTTGCGCGGCAAGAAAGCCGTAGGCCTCCGCATCGCGCGCTGCCGCGCGCACCGATTCGTCGTCGGCATCCTGCCGGCCGAAGCGGATGTTGTCGGCCGCACTGGCGGCGAAGATCACCGTTTCCTGCGGCACCAGCGCCAGCGCGCCGCGCAGTTCGTCCAGGGTCAGCGCGCGCAGGTCAATGCCGTCCAGCGTGATGCGTCCGTGCTGCGGATCGTGGAAGCGCAGCAGCAGGTTGAACACCGTGCTCTTGCCCGCGCCGGAAGGTCCCACCAGCGCGACCGTTTCGCCGGGCTGCACGCGCAGGTTGAAGTCGCGCAACGCGGGAACGTCCAGCCGAGTCGGATAGCGGAACTCGACGTGCTCGAAGGCGATCATGCCGCGCGCCGGTTTCGGCAAGTGCGACGGTTGCGCAGGCGCGATGATGCGCGATTGTTCGGCCAGCAGGTCGCCGATGCGGCCCATTGAACCGGCCGCGCGCAGCACGTCGCCCCACACTTCACCCAGCGCGCCCACCGAGCCCGCAGCCAGCACTGCGTAGAGGATGAACTGGCTGAGCACGCCGGCATCCATCGAACCTGCCAGCACGTCACGCGCGCCGGCCCACAGCACCAGGGTGATCGCACCGAACACCAGCACGATCACGCCGCCGGTCAGGATCGCGCGCGCGGCGATGCGCCGCTGCGCCGCGCGCAGGGCATTGCGCACCGCGCGCGCGTAGCGCGCACCCTCGATGCGCTCGCGTGCGTAGGCTTTCACCGCGTGCACTGCGTTCAAGGTTTCATTGGCGATTGCGCTGGTGTCGGCGATGCGGTCCTGGTTGACGCGCGACAGCGCGCGCAACTTCCTGCCGTACAGGGCGATCGGCACGATGACCACCGGGATCACCAGCGCGGTGAAGCCGGCCAGGCGCGGGCTGGTGAACACCATCGCCGCCGCCGCGCCGATCACCATCACCACGCTGCGCAACGCAATGGAGATGCTGGAGCCGATCAGCGTCTGCACCACTTCGGTATCGGTCCCGAGCCGCGAGACCAGCTCGCCCACGCGCGCGCGCTCGAAGAAGCCGATATCCAGTCCGATCAGGTGCGCGTAGAGTTTCTCGCGCAACTCGGCCACTGCGCGCTCGCCGAGCAGGGTGATGCAGAAGTAGCGCGCGGCGGTGGCGAGCGCCAGCACGAGCGCCACGCCGAACAGGATCAGGAAGGTGCGGTTGACCAGTGCGGGATCGCGGGTGGCGAAACCGCGATCAATCATGTGCCGCACCGCCACCGGCAGCGACAGCGTGGCGGCCGAGGACAGGGTCAGGAAGAACAGCCAGCCGGCGACCAGTCCGCGATGCCGGCGCAAATACGGCCACAGCGCGCGCAGTGCGGAGAGGCGGCGCGGCGTGCCGGTTTCTGGAGTGTTGCTCACCGGGCCCAGTTTAATGCAAACCTTTGCAGGCCCGGGCATGATGCCTGCATGATTCGGGCGACCGGATGGGTACCGGCGCGGGATAAGGAAGCGATTCGGATGGCCTGGACCTGGTTGGCTTCGCTGGGATTCGGTGCGCGCGCCAAACCGGCCGGCGCGTTGCGCAGCCGCGCGACGCTGCTGAGGCGGATCGGTCGCGGCATCAACGCTGCGCGACGTCAGCAGTGCGGATGCCTGTTGTTCCGGCTGCAACTGGCCGGCCTGGATGAACTGTTGCGCGAGCACGGCGAGGGCTTTGTCGAGAACATTTCGCGTGTGGCCGCCGAGCGCGTGCGCAGGCAGGTGCGCAACGAGGACCTGGTTGAACGCACCGGCTACGACGAGTTCGCGCTGCTCGCGCAGGGCGTGGAGGTTTCGCTGTACTCGGCGGGCGAGATCATCGCGCAGCGCATCACCGACAGCCTGACCAAACCCTACGGCGTGGACGGTGTGCAGTTCCGGCTGGGGCTACGCATCGGCATCGCGGGTTTTCCGGACAATGCGACGGATGCCACCGGCCTGCTGCTTGCGGCCAGTCAGGCCTTGCACGCCGCGCGCCGGCTCGGTCGCGATGGCTGGCGGTTCTCGACGACGCTGGTTGACGCGTCGAACCGGCCGTTGAGGCCCGAGAGCGTTTGATCGCAGAGGGCGGGGCAAGACCCGCCCTGCGAATCGGAGGGGGCGGGTTCCAACCGGCTTTTCGAAATCACGATGGATCGCGGATCACCAGCAGCCGCGCTTCACTCATGTCTTCCATCGCGTAGCGCACGCCTTCGCGACCGGAACCCGAGAGCTTCACGCCGCCGTAGGGCATGTTGTCCACGCGGAAGCTCGGGATGTCGCCGACGATCACGCCGCCTTCCACCAGCGTGTCCCACGCGCGCATCGCGTGATCCAGATGACCGGTGAATACGCCGGCCTGCAGGCCGTAATCGGAGGCGTTGACCGCGTCCAGGGCTTCGTCAAATTTCGCGAACTCCGCCAGCACGGTGACCGGGCCGAAGGCTTCCATGCAGGACAGCTTCGCGTCGTTCGGTACGTTCTCCAGCACCGTGGCCTGGAGCATGTTGCCGTGACGCTCGCCGCCGCACAGGAGTTTCGCCCCGGCCTGTTCCGCTTCGTTGATCCAGCTTTCCAGCCGCTTCGCCGCGGCCTCGTCGATCATCGGACCGAGGAACGTTCCAGGGTCCTTCGGATCGCCGGCTTTCAGCTTCTGCGTGGCGGCGACGAAGCGCTGCTTCACTTCCTCGTACAGCGAGGCGTGGATCAGGATCCGCTGCACCTTGATGCAGCTTTGCCCGGATTGGTAGAAGCTGCCGGAGATCAGCCGCTCGATGACGAAGTCCAGCCGCTCGCGCTGGTCCGCATCCACGATGCACGCCGCATTGCCGCCCAGCTCCAGCACGACTTTCTTGCGGCCGGCACGCGCCTTCAACTGCCAGCCGATCTGGCCACCGGTGAATGACAGCAGCTTCAGCCGCTCGTCTTCCACGAATGGGTCCGCATCTTCAACCTTGCAGGGAAGGATCGAGAACGCGCCTTGCGGCAGATCGGTTTCCGCCAACGCCTCGCCGATGATCAGCGCCCCGATCGGTGTTTTCTCGGAGGGCTTCAGCACGAACGGGCAGCCCGCCGCGATGGCCGGCGCGACCTTGTGCGCGACCAGGTTCAGCGGAAAATTGAACGGCGTGATGAACGAGCACGGCCCCAGCGGGACACGCTTGACGAAACCGCGATAGCCGCGCGTGCGCGGCGAGATTTCAAGATTGATGATCTCGCCATCGGCGCGCACGGACTCGTCGGCGGCGATACGGAAGGTGTCCAGCAGGCGCGTCACCTCGCCTTGCGCATCCTTGATCGGCTTGCCGGCTTCCACGCACAACGCGAACGCCAGTTCATCCTTGCGCTCGGCCATGCGCGCGATGCAATGCTCCAGCACCGCGCGTCGTTCATACGGCGTCAGGGCCGCCATCGGTGCGGCGGCTTGCGCGGCGGCGGCAATCGCGCGCTCGATCGCGGCCGCGTCGGCCAGCGCCACACGCGTGGCGACCTCGCCGGAATATTTGTCCAGCACCGGCAAATCCGAGTTCGGTTGCCGCGCTTGATTGGCGAGGTAGTAGGGATAGCGGTCCTTGAGTTTCATCATCGCTCTCCAGTCGTCGTCATTCCGGCGCAAACCGGACCCGGTGCCTCTAAATCGCGCCTTGAGAAAGTCGCCGGGCTTTTCGCCGGGGTGACGCGCAGGAAAATCACTTGCCTGCGGGCACATCGCGTACCTGGAGCGCCAGCTCACCATCCTGCAGTCGCGCGGTGACCCCCATGCCCGGCACGGCGCCTTTCACGGAACGCAACACTGTCCCGTCTGGATCGAACAGGATCGCATAGCCGCGCTGCAAGACGTTCAAGGGACTGACCGCCTGCAATGCGCGGGCAAGTGCCGCGACGCGCCGCGTGTCGCGTTGCGCAGACTGTGCCCACACTGCCAGCAGACGTCGGCGCAGGCGATGCAAATCGCGTGACAACACGGGCAGTCGTCGCGCCGGGCGTGCCAATTGCAACCGTGCCGCCGCGTGACGCGCGCGAGCGCGAGCTGATTCCAATCGCGCCGAAGAACAACGCTGCATGCGCGCGCGCAGTGCGAGCAGGCGTTCGCGCCCGGCGGCCAGCCGCTGCTGCGGCGCGCGTCCGAGCAACCGCGCGTGCAAATGGTCGAGGCGCTGGATCGCGGCGTGTTGGCGACGATTCCACGCGTGGGTAATGCGCGCGCGGTGTTGCCTCAGCATGCGCGACAAGACATCCGAATCCGGCAGCAGCAATTCGGCAGCGGCCGAGGGCGTGGGCGCACGCAAGTCGGCGACGAAATCCGCAATCGAGAAATCCACTTCGTGTCCGACCGCGCACACCACCGGCACCGCGCTGGCCGCCACCGCGCGGGCGACGCCTTCGTCGTTGAACGCGATCAGGTCTTCCAGCGAGCCGCCGCCGCGGGTCAGCAGCAGCACGTCGTGACGCGCGCTGCGCGATGCCGCCTGCAACATCGCCACGATCGCCACCGGCGCCTCGCGACCCTGCACCGGCACCGGCAGGATTTCGATTTCGGTGAGCGGGCAGCGCCGGCGCGCGACGCTCAGCACGTCGCGGATCGCCGCGCCCGTGGCCGAGGTGATCACGCCGATGCGGCGCGGATAGCGCGGCAGCGCGCGCTTGCGCTGCGCGTCGAACAGACCTTCCGCCTGCAACTTCGCCTTCAGCAATTCGAACGCGCGGCGCAACGCGCCTTCGCCGGCTTCCTCCATGTGCTCGACGATCAACTGGAATTCGCCGCGCGCCTCGTAAAGGCTCACCCGGGCGCGCGCCAGCACGTGCGCGCCATCGGCCGGCTTGAACCGAAGCCAGGTGCTGCGCGGCTTGAACATCGCGCAGCGCACCTGCGCGGCCGAATCCTTCAGCGTGAAATACAGATGCCCTGAAGCCGGCCGCGAGACGTTGGACAGCTCGCCCTCGATCCAGATCAGCGGCAGCGCATCCTCGATCAGGTCGCGTGCCAGCCGGTTGAGCGAGGAGGGGGTCAGGATCTCCCGGCGGGTTTCGTATTGGGGGGTGTCTTCGCTCATTTCATTTCGCCGAATGGGCTGTGCGACGGTGTGCGCGGCGCACGCGCAGCCAGCGCACCGCCAGCCCGACCGCGATCCACAACGCGATGACCGCCAGCGGCCACGCGACTGCGCGCGGCCACAGCGCCGCGATCGTGGTCAGGGTCAGCAGTGCCAGCGTGCCGCCCAGCAACGCGCCGGCTTCGCCGCCGCTCGGCAACCTGCGCTGATTCAATGCCGCGCCGACGCTGTGGGCCAGGCGCAACGCGCCCGCGGCGCCGCGGCCTGCGCTGCCGCGCTCGCCGGGTTTGCCGCGCCGGACACGTTCGCGCGGCGGGCCTTGCGGATCGCGACGCACGCGTCGCCTCGACAACACGATTTCGGTGGCGTTCTCCAGATCACGTTCGTACTGCGCGGCCAGCGTTTGCGCGAAGCCGTGATCTTCCACTGCGACATCAATTTCGCAATTGCCCATCCAACTGGCGAGGTTGAGATTGGTCGAACCCACGCGCGCCCAGCGCGCGTCGGCCACCGCGGTCTTGGCGTGCAGCATCGAGCCATTCCATTCGAAGACGCGCACGCCCGCGGCGAGCAGCGGGCGGTAACCGCTGCGCGAAATTGCCGCGACCGGCGGCAGATCCGAGGTGCCCGGCACCAGCAGGCGCACGTCCACACCGTCTTCCGCCGCATTGGCCAGCGCGCGCACGTAAGGTGGGACGCCCACGAAATAGGCGTCCGTCAGCCACAACCGTTCGCGCGCCAGTGCGGCGATCATCTGGTCCAGCCGGTACATGCCGGCGCTGCTGGGGTGGGTGGCGATCACGCGCAGCGCGACTTCGCCGACCTCCGGCATCGCGCTCGCATCGGTGAAGGCTTCCTCCGGCAGCGGATCGCCGGTGGCGTTCCAGGTGACGGCGAAGGCCGATTCGACTTCCGCCACTGCCGGCCCGCGCAGCGCCACGCCGGTGTCGCGCCACGGCGGAATGCCGCGTCCGGCGTTGCCCAGCCATTTGTCGCTGATGCAGATGCCGGAGATGAACGCGATCCGGCCATCCACGCTCACCAGCTTGCGGTGATCGCGGTTGACCCAGCCGAACGGACTCAGCGGATCCAGCGGGTTCCACACCCGCACCTGCCCTCCAGCGTCCAGCAGCGGTTTCCAGAAACGCGGCCCGGACTGGCCGAGGCAACCCAGCCAGTCGCGCATCACGCACACGTGCACGCCTGCGCGGGCGCGCTCCGTCAGGGCTTCAAGGAATTCGTGACCAACCGAGTCGGCGCGGATGATGTAGTTGGCAAGAAAGATGCTGCGCTGTGCCGAGCGGATCGCCGCAAGCCAGGCGTCGAAATTGTTGCGGGCGTCGATCAGCAGTTCGATCGCATTGCCGCAGGACAGTGGCGCGCCGGCCGCGCGCGACAGTGCCTGTTCGGCGAGCGGGCGGGTGGTTGGCGCTGGCGAGAAGGGCATTTGCGCAGTCTATCGCGGCATGATGAGTGGGCCGTGGAAGAACCGCACCGGGCCGGATGGATAGGGGTAGAATGCCAGCTCCGGTCAAAGCTGCCGTGCTTGTGCGATGCGGGGGCATCGTATGCGGAAGTTTGGAGCGGTTGTCGAACACGCGCCGTATTGAGAACTTGAAATGAACGACAGCTACGCGCGCCTTATCGAAGATCTGCCTGCACGGGCGTCACCCGAGCGCGGCCAGATTGCCGGTGCGCGGGCGATGCGCGAATTCGTCGAGCACCTGCCGATGGCGAATCCGGCGCAGGCGGCGCGGGATGTCGGCGCCGTGCTGGATGCCATGCCGGCCACGCGCTGGCCGGTCGGCGAGCGCATCGATGCGCTGGAGGCATTGCGCGCGCCGGTCGCGGCTTTGTGCGAGGGCATCGAGCAGCAGCTGGGAGTGGAGTCGCACCCTCTGCCGGCGGCCAAGGAAAAGCTGGTCGAAACCGTGTGGGCGTTCCATCGCGGGCTGGCACGCAACTACGCCCTGGCGCTGCATGAATTGTGCGCGCCGGAGGGCAAGCTGACGATGTTCAAGAGCAAGGCCGCGGCGATCGCGGCGGTGCGCGCGCTCTCGCATCTGGGCCTTGTCCTGCAGTGGTCGTACCGGTTGTATCGCACACCGCCGGCGGGCGCCTGGCGACGACTGCACGCGGTGCATCGTTTTGCGCAGCAGATCAACGTGGCCGACAAGTCGGTCGCCGACGCGCTGCCCGACGGCGCCGAGCTGGATGCGCGCCAGGCTTATGCCCACGCGCTGTTGCTGGCGCTCTCCAACCCGTATCGCTTCTCCGCGCGCGAGTTGCGCGAAGCCTGGCTGCTCACGCGCTGCTTCGCACCGTATTGCGCTCTGGGCTCGGCAGAGGGCGCGGCGATCGCGGTGGACGAGAACAGCGACGACGGCCCGGGTTACGTGCCGGAAGAACGCGCCCTGGCGCAGGGCGGCATTTTCGCGGTGGACCTGGCGCCGCTGAAGCGCTTCCTCGAAGACTACGCCGCGCTGCAGCCGCCCGGCATCGAGCGGCTGAGTTTCCGCCAGCGCGGCGGCGCGTCGGTGGAAGTGCCGATCGCATTCCTGCACCGGCTGCGCTCGAGCTGGGCCGGTGCAGCCGAGCGGGGCTTCGCAAGGCTGGGCGCGGGACATTCGCTGGATGGGGTGGTTGGATTGCATGCGGTGCATTTCGTGCTGGCCGGCAACCACGACTTCAGTACGTTCATGCAGCGTATCCGCGGCAACACCATCGCGCTCACCTCGCGCGAGCACGCCGCCTCGTGGACCTCGGCCGCCGACAACACCCGTCCGCAGGTGCTGTCCGCGCAAGTACTCGACCAGAGCCTCGGCGGTTATCGCCTCCAACTGCAGACCACCGGCGCCGCGCTGCGCGTGCGCGTCGGCGAACTGATCGGGCTCGCGCCGCCGGCCGAGGAGGGCGAGACGCAGGAGTGGATGGTTGGCCTGATCCGCTGGCTGCGCACCGACGGGGAAAGCGTCTTCGCCGGCATTGAACTGCTGGCGCGCCGGGCGCATGCCGCGGGTGTGCGGCTTTCCATCGGAGGGGACGAATTGCGCGCTCCGCAGCGCGCGGTCGCGATGGTGGACCGGAAGAGTGGCGCGACCTCGCTGCTGGTCGCGCATTTGTTCGATCAGCGTGCCACCGCCATCGAGCTGACCGTGCCCGCGGACCCGGCCAATTGGGCTTCGCGGCCGACCGTGCGCGAACACCCGGTGAGCGCGGTCGAGGAAATCAGCCCGGCTTATTTTCGCGTCTCGATCGCCGGCGCGGAAACCACTTCCGGTGGCGAGGACGACGCGTTCGCGTCAAACCTTGCCGCTCCGGCGCATTGAGCACACAGCCCAGCATCATGTCGGTGACCGCTTCGCCTTTTCCTCGCCGGCAAAGCATCGGCGTGAGCATCGGTCGCGTGCGGGTCGGCGGCAACGCGCCGGTGGTGGTGCAGTCCATGACCAACACCGACACCGCCGATGTCGTGGCGACCGCGAAACAAGTTGCGGAACTCGCGCGCGCGGGTTCGGAACTGGTGCGCATCACCGTCAACACCGCCGACGCTGCGGCCGCGGTGCCGCGCATCCGCGAACGGCTGGACCTGATGGGCGTGGACGTGCCGCTGATCGGCGACTTCCACTACAACGGCCATCAACTGCTGCACGATGAACCCGCGGCCGCCGAAGCGCTGGCGAAATACCGCATCAATCCCGGCAATGTCGGTTTCGGCAAGAAGCGCGATACGCAGTTTGCCTCGATCATCGAGCTGGCACTCCAGTATGGCAAGCCGGTGCGCATCGGCGCCAACTGGGGCTCACTCGATCAGTCATTGCTGGCGACATTGATGGACGAGAACCACGCGCGTGCGGAACCATGGGATGCCGCGCACGTGGCGCGCGAGGCGCTGATCCGCTCGGCGCTGGATTCGGCCGCGCGCGCGGAAGAACTCGGGCTGCCGCGCGACCGCATCATCCTCTCCTGCAAGGTCTCCGGGGTGCAGGAGCTGATCGCCGTCTATCGTGATTTGGCCGCGCGCTGCGAATATGCATTGCACCTGGGCCTGACCGAAGCCGGCATGGGTTCCAAAGGCATCGTCGCTTCCAGCGCCGCGCTCGCCGTGCTGCTGCAGGAAGGCATCGGCGACACCATCCGCATTTCGCTGACGCCCGAGCCCGGCCAGTCACGTACGGCCGAGGTCATCGTTGCGCAGGAACTGTTGCAGACCATGGGCCTGCGCGCGTTCACGCCGCTTGTCACGGCCTGCCCCGGCTGCGGACGCACCACGTCGGAGTTCTTCCAGGAGCTGGCGAAGGTGGTGCAGGAACACGTGCGTGCGAAGATGCCGGAATGGCGCGTGAAATACGACGGCGTGGAGAACCTCACGCTGGCGGTGATGGGCTGCGTGGTGAACGGCCCCGGCGAATCCAAGCACGCGGACATCGGCATTTCGCTGCCGGGCAGCGGCGAGGCGCCGGCCGCGCCGGTGTTCATTGACGGCAGGAAGGCAATGACCTTGCGCGGCGAGAACATCGCGCAGGAGTTCGTCGGCATCGTGGAGGATTACGTGGCGAAGAAGTACGCCACGCGGGTTTGACCGAGGGGAGTGCGATGGCTCTGGAAATGCGTCCTGAATGCGAACGTTGCCACGCGCCGACCGCGAAGGAAGGCGAGGCCTACATCTGCACCCACGAGTGCACCTTCTGCGCCGATTGCAGCGACGAGATGGATTACGTCTGTCCCAATTGCGGCGGCGAACTGGTGCGGCGGCCGCGCCCTCCGGACCGCGACGGAGATTGACCGATGGCGCGCGCCTGCGCGCGGCTCAGCTTTCCGCGCCCCCTGCGATCGCGCGCGCTTCGCGCATCCGCGTGCGCGACAGCCGCGCCTCGCGGTGGGTGATGTAGGCATTTGCCGCGAAGATCACCGCTGCGCCCAGCACCGTCCATCGGTCGAGCGATTCACCGAACATGAAATAGGCCAGCACCGCCACGATCGGCATCTGCACGAAGCTGATCGGCGCCAGCAGCGAGACATCGCCGATCTTCAGCGCGCGCATCCAGCACATGTGGCCGCTGGTGCCGAAGAATCCCGCCGCGATCACGAACAGCCATGTCTCGCCGTGCGGCCATTGCCAATAGAGCCATGCCGCCGGCAGCGACAGCGGCACCCACAGCAGCGTGGTCCAGATCACGATCGTGTCCGGCGCCTCGGTCCGGCTGAGGAACTTCAGGCAGATGGAGACGCACGCGCTCATCAGTGCGGCCAGCAGCGCAACCAGTGCCGCCGGCGAGTACCCGTGCAGGCCGGGGCGCACGATCATCAGCACCCCGATGAAGCCCGCGATCACCGCGCTCCAACGCCGCGCGCGCACGATTTCGCCCAGCACGAAGATCGCGCCGATGGTGACGAACAGCGGCGTGGAATAGGACAGCGCGATCGCCTTGGCCATCGGCATGTTCACGATTGCCCAGAACGCCGCCAGCATCGAGACGGTGCCGAGCACGCAGCGGAACAGATACAGCGGCAGCCGCCGCGTGCGCAGCAGTTGCGGGCCGGCGCGCGCCAGCAGCGGCAGCGCAAACAGCAACCCGAACACGCTACGGAAGAACGCGATCTCGAATGGATGCAGTTGCGCCGAGGCCAGCCGGATCGCGATCGCCATCGAACCGAAGCAGCACGCGCTGGCGACCATCAACAGCGCCGCGCGGGGCACATGGGACGAACGCACGGCGAGGGATGTTTCGGAGTCGGTCACGATGAAGGCCGGCGCAAAGCGCAATGGTAGCCGCATCGTGTTGCCGCAGGCGTTCCGTGCAGTTGTTGCGCGCCCGCCGCTCGGATAGTCTGCCGCGATCATGTCGCCTTCGCCGCCACCGTTCATTGTCGCCATACCGTCACGCATGGCATCCACGCGTCTGCCGGGGAAGCCGCTGCGGCTGCTCGGCGGCGAACCGCTGATCGCGCATGTCGTACGGTGCGCGCTGGAGGCCGGCGCGCAAGCGGTAGTGGTCGCGACCGACGACGCGCGGGTGGCCGGGGCGCTGCAAGGCCGCGGGAATGTCACCGTGTGCATGACCCGCGCAGACCATGCCTCCGGCAGCGACCGCCTGGCCGAATGCGCACGGCAACTGCATTGGGCGGACGACGCGATCGTGGTGAACCTGCAAGGCGATGAACCGTTCGCGCCGGCCTCAGGCATTCGCGAGGTCGCGTGCGCGCTGGCCGAAGATGATGCGCCAATGGCCACGCTGGCCACGCCCGTCGAGGACGTCGCGCAGTTGTTCGATCCGAACTGCGTGAAGGTGGTCACCGATACACGCGGGCGCGCGCTGTACTTTTCGCGTGCGCCGCTGCCGTGGGCGCGCGATGCGTTTGCGCGCGACCGCGCAATCCTGCCGCACGGCGCGCCGTTCCTGCGCCACATCGGCATTTATGCGTATCGCGCCGGATTCCTGGGGATGTTCGCGCAACTGCCACCCACGCCGCTGGAACGTGCCGAGTCGCTCGAACAATTGCGCGCGCTGGAGCATGGCCACGCCATCGCGGTGCGGATTGCGCCGGAAGCCTTTCCGCCCGGCGTGGACACGGAAGCCGATCTCGCTGCGGCGCAACGGCATCTCGATCGGAGCGAGGCGTGATCGTGGATCGCCGTGAAGCCGGTGTGGCGCCCGAAGGGCGCCAACTTGCCCCGGAGTTTCCCTCGTCGCTGGAATGGGTCAATACGCGCGAGCCGCACACGCTGGCCGAGCTGCGCCGGCGCGTGGTGCTGCTGTATTTCTGGAGCTACGACTGCGTCCACTGCATCAACCTGCAGGCGGGGCTGCGGCAACTGGAGAACAAGTACCACGACGGCCTGACAGTCCTTGGCGTGCACACGCCGAAGTATCCGGCACAGCAATCCGATGATGCGGTGCTGAAAGCGGTCAATCGCAATTACGTGCGGCATCCGGTCGCCAACGACGCGCAGTGGCATGCGTGGCAGCAATACGGCATCGGGGCCTGGCCGAGCGTGCTGCTGATTGACTGCGAGGGCGAGATTGCCGGGTGTTTTGTCGGGGAGGGCGCGTTGCGCCGCGTGGATGATGCGATCGCGGCATTGCTGGAGGACGCAGCGACGCGTGATCTGCGCAACTACGCTTCCGCGCGTGCGGCGTTTCGCACCGAGCCGCGCATGGCCCTGCGCTTCCCCGCCCACGTGCTCGCGACCGCCAACAAGCTGTACGTCAGCGACACCGGGCACAACCGCATCCTCGAATGCACGCACCAGGGCCGCGTGCTGCGTCAGTTCGGGGCCGGCAACGCCGGGTACTGGGATGGCCGGCTCGCCGACGCCGGCTTCAATGCGCCGCAGGGTCTGGCGATTTCCAATGATGTGCTGTACGTGGCCGATACCGGCAATCATTGCGTGCGGCGGATCCGTCTGTTGCGCGGTGAGGTGGAAACGCTGCTCGGCAGCGGCCTGCCGGGCCATCAAACGCCGCAGGATTGCCCGCCGGGGCAGCGCATCGCGATCAGCGCGCCGGTGGCGATCGCGCTGTCGGGCGATCGCATCTACGTCGCGGTCAGCGGGCAACATCAGATCTGGCGCATTGACCTGCACACGCGCGGCATAGACGTGCTGGCGGGCAGCGGACGTTGCGGCGTACGCGACGGCAAGGGTGCCGAATGCCGGCTTGCCCAGCCGAGTGCGCTGACCATGCTGCCGGGCTCGCTGGTGATCGCCGCCGCGGCCGGCAATGCGATCCGGCAGTTGCGTCTGTCCGATTTTTCGCTGAGCACGCTCGCCGGGGGTGCGCCGTATGTTTCCGGCGATCAGGACGGCATCGGCACGCAGGCGCGCTTCGCGCATCCGCTCGGCCTCGCGGCGGACGGTGCCACGATCTACGTCGCCGACACGCTCAACAACCGCCTGCGCGCGATCCAGTCGCGCAGCGGGGAGGTGAGCACATTGCCGATCGAATGGCGCTTCCACGAACCGCAGGGCATCTCGTTCGCCGCAGGCGCATTGTGGGTGGCCGACCGCAATGCTCACGAGATCCTGCGCGTGGATGTGGAAGCGGGAGCGTGCACGCGCATTCCGGCCGGGGAATGATTTCAGGCTCCGCATCGAGGGCCCGGCCCGGGTTCGCGTCAACGCCATCCCGTCCCCGCCCTTGAAGGGGAAGGAGCTAAGCTGCGCATACCGCTACAATTTCGCGCATGAGCTCCACTCCGGCCTTCGACGGCAAGGCCTTCGTCCGCACCCTGACCTCTTCGCCCGGCGTCTATCGCATGTTCGACGCCGACGGCGGCTTGCTGTACGTCGGCAAGGCCGGGAATCTCAAGAAGCGCGTCGGCAGTTATTTCCTCAAGCCGAAAATGGATCCGCGCATCGCTGCGATGATCGCGCAGATCGCGCGGGTCGAGGTCACGCTGACGCGCACCGAGGGTGAAGCGCTGCTGCTGGAGTCGCAGCTGATCAAGTCGCTGAAGCCCCGCTACAACATCCTGCTGCGCGACGACAAGAGTTATCCATACATTTATCTGTCGGAGGGCGAGGATTTCCCGCGCATGGCCTTCCATCGCGGCGCGCGCACCGGCAAGGGCCGCTATTTCGGGCCTTATCCGAGTGCGTGGTCGGTGCGCGAAAGCCTGTCGTTGATGCAGAAACTGTTCAAGGTGCGCCAGTGCGAGGACAGTTTCTTCCGCAACCGTTCGCGGCCGTGCCTGCAATACCAGATCGGACGCTGTACCGCACCCTGCGTCGCCTACATCGATCCGCCGGCGTACCAGCAGGACGTGCGGCATGCCGCGATGTTCCTGGAAGGCCGCAGCAGCGCGGTCATTGATGAACTCGCCGTGGAAATGGAGCGCGCCAGTGCGAATCTGGATTTCGAGCGCGCGGCGAAATTGCGCGACCAGGTCGCCACCTTGCGCGGCTTGCAGGCGCATCACTACGTGCAGGGCGCACGCGCCGACATGGACGTGCTGGCCTGCCGCTGCGAAGCGGGCGTGGCCTGCGTGTCGGTGTTGTATTTCCGCAATGGGGTGAGCCTCGGCTCGCGCGATTACTTCCCGAAGTTGCCGATGGATGCCGCGCCTGCCGACGTGCTTGGCCAGTTCGTCGCGCAGTACTACCTCGACAAGCCGGTGCCGGAAGAACTGGTGCTGGAAATCGCGATTCCCGATGCCGAGTTGCTGGCGCAGGTGCTGGCCGAGCACGCCGGCCACGAAGTCGCGTTGAAGTCGCGCGTGCGCGGTGAGCGTGCGCGCTTCGTGGAACTGGCGGCACGCAATGCCGAAGCTGCGCTGACCGCGCGGTTGTCCAGCCGGCAATCCCTGCATGCTCGGTTCGAGGCGCTGCGTGAGTTGCTGCAGCTGGAACATGCCCCGCAGCGGGTCGAGTGCTTCGACATTAGTCACACGATGGGCGAGGAAACCGTGGCCTCGTGCGTGGTGTTCGGCCCGGAAGGCGCGCGCAAAAGCGAGTATCGTCGCTTCAATATTCGCGGCATCACCGCCGGCGACGACTACGCGGCAATGCGCCAGGTGCTGTCGCGGCGGTTGAAACCCATCGTGGCCGGAACCGGCGAGAAACCGGACCTGTGGCTGATAGACGGCGGTGCGGGGCAGGTGGCACAGGCGCTGGAGGCGTTGCGCGAACATGGCGTGCAGGGGATCGAGGTGGTCGGCGTGGCAAAGGGGCCGTCCCGCCGGGTCGGCGAGGAGACCTTGATCCTGGGCGACAGCGGTCGCCCGTTGAATCCAGGTCCGGGGTCGCCGGCGTTGCACCTGATTGATGCGATCCGTGACGAGGCGCACCGCTTCGCCATCACCGGCCATCGCAAGCGTCGCGAAGCTGCGCGCGAACGCGGCATGCTGGAAGACATCTCCGGTATCGGCGCCGCGCGCCGTGCCGCACTGCTGAAAGCGTTCGGCGGTCACGCCGGCGTGGCCGCTGCGGGCGTGGAGGAGCTCTCGCGCGTGCGCGGCATCAATCGCGCGCTGGCCGAGCGGATTTATTCGTATTTGCACGAGTAGGGTCGCAAAGTCAGCGGTGAAGGTGAGCGGCGACGGAAAGGCACAGCGTGCTCCCTCCGCTGACTGCTAAGCGCTTACCTGTGCGACACTTGGGCTTTGCAGCCTGGACTTTGCGCGTGCGGATCAACCTGCCGAATGCACTGACCCTGTTCCGCATGGCGCTGCTGCCGGTGATGGTAGCGGTGTTCTATCTGCCTTTTGACAGTTCGGGCGTCGCCGCGGCGCTGGTGTTCCTGCTCGCCAGCATCACCGATTGGCTGGATGGCTGGCTGGCGCGTCGCTACGACCAGGTCTCCGCGTTCGGTGCATTCCTCGATCCGGTCGCCGACAAACTGATGGTGGCGGTGACGCTGTTCCTGCTGGTGCAGGCGCACCCGACCGTACTGCTGGCGATCACGGCCGCGATCATCGTCGGCCGCGAAATCGCGGTCTCCGCGCTGCGGGAATGGATGGCCTTCGTCGGCGAGCGCACCCGGGTCAACGTGATGTGGATCGGCAAGATCAAGACGGTGATGCAGATCATTGCGCTGCTCGTATTGCTTGCGCAGCACGACGCGCCGGTGCTGCGCGTGTACCACATTGGCGAGGGACTGCTGGTGATCGCCGCGGTGCTGACCATCTGGTCGGGGCTGGCCTACCTGCGTGCGGCCTGGCCGGTGCTGCGGGTGGATTCGCCGCGGGAAGGTTCCGGGTCTTGATGGCTTGACTGATGCCCGGGCGGCGTTATCATTACCGGCTCGCGCGGGAATAGCTCAGTTGGTAGAGCACGACCTTGCCAAGGTCGGGGTCGCGAGTTCGAGTCTCGTTTCCCGCTCCAAATTGTTTTTGCGCCCATCCTTGGGCGTGAAGATCGAAGCGGTCATCCGTGACCGCACGTTCGACAAGCAAACCCTGGCGTTGCCGGGGTTTTGTTTTTACGCCGTCCTCGCGCAATGCGTGCGGCGGGTAGAATCAAGCCCACCTGGCCTGGTGGCAGAGTGGTCATGCAGCGGACTGCAAATCCGCGTACGCCGGTTCGATTCCGACCCAGGCCTCCAGGTTCTCGCGACACTGTGCTTGGCTCTCGCCCGGGTGGCGAAACGGTAGACGCAAGGGACTTAAAATCCCTCGGCCGCAAGGCCATGTGGGTTCGATCCCCACCCCGGGCACCACCCCCGCACTTGCGTCGCGCGCGCCCGCCGCTTACCGTCGCGGAAGGGAGCCATGGGGGAGGGAGCATCATGATCCGCGTTGTGCTCGTGGACGACCACGCGCTCGTCCGCTCCGGATTCCGTTTGATCCTGTCCGGGCAATCCGACATCGAGGTGGTCGGGGAAGCCGGCGATGCTGAGGAAGGCCTGCGCCTGATCCGCGCGCAGAAACCGGACGTCGCGCTGCTGGACGTGCACATGCCGGGCATGAGCGGCATTGAACTCACCGAGCGCGTGCGCCGCGCCGAGCTTCCGACGCAGATCATCATCCTGACCGTGGTGGACGATGCGCGCTTTCCGCGCCGGCTGTTGCAATCAGGTGCGCTCGGCTATCTCACCAAGGCCTGTCCTGCCGACGAATTGCTGACGGCGGTGCGCAACGTCGCGCAAGGCAGGCGCTACCTGGATACGACGATCGCGCGCGAAATGGCGCTGGCCGCGGTGGATGGCGAAGCCTCGCCGTTGGAGTCGCTGTCGTCGCGCGAGCTGGAAGTCGCGCTGATGCTGGCACGCGGCATCGCGATCAACGAGATCGCCGAGCGCCTGCACCTGAGCCCGAAGACAGTTTCGACCTACAAGCAACGCCTGTTCGAGAAACTGGGTGTCGAACACAGCATCGCGCTGGCGCATCTGCTGGGTGCGCACGGCATGCTCGAGGATGGCCGGAAGGCGCCGCCGGCGCTGGCCGGCGGCTGAGCTTCAGTTCGATCCGGGCTCGCTGCCGTTCTCGACGCGCGCGGGTTCCGGAGCCGGCGTTGCCGGTTTCGGCAACAGATCGCCCTGGTGCGGCGTGAAGGCCGACTGCGATGCAGCCGGTGCGCCGTGGGGCGTATTGAATCCGCCCTGCGAGGAATCCATGCCGCCGCCGGAACCCAGCGCGGGGCGATGCGCCGGTGCCGCGGCTTCGGATGCACCTTCGGAAGGCGAAGGCAATGGCGCCGCCGCATCGCTGTTGCCGGCCGGTGCGCGTTCGCCGGCCGTGAACGGCTCCGGCTTCGGCACTTTGGCCGCGACCGGAGCGGTTTCGATCGCGGGTTCCTGCGCCGCCGCTGGTGCGGCTGCAACCGGGAAACTGCGGATCTCCGCAATACCAGAAGCGCCGGTCGGTGTCGTTGCGGGTGTGCTCGCGGGATGGGCGTGTGCCGAATGCTCGCCCAGCGCACGCGACTCGGTTTGCGTCGGAGGCTCGGTCGTCGGCGCCGCTGCGTGCTCGTGTGGGGAAGCAGGCGAACGCGCGTGCGTCGCTTCATGCGTCGGCGCGTGCGTACGCGACGGCTCGCCATCCTCGTCATCCACGTCGCGTGCGGGTGCCGCATTGCCGTCCTGGTTCCGCGCCTGCTGGGCTTCACCGGCGCGCTTGCGGCGGCGCCCCCCGCGACGGCCGCGACGGCGCTTGGCCGGCGTGCCGTCCGCGTTCACCGCCTGCTGGTCCGGCGCGGCCTGCGTGGTTTCGTGCTTGTTCACCGCTTCGGCTTCTGGTTTCGGCGGATGTTCCTGCGTGGTGGCAGGTGCGTGCGCGGGCATCGGGGCGAGCGTGGGCGTGATGCGCGGCGTCTCCGCCACGGACTTCACTTCCGGAAGCTTGCTGCTTGCCGGTGCGGTCTGTTGCGGCGGCCTGTGCTCGGTCGCCGCGGGGGCCGGCTTGCGCTCGTTGCGTTGTTGCGCGCGTTGCTCCTGCCGCTGCTTGCTCTGCTGCTGTTGCGACACGGGCTGCCGTTGCGGGCGTTGGCGCGTGTTGTCGCGGTCGCGATTGCGGCCGCTGCCATGGCGATCACGCGCGCGCTCGCGTGTGTCACCGCGCGCGGAAGTTTGCGGCGCGCTTTCGCGTGCCGGGCGTACCCTGGCAGGTTGAGCGGGTGCGGCGTCTTTCGCCGGTTCGCTGCGGAACCAGCCGAACAAACGCGACAGCAGGCCGCCACCATTCAAGGGCATTGGCGTGGCCGGCGTGATC
>JBQCCR010000029.1:0-16606 GCA_051961995.1 Rhodanobacteraceae bacterium | reverse complement strand
CGCCCAGCCGCCGATCAGCAGCGCAAGATTGTGTTTCGAAGGTACGGCCAGCGCGTCGACCACGCGGCCGAACAGGATGGGTTCGATGAACAACACGCAGGCGAGCGCGAGGTTGGCCAGCGCGAGGACGATCGCAAGCTTCCGCTCGGGTGCAAGCAGACCCAGCACCCGCAGGTAAATTCGCCAGAGATACACGATGGACTCCTGGTCCAAAAGTTGCGCACTACTAAACCAAACATGCGCTGGCGTGGCACTGAACAAAACCCTCCCCCCACATTGACTGTTCAGCCGTGAGTGGGCATTGGCCGCGAGACGCGTCACGCTTGGTTTTGCCGCTAACGGAAACGTAACCAGCGCGCGCCGGATCGCTGCGATCGCGGCGCCCCAAACCCTGGTGCCCGTCGCCGTCCTTTGCTTCGTCATTCGGCGAAAGCCGGGACCCAGTGACTTTTGCGCAACGCGCTGAAATGCAAAGTCGCTGGGTCCCGGATATCGCTTCGCGATTCCGGGATGACGGCAAAATCTGGGTTTCCCGAGCAAGTTTCCACGAACGCCCTGCCCTGGGGTCGGCGCCGAAAGGTCAGTAGGCGAATTCGCGGAACACCGGATCGACGCTGCCCTGCCACTCGCCGTGGAACAACTCCAGCTTGCGTTCGGCCGGGGTCTGGTTGGCTTCGGCCAATTCGACCAGGGGCTGCAGGAACATCGTTTCGTCCACGCCGTTGCGATTCAGCTTGGCGCGGCGCTTCAGGCCCGCGCCCGCGATTTCCAGCGCGCGCAGGGAAAGTTCGCGCACCGTTTCGCCACGGAACGGCAACTTCAGGGCGTGCCTGGGCACGCCGTCGCGCAGCGCGTGGCGTTCGGCCATCGAGAAATCCTTGACCAGATCCCACGCCGCATCCAGCGCGGTGGCGTCGTACAGCAGCCCGACCCAGAACGCCGGCAGCGCGCACAGGCGGTTCCACGGACCGCCGTCGGCGCCGCGCATTTCGAGGTACTGCTTCAGGCGCACTTCCGGAAACGCGGTGGTCATGTGGTCCGACCAGTCGCGCAACGTGGGTTTCTCGCCCGGCAGTACCGCCAGTTTGCCGTCGAGGAAATCACGAAACGACAGGCCCGCCGCATCAATGTATTCGCCCTTGCGGTAGACGAAGTACATCGGCATGTCGAGCAGGTAATCCACGTAGCGCTCGAAACCGAAGCCGTCGGCGAACACGAAGTCCAGCATGCCGGTGCGATCCGGATCGGTGTCGGTCCAGATATGCGAGCGGTACGAGAGATAACCGTTGGGCTTGCCTTCGGTGAACGGCGAATCCGCGAAGAGCGCAGTGGCGATGGGCTGCAGCGCCAGTGACACGCGGAATTTCTTCACCATGTCCGCTTCGGAGCCGAAATCCAGATTCACCTGCACCGTGCAGGTGCGCGTCATCATGTCCAGGCCGAGCGAGCCGACCTTGGGCATGTAGTCGCGCATGATCTTGTAGCGGCCTTTCGGCATCCACGGCATCTCTTCGCGCTTCCATTTCGGCTGGAAGCCCATGCCGAGGATGCCCAGCCCCAGACGGCCCGCGATCTCACGCACGTCGGTCAGGTGTTCGTGCACTTCGCAGCAGGTGTCGTGGATGGTCTCCACCGGTGCGCCGGAAAGTTCCAGTTGACCGGCCGGCTCCAGCGTGACGGATGCGAGTCCGCGCGAGAGCGCGATCGGCAGGTCGCGTTCGCGCACCAGCTCCCAGCCGCGATGCGCCATGCCTTCCAGCAGCGCGCGGATGCCACGCTCGCCTTCGTAGGACGGCGGGCGCAGATCGTCGGTGCGGAATACGAATTTCTCGTGCTCGGTGCCGATGCGCCACTGGTCGGCCGGCCGCGAGCCGGAGGCGAGATAGTCCACCAGTTGCGCGCGATGCTCGATCGGGGTCTTTTCGACGTGGCTGGGGCCGGACATGCGCGCTTCCGTATGGATGATCGCCGCAGGATGGGGACGCGCGATGCAATTTGCAAACGGGTCGGTGTTGAAATTTTTGCGAGGCAGGGTTGACGCCCCGATGCCCGCTCATCCTGAGGCGGATCCCGCTGGCGGCGCCGAAGTCGAAGGATCCACGGGCGTGCGTTTCGACTTCGTTCGCCGCTCGCGCGCAGGCGCGCTACCGCAGCAGATCCATCACCGCCTCGCGAGCTTCCTCCACGCCGGTGCCGGCGGTGGCGGAAAACAGGATGGTGCGCGCGCTCCACTGCGCCTTCCGGACTTCGGCGTCCACCTTCCGCTGCGCGGTGAGCGCCTGCGTACGCGACAGCTTGTCGGCCTTGCTGAGCAAGATGACGCAGGGCAAGCCGATGTCCGCGCAGAAGCGCAGCATCTGCTGGTCGTAGGGTTTCAATGCGTGGCGCAGGTCGGCGATCAGCACCAGTCCGCGCAGGCTGCGGCGCTCGTGCAGGTATGCATCAATGGCGACCCGCCAGTGTTCGCGCATCGCCTCCGGCACCTTCGCATAGCCATAACCCGGCAGGTCAATCAGGCGATGGCCGTCCGGCAATTCGAACGCCACGATCTGCTGGGTGCGCCCGGGCGTCTTGCTGGTGCGCGCCAGCGCGGCGTGGCCGACCAGTGCATTCAGCGCGCTGGACTTGCCCGCATTGGACACGCCGGCGAAGGCGATTTCGGCGCCGCTGTCGGCGGGCAGCTGCCGGATTTCTGGCGCGGCCAGCACGAAATGCGCGTTGCGCAACGGGTTGTGCTCTGTCTTGGGTTGCATGTCGGAGAGAGGTTTTTTGCATCCCTGCGAAGGGTTCCCGGCCAGTCCATGGCCGGGACAAGGTTTGACCGTTTCTGAAGGGACAGGGATAATCCCGCGGTTTGCTATTGCGCCATGCCACATGGCTGCTCGGACGCGAATCGCTGAAAAAGCGTCGCGAGCGGAGGCAGGTTACGCGACGCCGGAGCGCAGGAAGCGGAGTGTACACATCAGTACATGAGCATTCCTCGGGCCCAGAGCGGTACGTCCATGTACCGGCCCTGATCCTCGCACCGCCGGCGCGCGACCGGAGTTGCCTCATGGCCAGGAGCTCCGTGGCCGAGCGCAGCAGCTTGTTCAGCGATTCGATTTCCCGGGAGAAGAACTTTATGAGTTTCCGGCAAACACTTGCCCTGGTCGCCGTGCTGATTGTAAGTGGCGTGGCCTTCGCCCAGATGCCGGCGAATCCTCCGGCTTCCAAGACTCCCGCCCGCACCACCGGCTCCAAGACGCTGGCGCCGAACACGCCGCGCGAAGCGAATCCGGCTTCCGCCGGCCCGGTGAAGACGCCGATGAACGCGACCGCCACCAGTCCGGCCGCGCCTTCCAGCACCGCCGCGCCGACTTCGTCCAATCCTTCCGCCGCCGCGGAACTGGCCAAGCTGGAAGCGGTGCCGACCAAGCCGGGCGATTCCAAGGTCGGCCAGACCAAGGCCGGCGCATGCGCGGCCTGCCACGGCATGGACGGCAATTCGAGCGATGCGCAGTATCCCAAGCTCGCCGGACAGAACGAGAGCTACATCGTCCGCCAGTTGATGAACTTCAAGAGCGGCTCGCGCACCAACGCCATCATGCAGGGCATGGCCGCGCCGCTCACGCCGCAGGACATGCACGACATCGGCGCGTACTTCGCTTCGCAGAAATCGCTGCCGGGCGTGACCGATGAGGCGCTCGCCGGCCCCGGCGGCAAGCTGTTCCGCGAAGGCAATCCGGAACGCCTGGTGCCCGCCTGCATGTCCTGCCACGGTCCCGATGGCCACGGCAACCCGGGCGCGGTCTATCCGCAGCTCGCCGGCCAGCATGCCGACTACGTGCAGAAGCAATTGCAGGGCTGGCACGACGGCGACAATTCCTGGGGCAGTGATCCGCACGCGCAGATCATGCCTGCGATCGCCACACGCCTGACTTCCGCCGACATCGCGGCGGTCGCGAGTTACGTGGAAGGCCTGCACACCGCGCAGCCCGGCGAGCAGGTGAGCGGCCCGGAAGCCGCACCGGCGAAGGCGCCCGCCGGCGCGGCCAAGCCCGCGAACGGCAGCAGCAAGCAATGAATCGTGCCGCCGGTGGTGAGGTTTTCTCACCACCAGCGGTCTTGATCGCTGTTCGCCCCTGGTCCCCCGGGGGGCGAAGGCTGGTCGCGCGAAGCTTCGATCACCATTCAGCCGCGCGCACCGAGACTGCCGGTTTGAATTTGTCAACGAGGAAGCCGCGATGATCAAGCGCGTATTGTTGTCCCTGTCCCTGCTCGCTTTCGCCGGCGTCGCCGCCGCGCAGGCGCCGGCGTCCACCGGCACCAAATGGGTGGAAGGCAAGAACTACTTCCGCATCGAGCCGCAGCAGCCGACCACGGTGCCCGCCGGCAAGATCGAAGTGATGGAAGTGTTTTCCTATGCCTGCCCGGTGTGCTGGCGCTTCCTGCCCTACGCGGACAGGATCGCGAAGTCGTTGCCGGCCGACGCGCAGATGGCGTACCTGCCGGCGTCGTTCCTTCCGCAGGAGGACTGGCCGGTGTTCCAGCGCGCGTATTTCGCCGCGCAGGCACTGGGCGTCGAAGCCAAGACGCATGACGCGATGTTCAAGGCCATCCACCAGACCGGCGAGCTGGCGGTAGCCGATCCGGCCACCGGCAGGCTGAAGAATCCGCTGCCGAACCTTCAGGACGTCGCCAAGTTCTACGCGAAGTACGGGGTGAAGCCGGACGTGTTCATCGCCACCGCCAATTCGTTCGCGGTGAACATGAAGATGAAGCGCGCCGATGCGCAGATCAAGGCGATGGGCGTGACCGGCACGCCGACCATGATCGTGGATGGCAAGTGGCGTTATGACCTCGGCACCGCGGGCGGCGTCGACCAGATGGTCGAGCTGACCAATTACCTGATCGGCCTGGAACGGCAGGCGAAGAAGCAATGAGCACGCGCCGCGCCCGCGCCCTCACCGTCGTCCTGCTCGCCGCGGGCCTGCTGTTGACCGCAGCGTGCTCGGCGCACAACGACACCGATGGTTCTTCGGTTTCCGCGCCGGCCTCGGCAGCCAGCAGCGCAAAAGCGGCAAGTGGCAGCTACACCGAAGGCAAGCAGTACGTGCGCATCAAGAGCACGCAGCAGGCGAACGGGCCGGTCGCGGTGGTGGAAGTGTTCTCCTACGCCTGCCCGCATTGTGCGGAATTCGTGCCGTTCTTCGACACGCTGCGCGGGAATTTGCCGAAGGATGTGCAGGTGCGCTACATGCCGGCGATCTTCAGCCCGGCCTGGGAGCCGTATGCGCGCGCGTTCTACGCGGCGAGGCAACTGGGCGTGTTGAGCCAGACCCACGACGCGCTGTTCCAGGCGATGCAGCAGAATTATCCGCTGAACTCGCTGGATGATCTGGCCGCGTTCTACGCACGCCACGGTGTGGAGCAACAAAAATTCCTGGATACCGCCAACTCCGGGCAGACCGACGCAATGATCGCCGCCGATCAGGCACTGGAAAAGAGCTGGGGCATCGATGCCACGCCGACGCTGGTGGTCGGGCATCTGCAGAGCAGCGCGCCGGATGCGCCGTTCGTGGCCGATTACCGCAGCAACGAGGTGGAAAGCTACGCGGAGTTGGCGAAACTCGGCGCATGGCTGGTGAAGCAGGAAGAGAAATAAGTCGCAGGTTCACGGTTGTCGGTTGCCGCACCGGCAGCCGCAACCCTTGTTGGCGACCCGCGACAGGAACGTTCATCGGCAAACTGCTAGGCTTGCCGGGTGAATGATGCCGTTGAAACCAGCCCTCCTTCCGCGTCCACCCTGCGCCTGCTGAGCTGCAACATCCTCGCCGGCGCCAGTGTCGGTCGCTATCACGAGTACGTGACGCGCAGCTGGAGCGCGATCCTGCCAAGCAAGCACAAGCGCACCAATCTCGACAAGCTGGCGCGCACCATCGCCGAGTTCGACGTGGTCGGACTGCAGGAAGCCGACGCGGGCAGCATGCGCTCGGGCTTCCTCAACCAGACGCAATATCTGGCCGAAGCGTCCGGGCTGCCGTTCTGGAGCCACCAGCCGAACCGGCGCGTGTCGCATGTCGCGCATTCGGCCAACGGGCTGATCAGTCGCTCGCAACCTGCCGAAGTCCTCGATTACCCGCTGCCCGGCCGCGGCCGCGGCGTGCTGCTGGCGCGCTACGGCAACGATCGCGATTCGCTGCTGGTGGCAGTGGCGCATCTCTCGCTTGGTCCGCAGGCACGACTGCGGCAACTCTCGTTCATCGCCGAGTTGCTGCACGGCCATCCGCATACGGTGCTGATGGGCGACCTCAATTGCGATCCGGACAGCCTCGAGTTGCGTGTGCTGTTCGCGCGCACTTCGCTGTCCGAACCGCTGCAGGTGCGCCCGACGTTTCCGAGCTGGCATCCGCAACGCGCGATTGACCACATTCTGGTGTCCTCCGATATCAGGATCGAACGCATGTGGACCCTGCCGGATGCGTTCTCCGATCACCTGCCCCTGGCCGCCGAGGTCCGCGTGCCGGTGCCGGTGAAGCCGGTTTCATGAGCGCGCGCGATGCGGTGCGCATGGACTCAAGCCCGCGCGCTATCGTTTAGAATCGCGGCAATGAACGCGGCACTGCTCATGTCCGCGTCGCGGTGGATTCTGCCGCGGCGTCTGGTTTCCCTGCTGCTGTTCGTGCCGCTGCTCGCGCACGCCCAGACGGCCACCCTTCAGCAACAGCGCGAGGCGTTTCGTGCCGCCTACGCGGCCGCCTTCAATGGCCAGGATTGGCGACCGCTGGCGCGCGGTCTGGAAGGTTATCCGCTGTATCCGTACCTGGAAGCTGCGGCGCTGGAACACGATCTCGGCGCTGCGGATCCCGCGCAGATCACTGCCTATCTCGCGAAGTATCCGGATTTGATTCCCGCCCAGGATCTACGTCGCGATGAGTTGGCCCTGCTCGCCAAGCAAAAGGACTGGAACGGATTCCTGGCGTTCTACCATCCGGGCCTGGGCGATGCGCTGACCTGCGACGCGCTGCAGGCCAAACTCTCGCAAGGCGGCAAGCTGGATTTTTCGCGCGACCTCTCCGCGCTGTGGGACAAGCCCAGCCTGCCCGATGAATGCGCCGGCGTGCTGGATGCGGCGAATGCGCAAGGCCTGCTGACCGGGCCACTCGTGTGGGAACGCATCGATCGCGCCGTCGAAGCCAATGCGCCTTCGACCATCGAGCAGTCGGCCGCGTGGCTGTCGAGCACCGATGCAGTAATCGCAATGCGTCTGGCCGATGCACTGCGCACACCGGCCACATTGCTGAAGAATGCGGACCGATTGCCGGACACGCCGCGCACCCGGCAGGCGCTGACGCTCGCGCTCACGCGCTACGCCCACCACCACGACGATGATGCCGAAACCGCGTGGCAGAAGGTGTCGTCGCGCTTCGCCTTCGACGGCGCGCAACGCGACCGCATCCTTGCCGCGCTCGCACTCTACAGCGCGACCGATTTCGAGGACGGCGCGCTGGCAATGCTGATCGCGCTGCCGCCCTCGGCACAAACCGACTCCACCCGCGAATGGCGCGTGCGTGTCGCGCTCGCGCGCAGCGACTGGAACGCCGCGCAGGCCGCGATCGACGCGCTGACACCGCAGCAGATGGAACACGACGAGTGGCGCTACTGGCGCGCGCGCATCGCGCAGAAGCTCGGCCACCAGGCCGAGGCGCAAGCGGGCTACGCCGAGCTCGCAAGGCAGACGGGCTTTTACGGCTTCCTCGCCGCCGATCGCGCCGGTTTGCCCTACACGATCTGCCCCGAGCAACTGGCGGCGGACGACGCGGCACAGCAGCGGCTGCTGGCGATCCCCGGCTTCGCGCGCGCATTCGAGCTGTTCGCGCTGGACATGCTGCACCCGGCGCGCCGTGAATGGAGCCGCGCGTTCGACGATCTGGACGACGCCGATCAAAGGCAGGCCGCGCTGCTGGCGAACTCGCGCGGCTGGTACGACCGTGCGGTGTTCGCTTTTGCCAATGCCGACGACACACATCTCTACGAGCAGCGCTTCCCGCTTGCGGATGAAAAGAGCGTGCTGGACGCGTCGCAGGCGGCGGGGATTGATTCCGCCTGGGCCTACGCGATCATCCGTGCCGAGAGCGCCTGGCAGACGGACGCGCACTCCGCCGCCAATGCCTTCGGCCTGATGCAACTGCTGCCGGTCACCGCGGCCGAGGTCGCGCGCAAGAACGGGCTGCCCTATGGCGACGCACCGGATCTATACGATCCGGCAATCAATATTCCACTGGGCACCCGCTACCTAGCGGCGATGGCGCTGCGGTACGACGGCAATCCCTGGCTGGCCAGCGCGGCCTACAACGCGGGCCCCGATCCGGTAAGGCGCTGGGCGGATGCCCGCAGCGCGCTGGAGCCGGATGTGTTCATCGCCACCATTCCGTACAAGGAAACCCGCGAGTACGTCGCCCGCGTGCTGTCGTTCGAGACGCTCTACGACTGGCGCATGCACGGCGACGCACTGCCGGTCACCTCACGCATGCCGGCAATCGGTACCGCGTACGCGCTGCCGGTGAAGGCGACCCGCAAATCGGTGGTGTGCAATCTGGAACCCGATACGCCCGCGGCCTCGGCGACGAGCGCTGCACCGGCGGTGACCACTCGGAAAGGACACTGACATGCGCGCGCAGAAGATCGTGGTGCTGGGCGGAACCGGTTTCATCGGCAGCCATCTGGTGCCGAAGCTGGTGGCCGAAGGCCATGCGGTCACCGTGTTGTCGCGCAATCGCGAGCGGCGGCGCGGCCTGCTGGTGCTGCCTTCGGTGAAAATCCTCAGCACCGATGTCTACGACCGCGCCGCGCTGATGCAACGCTTCGGCGGCCACGACAGCGTGATCAACCTGGTCGGCATCCTGAATGAAACCGGCGGGGCGCGCTTTTCGCGCGCGCACGCGGACCTTACCGCGACCGTGATCGCGGCCTGCCGTGGGGCCGGCGTGCATCGTCTGCTGCAGATGAGCTCGATCAATGCAGGCAACGACGCGTCGAAATACCTGAAGACGCGCGGCGAAGCCGAAACGCTGGTCAAGAACTCGGGACTGGACTGGACGATCTTCCGCCCGACCATTGTGTATGGACACGGCGACGGGCTGGTTTCGCGTTTTCACGCACTGCTGAAGCTATCGCCGGTGCTGCCGCTGGCGCGCCCGCGTGCGAAGGTCGCGCCGGTGTACGTGGGAGATGTGGTGCGCGCGCTCACCCGCTGCGTGCACGACCGCGCGAGTTGCGGTCGCATTCACGAGCTGTACGGCCCGGATGTCTATACGCTCGTGCGGATCGTGCGCATGATCCGCGACGCAGCGGACCTGCGTCGCCTGGTGCTGCCACTGCCGGACGCGCTGGGCTGGTTGCAGGCGCGCATCTTCGACTTCGTGCCCGGCCGGCCGTTCTCTTCCGACAATTTCAAATCGCTGAAGCTGGATGCCGTGGGTACTCGCGACGGATTGGCCGAACTCGGTATTAGCCCGCGTCGCTTCGACGTGCTGCTGCCCGAACTGCTGGCGCTACCGCAGCGCGAACGACGCATGGACGAAGCGCGCGCAAGCCAGCGCGATTCCGCGCGGCATGCTTACGAGCAGGCGGGCTGATCGCCAAAAAAAACCGGCGCCGAGAGGCGCCGGTTTTCAAGTTGCAACGTGTCTGACGATCAGAACCTCAGGTTCGCTTCCAGATACCAGAACCGCCCCGGCAGATCGTAGTTGGACGCGTCGTAGCCATTGAGCGAGCACGACAGGCAGGTCGGCGGGTCGCGATCGAGGATGTTGTTCACGCCGCCCGAAATGGTCAACGGCGTCTGGATCGGCAACGTCCAGCTCGCGCGGAGGTCGTTGTAAGCCGTTGCGCCCAGGCGATGGGAACCATCCGGGAAGCGATCGCTCGGCGCGACCGGGCACACCGGGAATCCGCCCGCCGCGGAGCAATCCTCGGTGAAGCCGGAGATGTAGCGCACTGCCCAGGACGCCGACCACTGGCCCAGCGCCCAGTTCAAGCGCACCGTGGAGCGCAGCCGCGGCACGCCACTGTCATGCACTTCGATGCCGACGCCGTCGGGCTCCGCCAGCCCGGTGCTGGTGTCGAGCACCTGGTAGTGCTTGACGTAGGTGCTTTCCCAGCTGGCGCTCAGCTGACCCCAGTTCGCTTCGTTGCCCAGCCAGTTCACCGAGAAATCCAGGCCGTTGGTGTCAACGCGCCCGAGGTTCTCCAGGGTGTCGTTGAGGAAGGTGACGAACCCGGCCGCGTTGCGCGACTGCACGCCGCAGAACACCGGATCCAATGTTTCCGCGCAGCGATCCAGCAGGGTCTGCGCGTCCTTGGCCTGGATCGCGTCCTTGATCGCGATCTTGTAATAGGTCAGTTCGAAGTCCAGCCGCTTGGACCACGCGGTGTTCTCCGCCCAGGACGGGCTGTACACGGTGCCCAGCGAAATGTCGCGCGATTTCTCCGGCTGCAGGTTGGGATTGCCGCCCGTCAGCACCGAAATCTGCGAATTGGATTGTTCGAAGGTTGCGGGATTCGGCACACCCAGAGCCGCGCAATTGGCCGCGACCTGCGGGCTGGCCACCGGGCTGTCGAAGTTGCACGGGTCGGTGAGGGTCGCATCGAAGCGCGAGAACGTGCCGAACAACTCGCCGATGGACGGCGCGCGGAAACCCTGCCCCCAGGTACCGCGGAAAGTGAGGTCGTCATTGACCTGCCAGCGGAACCCGAATTTGCTGTTGGTGGTGCCGCCGAACGTCGAGTAGTTGGAATAGCGTGAGGCCAGATCCACATCCAGGTGCTTGGCGAACGGCAGGTCGGCCAGCAGGGGCGCGTTCAACTCCAGATAGAACTCGTCCACGTTGTAACCGCCGGAGGTCGGCTTGGAGGGCACGCCATTGGACTCGCCCGCCACAATGATCGCATCCGGTTGGTAATTGCCGTTCAGATTGCGATGCTCATAGCCGGTAGCGAAATCCAGCCAGCCCGCCGGCAGCTTGAACAGATCGCCGTTGAGATTGGCGGTGAACAAACCCAGCGATTGATGACTGGTGTCGTGTTCGTTGAACAGGATGTAATTGAGCATGTCCGGCGTGATCGTGCCGGGGCCGCCGAACAGGTTCAGCGGCACGCACGCCGGATCGGCCTGGCAATCCGCAAGCGGGCCGACCGCCTTCTGGATGTGCGCGATGTTGTAGGTGCCGGTGACGTCCTGCGTCGCATCGTTGTCCGCGCGCACCAGGTTCACATCCCAGTTGAGGTCGCGATCGCCCCAGCCGAAATTGCCAACCAGTCCGGTCGCGAAGTAACGCGTATCCGTCTTCTGCGAGAAGATGCGCGGACCGCCCTCCACCGGGCGCCGGCCGAGGCCGAAGTCGGGGCTGCTGGAGTCCAGCGTGAATCCGAACGGGTTGTACGGATTGGTCGCGTCCACGCTGACGTTGTAGCAGCGATCAATCAGGAAGCAGAACGCCTGACCGAGAAAGATCGGTTCCGGTGCGGCCTGATTGACCGACTTGCGCGTGTTGTACAGCCCGCGCATGTACCAATCAATGTTGCTGGTGACGTTGTAATCGGTTTGCGCAAAAAATCCGCTGCGCTCCGACGGCGTCAGCAACAGGTTGTAGGGCGCGAAATTGAAGCGATCCGCATTGGTGAAGTGGTGATAACCATCCGGAAAGTCCTGCACGCCGCTGGGGCCGGCGACGCCATTGGCGGTAATGCTGCAGAACCCGTCGCTGCAGATCGTGGTGCCGTCCGAACGCGTCACATCGCCGCCGCCTGGCACGTCGAACAGCACGCGCGTGAACGGGGTGGCCGAGGAGCAGTTCGCAAGCCCGGTGCCCGGCACGCATTCGTCACTCGAGCGACCCCACGCCGAGGAGCTGATCGCATCCTGCTTGTAGTGGCTGACATCCACGAAGAAGCTGTAACGGTCGCCCTTGCCGCCGAACGACGCATCGCCATTCCAGGTCTTGCCGCCGGACAGCGAATAATCGCCGTAATAGGCATGCAGCGCGGCGCCGTCCTGCGATTTCTTGGTGATGATGTTCACCACGCCCGCGATCGCATCGGAGCCGTACAGGGCCGAAGCGCCGTCGGTCAGGATTTCGATGTGGTCAATCACGCTGGCCGGCAGGGTGTTCAAGTCCACCGCCGCGGATACACCCGAAGCCGATGATTCATTCACCCAGCGCAGGCCGTCCACCAGGATCAAGGTGCGCTTCGGATTCAGGCTGCGCAGCGAAATCGTGGTCGAGCCCGAGCCCACGCCCGAGCCGTCCGGCGCGAAACCGAAATTTCCGGCCGAATTGAATTTGGTGTTGAGCGAGGAGCCGCTAACGGAAAGCTGCTGGATCACGTCACCGATGGAGGCCAGGCCCGACTGCTGAATATCCTTCGCGGTGATGGTCAGAACCGGCGTCTGCCCCACCACTTCCGCCTTCTTGATGCGCGAGCCCAGCACTTCGATGGCCTGAAGCCGCTGGACATTGCCCTGATCAGTGGAAGTCTGCGGACTGACGGCTTGCGCGTCCTGCGCCCATGCGGCAGGCGCCAAGGCAAGCGACAGCAGAAGGCCAGTCACGACGACCGGCCGCAACACGTGCGACGACTTCATGCGACGTCTCCCGAAAGAATTTTTGGCTCCCCGCGCCGGCCTTCGTCCCCGCCGGCCGCTACCTTTTAATCAATTGCCGAAGTTGCGACAAGTGCCGAGGCCCTTGTGCGCCCCCTTGCGCGTGAAAGCGCGCCGGCCTTCGCCGCACTCTCGAACCCGCGCACCGTCGCCCCGGGTTTCGCTGGCAGAATGCCCGCATGGACGTTTATCTGGTAGGCGGCGCGGTGCGTGACGAATTGCTCGGTCGCGCGCACGGCGACCGTGATTACGTGGTGGTCGGCGCCACGCCGGACGAGTTGCTGGCGCAAGGCTTTGTGGCGGTGGGCCGGGACTTTCCGGTGTTCCTGCATCCGCAGACCAAGGCGGAGCACGCGCTGGCGCGTACCGAGCGCAAATCCGGGCGCGGCTATCGCGGCTTCGTGGTGGATGCCGATCCGGATGTCACGCTGGAACAGGATCTCGCCCGGCGCGACCTCACCATCAACGCGATGGCGCGCGACGAACGCGGCGCGCTGGTGGACCCGTTCCATGGCGCACGCGATCTGGAGCAGCGGATCCTGCGGCACGTGTCCCCGGCCTTCGTCGAGGATCCGGTGCGCGTGCTGCGCGTGGCGCGTTTCCTCGCGCGGTTTGCGCCACTGGGTTTCCGCATCGCCGGGGAAACCATGGCGCTGATGCGGGAGATGGTCGCCAACGGCGAGGTCGCGCATCTGGTTCCCGAACGCGTATGGGCGGAAACCCGCAAGGCGCTGGCCGAACCGCGGCCTTCGGCGTTCCTGCGATCGCTGCGCGAATGCGGCGCGCTGCACGTGCTGTTTCCGGAAGTGGACGCGCTCTACGGCGTGCCGCAGAGTGCGCAGCATCACCCGGAAGTGGATTGCGGCGTGCACCTGGAACTGGTGCTGGACCAGGCGGCATCGCTCGCGCCCGGCAACGATCTGGTCGGCTTCTGCGCGCTCACGCACGATCTGGGCAAGGCGCTGACGCCCGCAGAGGTGTTGCCGAGACACATCGCACACGAGCATCGCGGTGTCGCGCCGCTGCGCGCGATGTGCGAACGCCTGCGCGTACCGGTCGAGTACGCGCAACTGGCCGAACTCACCTGCCGCCAGCATCTCAATGCGCACCGCGCACTGGAACTGAAGCCCGCCACCGTTTTGGAACTGCTGCTTTCATTCGATGCGCTGCGCAGGCCGCAGCGGCTGGAAATTTTCCTGCTCACCTGCATGGCCGACAAGCGCGGCCGCTTGCAGCACGAACACGATCCCTATCCGCAAGCCGATTATCTGCGTGCGGCGCGTGCGGCCGCGGCTGCGGTCACTGCACAGCCGTTCGTCGAACAAGGTTTGCAGGGCACGGCGATCGGCGAAGCGATGCGTCGCGCGCAGATCGAGGCGATCGCGGCGGTGCCGAAATAACCCAGGCGCTGGTTGTTCGCCATTCCGGACCCCGCGCAGCGGCGATCCCGCATCCGGCGACTTTGCCTTTCCGCAAGCAGAGGCGCTGGGTTCCGGCTTTCGCCGGAATGACGAGAATGGGAGCTATCGCCTACAACCGCTCGCTGCGATCCACCGCGACCAGCGGCGCGAACAACCGTTCCGAATCCAGATCGCGCGCGAACAGCATCGCCTGGAAGCGTTCGCCCATTTCGCCGGGCAAGGTGAGTTTCTTGACTTCCTGCGCCGACGCGTAGCGCGCTGCCTCATCGCCTGCCTGCGCATACGTTTGCGCGAATGCGGCATCCAGGCCGCTCGCCATCAGGAACTGCGCCTGGCTCGCGTAGCTGACGAATTCGAAACCGGCCGCGATGCCGGCTTCGAGCAGCGCAGTGAAATCCACGAACGCGGTGATGTCCTGCAGACCCGGGAGGATCAGCGGATCGTCGTGTGCACGATGGCGGTAATGGCACACCAGCGTGCCGTCGCGGCGCTCGGGAAGATAAAGCTCGCGGCGCGGATAACCGTAATCCACGAACAGCGCCGCGCCTTGCTGCAGGGTGCCCGCGATCGCTTCGATCCACCACGGCAGTTGCGGCAGCACTTCGGAACGGTAGCCATCGGCGAACGGCGCGCCGAGCTTGCGTTGCAGGTGCCGCACCGCGCCGGCCACCAGTGCATCGGCCGGTTGATCCACGCGGATGAAAGGGTTGTCCGCATCCGGCGTCACCTGACTCAAGGCGACATGTTCCTCGAACACTTCGCCCTCGCCCATCCGGAACCGCGTGACCGGCAGCGCGTCCAGCACCTCGTTGGCGAACAGCACGCCCCTCCACGACGCCTGCGGCGGGCGATCCAGCCACTGCAAGCGCGCGAACAATTCCGGCGGCAAGGCTCCATGCAATAGCTCGCGTTGGCGCTCGCGCAGATCGGCGCTGGGTTCCAGCAGCCAGTACTGCGTCGGCAATGCCTCGAGTTTTTGCAAGGCGAGCAGGCAATCGCGCGCGAACGCTCCGCTGCCGCCGCCCAGTTCGAACCACACCGATTCCCCGCCGCAGGCACGCAATGCCGGCGCCAACGCGTGCGCCACGCAACGCGCGAACAGCGAGCCCAGTTCCGGCGCGGTGACAAAGTCGCCGGCCCCGCCGAATTTCAGCCGGCCGGCGCTGTAATAGCCCAGTCCCGGTGCATACAGACAGCGCTCCATGAAGCGCGCAAACGGCATCGGCCCGGTCGCGTCGATTTCGGCGCGGATCGCATTGGTCAGCCGCTGCGAATGCGCGCGTTCTTCGGCGCCGGGCTCGGGCAATTCGATGTTCAATACGGATTCCCAATTGCGGTGGGTGCACGAATCGCGCAGGATAGCGCGGCCATGATGAAGTCATCGGAACGGCCTGTCGCTCTGGTCACCGGCGCCGCCAGACGCGTCGGCGCGATGATCGCGCGTACGCTGCACGGCGCCGGTTACGACGTGGCGCTGCACTGCCGGAACTCGCGCGCGGAACGCGACGCGCTGATTGCGGAGCTGGAGACTGCGCGCGCGAATTCGACGCTCGGCCTGCAAGCCAATCTTGCGGAGGCCGACCGCCTTCCGGAATTGATCGAGCAAACCATTGCGCGCTTCGGCCGGCTGGATGCGCTGGTCAACAACGCGTCGTCGTTTTACCCCACGCCGCTGGGCGACATCACCGCGCGGCAATGCGATGAATTCTTCGCGGCGAACGCGCGCGCGCCGGTATTGCTCGCGCAAGCCGCGGCACCGCATTTGAAGTCTGCGCGCGGCGCGATCGTCAATATCGTGGATATCTATGCGCAGCGCCCGCTGCCGCAGCATGCCGCGTACTGCATGAGCAAGGCGGCGCTGGCGATGGCCACGCTGTCGTTGGCGCAGGAGCTCGGCCCCGAAGTGCGCGTCAACGGGGTCGCGCCCGGCGCGGTGCTGTGGCCGGAATCCGGCAAGGAATATGCGGACCGGCAGGCGATCGTCGCGCGCACGCCGCTGCAGCGCGCCGGCAGGCCGGATGACATCGCCGGTGCGGTGTTGTGGCTGTTGCGCGATGCCCCGTTCGTGACCGGCGAAATCATCCGCGTGGACGGCGGCCGGGCACTCAATATTTGACGGCGTTCATGTGTTCTTGAGCTCCTGTCTGGCACGCTGCGCGTATTGCACCCAGCGCAACATCCCATGAACGCCCTCACCGCCGCCGCACCCGTTTCCCCGCCGCACGCTTCGCGCATCGCACGCACCATCCTGGATTTTCTCGGCGACATTCCGCGCAGCGCGGAACCGCCCAGCGTTTCGCCGCGCGTGCGCGCGGAAGCCATCGCCGCGCACGCCCGCCGTCGCGCCTTCCTGACATCGGCCTCGTTGTCGCTCCCGCCCGGACCGCTGGGCTGGCTGACCGTGCTGCCGGAGCTGGTGGCGATCTGGCGGATCCAGGCGAAAATGGTGGCCGACATCGCCGGCGCGTTCGGGCAGAAGTCCACGCTGACGCGCGAGCAGATGCTGTACTGCCTGTTCCGCCACACCGCCGCGCAGGCGGTG
>JBQCCR010000028.1:0-6151 GCA_051961995.1 Rhodanobacteraceae bacterium | reverse complement strand
CGCGCTGGTGCGCGCATCGCTTTCGGTGACGTGCGCCATCATGGCGTCGATGTCGCCCTTGGCGGAAAGCGCCACGTTCAAGTCCTGCGAGGCCAGTTCGCCGACCAGGCCGCGCACCTGCTCCATCGCGATGCGCGCGCGTTCGACGTGGCTGCCGATCTGCTCGTTGAACTGGTTGGAATGGCTGGCGAGGTTGCGGATTTCACCGGCCACCACAGCAAAACCACGACCGGCTTCACCTGCACGCGCCGCTTCGATCGCAGCGTTGAGCGCCAGCAGGTTGGTTTCCTCGGCGATGGTGTTGACGTTCTTCAGCAAGGCGAACACCGCGTCCATTTCCTTCGACATGCCGTCGATGCGATAGACGATGCGCAGGCTCTCGCGCGACAGCTGCACGATCAGGCCCACGAAATGCTCCAGCAGATCGCCGGTGCGCGCCGCGAAATCCTGCACCGAGACGCCACCGTTCTGCACGTCGATGATCTGCTTCAGCAGCGACTGCTGCATGCCGGTCTTCTGCGACAGGCCGTCGAAGCCACCGCCCAGTTCGGACACCGCATCGCGCAGCAGGTCCAGCGCCTGATGCAGCTCGCGCGAGGCGTGGCCGAGCTCGTCGACCAGTGCGCCGCGGATGTCTTCGAGTGCTTCGCGCACCGGCGCGTGGTCGGGCTCGGGCGCCACTTCCACCACGGTGGCGGCGGACAGGCGGCGGCATTCGAAGATCCACACGGCGCACAGCGCGGTGATCAGCACGGGCGCCAGCCACATCGGATCCCAGACCAGGCACAGCAGCAAGGCAACGAGGCTCGCGGCGATGCCGATGAACGGGCGTGGCGCGGAGGTGGGCAGGATAGCGGACATAAGCGATTCCGATACGTCAGGATGCGGCGCGACGTGCGCCGGCAATGGGTTGATGCGCGAGCACCAGCAGGCGCGCGGCAATGTCTTCGAGCGGCAGTTTTTCGTCGGCGGCGCCAAGCTTCCACGCGGCACCGGGCATGCCCCACACCACCGAACTCGCTTCGTCCTGCACCAGCGTCGGCGCGCCGCTCTCGCGCATTTCCAGCAAACCACGCGCGCCGTCGTCACCCATGCCGGTCAGCAACGCGCCGATGGCGGCGGCGCCGATGCTGGCGGCGGTGGAACGGAACAGCACGTCCACGCTCGGCTTGTGGCGATTCACTTGCGGACCGTCGTGCAGGCGGCAGACATGCTTGGCGCCATCCCACATCACCAGCAGATGCTCGCCGCCGGGTGCGATGTACGCATGGCCTGGCTGGATCGGCTGGCCATCGCGCGCTTCGCACACGCGCATGGCCGAGCAGTGGTTCATGCGCGCAGCGAACGGGCCGCTGAAAGCGGCGGGAATATGCTGCGTGATCACGATCGGCGGTGCATCCGGCGGCATCGCCTCGAGCACCACGCGAATCGCTTCGGTGCCGCCGGTGGACGCGCCGATCGCGATGATGCGCTGGCTGCCGCGCGTGCCGGGCGATTGCGAGCGCGGCAACACGGCGTCGGCGGAGAGCCGCGGCGCCACCTCGACCTTCTGCACCTGCGTGTAGGGCCGCGGGCGCGTGCGTGCGGCAAGTTTCACCTTGGCGCAGATCTCCTGCGCGCTTTCGGCAAAGCAATTGGCCAGGTCGCTGGACGGCTTGGTGAAGAAATCCACCGCGCCGATTTCCAGCGCGCGCAAGGTCACTTCCGCGCCGCGCTCGGTCAGCGAGGACACCATCACCACCGGCATCGGGCGCAGGCGCATCAGGTTTTCGAGAAAGGTCAGCCCGTCCATGCGCGGCATTTCCACGTCCAGCGTGAGCACGTCCGGATTGAGCTGTTTGATCTTGTCGCGCGCAATCAGCGGATCGGCGGCCGCGCCGACCACTTCGATGCCCGGATCGGAATCGAGCATGGCCGACAGGAGCTTGCGCACCAGGGCGGAATCGTCGACGACCAGGACACGAACTTTTTCCATTACCGCTTTCTCGCTGTGTGCTTCGTTAGTCTTTCCCCTCCCTCTGCTTGCAGGGGGAGGCCGGGGTGAGCTTGCTCTCAAACAGCCAGGCGAAGAGCCTGACCCCACCCCGGCCCTCCCCTGCATGCAGGGGAGGGAGTCAGAAGTGGAGTTCTCTAAAACAGCTCCACCTCACCCTTTATCGGATCGTTCGCCAAACGCTTGAGGTAGCGCTGCTCGTTGGCCGCCAATTCCGCGTCGCGCTGGCTGCGCAGTTGCCTTACGCGAACCCTTCCGCTGGAAGGGAAATACTGCAGCTGGCGCGGATAGATGTCGCCCACGTCCGCCGCCACCACCGGCAGGCCTTCGGTTTCCAGATAGCGTTTGACGAAGGCGATGTTGCGCTGGCCCACGTCGGTCATCTGGGTCAGCACGCGGCCGCCGCCGAAGATCTTCACGGTCAGCGATTCACGCTTGCCGCCGGCCTTCAGCACGGCGTTGATCAGCTGCTCCATGGCGTCGCTGCCGTAGCGCGCCGCGCGGCCCACGGCGACCGACCAATCGTTGCGTTCGCCGCTCATCGGCTCGGGCAACATGAAATGATTCATGCCGCCGATGCCGCGATCGTTATCGCGAATGCAGGCCGATACGCACGAGCCGAGCACGGTGGAGATCATTTCCTCCTGCGCGCTCACGTAGAACTCGCCAGGCAGGACCTTCACCGTCATGCAGTTGTGGGTGGGATCCCAGAATCGGCGCATGTGCTCGAATCCGGGCAGGACGGGCGCGTTGACGTTCGGTGCAACGGCGAGGCCTCGCACGGGGGCGGTCATGACACGCGCTTCCGGTAGACGGTGCGGCCGACCAGGTCGAACGCATCGCTCAAGCCGTGCATCGATTCGGAATGGCCCAGGAACAGATAGCCGCCCGGTACCAGCAGCCCCGCGTAGCGTTCGAACAGACGCTGCTTGGTCGGCTTGTCGAAATAGATCACCACATTGCGGCAGAAAATGGCGTCGAACGGCCCGCGCATCGGCCAGTCGTGCAGCAGGTTGAGCGGCTGGATGGTGACCAGCTCGCGCAGACGCTGATGCACGCAGGCGTAGCCTTCGTACTGGCCTTCGCCGCGCAGGAACCAGCGGCGGCGGCGTTCGGTGCTGACACCTTCCATGCGATCGAGCGCGTACATGCCTGCTTGCGCGTGTTCCAATGCCTGTGGCGAAAGATCGGTGGCGAGAATGCGCGCATCGACATGGCTGCCGGTGCGCTCCAGCGCTTCGGCCAATACCATCGCCAGCGCATAAGGCTCTTCGCCAGTCGCGCAGCCGGCCGACCAGATGCGCAGTCGGCCGCCGTGCTTCTTTTCTTCCAGCCAGCGCGGCAGCAATTGCTCCACCAGCAGGTCGTAGTGATGCATTTCGCGGAAAAACGCCGTGACATTGGTACTGATCGCGCTGGCCAGCTCGCCCAGTTCGGCATCCGGATCCTTGCGCAAGAGCTCGCAATAGCTGGCGAATTCCTTCAGGCCCAGCGCGCGCAGGCGGCGCAGCAGGCGGCCTTGTACGAGCTGGCGTTTTTGTTCGCTCAGCGCGATGCCGCAATGCCGGTAGACAAAATCGCGCAGGAACTGGAACTCCGCATCGCCGAGCAGCGGGCCACCGCCGTTTGCGACGACCGCGCCGAAATTCGAAACAGCTGCCGTCGTCATGGGTGCGACTCCTTCCGTCCGGTCGTGTGCGATGTAGCGATCGCGTGGCGAAACATGGCTTGGCTACCCAGTGTCACGACGTTTACCTCGTATCGTTATGAGAGCGAATGGCTTCGCTCCTGCATCCGTCGCGCATGCGGTCGCGCAGCGTCGATGCCCTTCCCCCTTCGGCTGCGCATCCAGGCAGCCATCACCAAGCGCGTGCCGCTTCATGCGCTCCCTGCGTGGCAGGGAGCGCATGGGTCATCTCAGAACTCCTTCCAGACGTCGCTGTCCGCCGTTGCCGGCACGCTGCGGCGCGGCGCAGCCGGCGGCGCGGACTGGCGCACGGCGGCGAACACCGCTTCGGTTTCGGCCAGAATCTCGGCTGCCTTCGGCTTGGACGTCACGGACGCTGCCGCTTCCTCGCCCAGGCGGAAGAAGTTCACCTGGCGCGACAACTCGCCTGCCTGCTCGTGCATGGCGCGTGCGGCGGCGGAGGCTTCTTCCACCAGCGCGGCGTTTTGCTGGGTCATTTCATCCATCTGCGACACGGCGTGGTTCACCTGGTCGATGCCGGCCGATTGTTCCTGGCTGGCGGCTGCGATCTCGGCCACGATATCGGTGACCTTCTTCACGCTGTCGACGATGTCGGCCAGCGCCTTGCCCGATTGGTCGACCAGTTCGGAACCCGCGCGCACCTTGTCGGCGCTATCGTTGATGAGCAGCTTGATTTCCTTCGCCGCACCCGCGCTGCGTTGCGCAAGGTTGCGCACTTCGGTGGCGACCACGGCGAAGCCGCGGCCCTGCTCGCCCGCACGCGCCGCTTCCACCGCGGCGTTCAGCGCCAGCAGGTTGGTCTGGAAGGCGATTTCGTCGATCAGGCTGACGATGTCGGAAATCTTGCGGCTGGATGAGTTGATCTCGCGCATGGCGGTTACCGCCTGCGCCACCACTTCGCCGCCGCGCTCGGCCTGTTCGCGCGCACCGCGGGCGAGCTGGTTGGCATGGCTGGCGTTTTCGGCGTTCTGCTTCACGGTGGAAGTCATTTCCTCCATCGACGAGGCGGTTTCTTCCAGGCTCGATGCCTGTTCCTGCGTGCGCTGGCTGAGGTCATCGTTGCCGCGTGCGATCTGCTGCGCGGCAGTGCTCACGGCATCGGAGCCATTGCGCACTTCGGCGACGATATCCACCAGGCGCTGGTCCATCGTGCCCAGCGCGGTGAGCAGCTTCGCCAACTCGTCGTTACCTTTCACTTCGATCGTATGGCCCAGCTTGCCGCCGGCAATTTCGTTGGCGACCTTCATGGCGTAGTTGAGCGCATGCGAGATCGAGCGGATCAACAGCGTGGAACGCAGCAGTGCGAACAACAGGCCGGCGAGCAGCGCGATGATGGTGATCAAGCGGATGCGCGCGTAGTTCTTCACCTGGCTCTCGAAGATCTGCGCCGCTTCGGCGCGCTGCGCCTCGACCAGCTTGGACATCGAATCCTGGCGCTGCATCAACAGCGGACGCAACTCCATTTCGACCAGGTCGGACGCACCCGGATCGGCCTGCTTGATGGCATCGAGCACGTCCTGCTTGGCCTGCTCGTAGTCCTTGTCGGTGGAGTGCCAGTCTTTATTGGCTGCGGCCACCGCAGGACTCAGCGGCAGCTTGGCGAAGCGGTCCTTGTAGTCGTTCATTTCCTTCTGATAGCGCTCGTACTCCGCCATCTTCTGCTTCACTTGGTCAGGCTTGCCGACCAGCGCGGCCGCCTCGCTCATGGTGAGGAAGGACTTCAGCGAATCGCTGCGCACCACATCCAGGTATTGCGAGGGCACCAGTTCGGATTCGTAGATGTGCTGGGTGCCGGCGTTCTGCTGCGCCATGGAGTACAGCCCGATCGCCGCACCGGCGAGCAGCATCACGCCGAGCAGGCCAACCAGCATGATCAGCCGTGCTCGCACCGTGAGCGATGTGAACTTGAATGTAGGGAAACGCAATTTCATCAGATTTATTCCTTCAGGCTACGGCTTTCACATTGCCGACTGCATCGAGGGCGGCGTCGAGCATCTGCGCGTCCTGCGGTTGCAACAGCTTGTCTGCGTCGAGCAGCAACACCATGCGGTCGCTGACCGAGGTCAATCCTTTCAGGTATTCGGTATCCACCGTGGTGCCCATGTCGGGCACGGGGCGGATCGCATCGCCGGCCACGTCGAGCACGTCGGACACGGCATCCACCACCACGCCGAACTGGCGGCCGGCCACGGTGATGATCACGGTGACGGTGGTGGCGTTGTAGTCCTCGCGGCTGAGGCCGAAGCGCAGGCGCAGGTCGATTACCGGGACGATCGCGCCGCGCAGGTTCAGCACGCCCAGCACGTAGTGCGGCGACTGCGGAATACGCGTCACCGGCGTCCAGCCGCGGATTTCGCGCACGGCCAGAATGTCGATGCCGTATTCCTCGTGCGCGAGGTTCACGGTGAGGTATTGCGCTTGGTCTGACATGTTCGCCTCGTCGTGGGAGC
>JBQCCR010000027.1:0-49228 GCA_051961995.1 Rhodanobacteraceae bacterium | reverse complement strand
CGGCTTCCACGCGCTGCGGCATCGGTGTGGCGGGTTTGACGCCGCTGACCGCCGGCTCTTCGCCATGGACTTCCACCTGGCCGACTTTCGGCAGCGGCGTGGCTTTCGCCGGCGTCATGCGCTCGTAGCTGGGCTTTGAGTGCTCGCCCATTTCGCTTTCGCGGATGCGGGTGATTTCCAGATGCGGCGTTTCCAGGTTCTCGTCGGCGACGATCACCACGTGTACCTTGTGGCGCAGTTCGATCTCGACCACGCTGGCGCGCTTTTCATTCAACAGGAAGTTGGCGACCGTGGGCGGCGCCTGCACCAGCACCTGCCCGGTGTTCTCCTTCATCGCGTGCTCTTCCAGCAGGCGCAGCGCGGACAGCGACAGCGATTCCACACCGCGGATGCGGCCATGGCCGTCGCAGCGCGGACACACGATCTGGGTGGATTCGCCGAGTGACGGACGCAGGCGCTGGCGCGACATCTCCAGCAGGCCGAAGCGCGAGATGCGTCCGATCTGCACGCGCGCGCGATCCAGCTTCAGCGCGTTCTTCAGCTTCTCCTCGACCTCACGCTGATGCCGCGGCGACTCCATGTCGATGAAGTCGATGACGATCAGGCCGCCGGCGTCGCGGATGCGCAACTGACGCGCGATCTCGACCGCGGCCTCGCAGTTGGTGTTGAACGCGGTTTCCTCGATGTCGCCGCCCTTGGTGGCGCGCGAGGAGTTGATGTCGATCGCGGTCAGCGCTTCGGTGCCGTCGATCACGATCGAGCCGCCGGAAGGCAGCCGCACGCCGCGTTCGTAGGCGTTCTCGATCTGGGTTTCGATCTGGAAGCGGGTGAACAGCGGGACGGTTTCGTCGTACAGCTTCAGCTTGCGCAGGTTGTTGGGCATGACCTGCTGCATGAAATCCTGCGCATCCTGGAACAGCGACGGCTCGTCAACGAGGATTTCGCCGATATCGCCGCGCAGATAATCGCGCAGTGCACGGATGATCAGCTTGGATTCCTGGTAGATCAGGAATGGCGCGGGCTTGCCGACCGCTGCTTCGGAAATCGCCTTCCAAAGTTGCAGCAGGTAATCCAGGTCCCATTGCAGTTCTTCGGCATCGCGACCGACGCCGGCGGTGCGCACGATCAGGCCCATTTCCTCGGGCACCTGCAGGTGGTCCAGCGCTTCCTTCAGCGCCTGCCGGTCCTCGCCCTCGATCCGGCGCGAGACTCCGCCCGCGCGCGGATTGTTCGGCATCAGCACCATGTAGCGGCCGGCCAGCGAGATGAAAGTGGTGAGCGCGGCGCCCTTGTTGCCGCGTTCCTCCTTCTCCACCTGCACGACCAGTTCCTGGCCTTCCTTCAGCAGCTCGCGAATGCCGGCCTTGTTGTGGTCCACGCCGGGATTGAAGTACTCGCGGGAGATTTCCTTCAGCGGCAGGAAACCATGGCGCTCGCCGCCGTATTCGACGAAGCAGGCTTCGAGGGAGGGTTCTACGCGGGTGATGCGCCCCTTGTAGATGTTGGACTTCTTCTGCTCTTTGGAGGGGATCTCGATGTCGAGATCGTAGAGCGATTGGCCATCCACGATGGCCACGCGCAACTCTTCACGCTGAGTCGCGTTGATCAACATGCGTTTCATTTTGAGAATCCTTGAAGCCGCGCACCGTTGGCCGCGCGTCGCGGCGGCGCCTTGCAGGGCGGCCGGCCGTGTTGTCGCGCCCGCGGAGGGCGGCGGTTTCCGGAGCGAGACTCCGCTCCGATGAATGTTCAGTACGTACTCGTGCGTGCCGGAATCCCGCATCACCCGTTCGTGGGTGATGGGCCAATTCCGAACCGTCCGTTACGATGGAGAGGAGAACCTGACCTCCCGGTCGGGAGCTGGCCAGGCGGTTCCTCGCCCGCGTAGCGGGCGGGTGCGGGGCTCGGCCGATGGCCGCGAACCCGCGCAACGCCGTCGAAGTCTATCAGTTTATTCAGGATTTTTCCAATGCCGACGGCAACTTCGGACAATCCCTTCACGGGTGTTCAAACCCTCACGGTCGGACCCGAGCGCGATGGTCAGCGCGTGGACAACTGCCTGGCCACCCTGCTCAAGGGCGTGCCGCGCAGCCTGATCTATCGCCTGCTGCGCACCGGGCAGGTGCGGATCAACGGCAAACGTGCCAAGCCGGACACGCGACTGGCTTCCGGCGACCTGCTGCGCATCCCGCCGGTGCGGGTCGCGGACCGCGAGGATTCCGGCGCACCGCCGCCGGCGATGGTGAAGCAGGTGATGGACGCGGTGATTTTCGAGGACCGCGATTTCCTGGCGATAGACAAACCTGCTGGTATCGCCAGCCACGGCGGCAGCGGCGTGAGTCACGGCGCGATCGAACTGCTGCGCGTGGCGCGCCCGCGCGAGCATCTTGAATTGGTGCACCGGCTGGATCGCGACACGTCCGGCGTGCTGCTGTTCGCGCGCACGCGCGCAGGGTTGACCGGGGTGCAGGCGCTGATCCGCGGGGGCGAAGTCAAGAAGCAGTACCTGTGCCTGATGACCGGCGCGCTGGAACGCCTGAAGTTCGACGTCAACGCGCCGCTGCGCAAGTCGGTGCTCGCCGGCGGCGAGCGGATGGTGCGGGTGGACGATGAAGGCAAGCCGGCGCTGACCTTCTTCCGCGAAATCGAACGATATCGCGCCGCCAGCCTGGTCGAAGCCACGCTCGATACGGGTCGCACCCACCAGATCCGCGTGCACGCCGGACACGCAGGACATCCGCTGGCGGGCGATCCGAAATATGGCGATCGCGAGGCCAACAAGCGATTCCGCGAGCTCGGCCTGAAGCGGCTGTTCCTGCATGCCGCGCGCTTTGAATTCGAGCTGGGCGAACGTGCCTACAGCATCTCCGCGCCGCTGCCGCAGGATTTGAAAGAGGTGCTGGATCGGCTGGTGTAGGAGCCCTGGCCTGGAGCTGGCGCGAGGCGCCGGCGACGGGAAAGATCTCAGCCTTCCGCAATCTGCTCCACTCGTGCCGCGCAGATGAAATCGTTCATGGACAGCCCGCCCACGTCGTGGGTGGACCAGTGCACCGCGCAACGGTTGTAGCCGACTTCCAGATCGGGATGGTGATCCTGCCGGTTGGCCATCCAGCCGATCGCGTTCACGAAGCCGAGCGTCTCGTAGAAGTTCTTGAACTTGAAGCTCTTGCCGATCGCCTTGCCGCCGTCGGCGGACTCCCAGCCGGGCAGGGCGGCCAGAAGTTCTTTGACCTTCGGCGGGTCCAGCGTCTGTTCGCCCTTGCGCGGCCGGCAATGTTGCGAAGCGAGTGCATTGCGGTCCATGGCATTTTCTCCGGATGGGAAGCGATCAGTATCCACCGCGCTTGGGTGTGCGTTCAATTCAGACTAGAATGGTGCTGATTCGGCCGACGCTTCGATCCATGATCAACATCAGCGACTCCGCGCAAAACCATTTCCGCAAACTGATCGCCATGCAAGGCGGCGACGATCTCCGCATCCGCCTGCGCGCGCGCAATCCGGGTTCGCCCGCAGCCGATTGCGAGCTCGAGTTCTGCGAGGCCGGCGAGCGCAACGGCGATGACTGGGTGATCGAATGCGAGGGCTTCAATCTCTACGTGGATTCGGCCAGCGCACCCTGGCTGGATGTGGCGCAGGTTGATTACAAGGCCACGCCGACCGGCGGCGAACTGAACATCCATGCGCCCAAGTTGCGTGGCCAGGCGCCCGAAGCGGACGCGTCACTCGCGATACGCGTGCAGTACCTGCTGGAGGCGGAGATCAATCCCAAGCTGGCCTCGCACGGCGGTCGCGTGCGATTGGAATCGGTCAGCGTTGACAACGAGGTCGTGCTGCGTTTCGGCGGCGGCTGCCAAGGTTGCGGCATGGCCGACGTGACCTTGAAGCAGGGCGTGGAGAAAACCCTGCGCGCGCACTTCCCTGAAATCACCGCAGTGCGCGACGCGACCGACCACGGCGCCGGGCACAAGCCGTACTACAAGGGGCACGAGGGCAAGAGCGCGGTGGGGTAACACGTTGCTGGTCGAACCTGCAACGCTTGCCGGATGCCGGCGCGCAAGATGCCGAGCGCAGCCGCCTTCAATCCGTTTCAGTTACCGCCTTGCACCTTTCCGTGCAAATCACTCAGCGTGCCCGGGAGCGAAGAGAAATACGCGGCGACGTTGTTGATGTCCTCATCGCTCAGCGGCGCGGCCATGCCCTGCATGATCGCGTTCCCGCGACTGAGGCCAATGGCCGGGTGTTGGCGGGCGCCGTTCTGGTATTCGTGCAGCGCCTGCACGAGGTAGTCCTCGTACTGGCCGGCGAGGCGCGGATACTGGCCATCCGCGGTGTGGGTGCCGTCCATGCCATGGCAGGCCGCACAGACCGCTTGGGCCTTCTGCTTGCCCGCGGCGACATCGCCGGATGCGAAAGCGGCGCTGCTCGCGAACACGGCTGCGAGCGCGAAGAGGAAAATCGTCAGGGAACGTTGCTGCATGATGCGGTCCTTCCAATAATTCACTGCTTGGTGCCGAAGCTGGCCAGATACGCGGCGATATCGGCGATGTCCTGATCGGACAGGCTGTCGGCCTGCGCAGCCATCGTCGGGTGGGTGCGATCACCGTTCCGGTATTCGTGCAGCGCGTTGACCAGGTACTGCTCGTTCTGACCCGCGATGCGCGGCACGTGGTAATTCGGATAAGCGTTTTCGTAGCCGGGAATGCCGTGGCAGCCGTGGCAGGTATAGACCTTGGCCTTGCCGGCTTCCGGATTGCCGGTGAGGGTGGCGGCTTGCAACGCGAACGGTGCGCTGGCCAGTGCGACAACAAGAACGGCCGACAGCGATCGAATCATTTCAGGCATCCCCGAGGCGGAAAAACGCGCTCACAAAGGGCGAAGTATAGCGTGCCGGGTCCATGCCCAGGCAAGGCATGACTTCCGGTGCGTGACTTGCGGCCCGTGATGGACGCGCCGATGCACCGCAGAATTTGCCGCAAGGAACTTGTCTTCGCGGGCGGGATCAATCTTGCGCATCCCGCGCGCGAGCAGCCCGATGAACGGCCGCGCTGTTCCGAAAATCGCAACCCATGTTCCGGCGCCGGCATCCAGCAACGTGCCGCGCTTGCGTGTCGATTGAATTGGTGTTATACATAACTACAACACCACACCCGTAAACGACCCCGACCTGCGACCGCCGCCATGAATGGAATGATGTTTCGCCCGCCGATGCTGCGTCTCGCCCTGATTTCCAGCCTGAGCCTCGCGCTCTCCGCCTGCGGCGGCGGTGGCAAGCAGGACGCCAATGCCGGCCAGAGCAGTGTGCCGGTGGAAGTCGCGGCTGCCGCGCACGCGCCGATCAGCGCCAGCTATTCGGGTACCGCGGCCTTGGAAGCCGAGCATGAAGCCGACGTGGTGGCCAAGGCGTCCGGCGTGCTGTTGAAGCTCGATGTCGAGGAAGGCCAGTACGTGAAGGCCGGCCAGTTGCTGGCGCAGATTGATCCGTCCAGCGCCGCCAACCAGCTTGCGCAGAGCCAGGCGCAGTTGCGCAAGGCACAGGCTACTTACGAGCGCGCTGCCAAAGCCATCAAGCAACAGCTGATCCCGAAGCAGGAATACGACGGCGATCTCTACGATATGCAGGCCCAGGTGGTGGCGACGAAGAGCGCACAGTTGCAGCTGTCGTGGACGCGCATCACCGCGCCGATCTCCGGCGTGATTTCGCGGCGCATGCTGAAGCAGGGCAATCTGGTGCAGGCCAATCAGGCGATCTTCCACATCGTCGACATGCATCCGCTGACGGCCACCTTGAACGTGCCCGAGCGCGAGATCGGCACGTTGAAAGCCGGCCAGCCGGTGAAGCTCAATGTGGATGCACTGCCCGGCAGGCAATTCGCCGGCAGCATCGAGCGCATCGCGCCGGTGGTGGATGCAGCCAGCGGCACCTTCCGCGTGACCTGCTTGTTCGACAATACCGTGGTTGGCAACGAGCAGCTGCGTCCCGGCATGTTCGGCCGCGTGGATATCGTCTACGACCAGCGCCGCGACGCGCTGGTGATCCCGCGCAGCGCGCTGATGGACGAGGACGGCGAGACCGCGGTGTTCGTGGTCGAGCAGGGCACGGCGAAGTCGAAACCCTCGGACAAGAAAGCCAAGCCGAAACCCGGTGACGCGATCGCGGCCGAACCGAAGAAGCCGGCCGCACCGGTGCTGGTCGCCAAGCGCCGCACCGTGCAGATCGGCTACGTGGATGGCGATCGCGTCGAGATCCGCGCCGGCCTGAAACCCGGCGATCGCGTGATCACGCTCGGCCGCGACGCGGTGCGCGACGGCAGCGAGGTGCAGGTGCTCGCGCCGAGCGTGGCGAAAGCCGACACGACTGCCACGACCGCGGAGTAACGCCATGTCCCTCCCGGAGCTGGCCACGCGCCGGCGCGTCACCATCGGAATGGTGACGCTGACCTTCGTGCTGTTCGGATTGATCGGCCTGTCCGATCTGAAAGTAAACCTGCTGCCGGATCTTTCCTATCCGACGCTGACCGTGCGCACCGATGACGCGGGTGCGGCGCCGGCGGAAATCGAAAACCTGATCACCGAGCCGGTCGAGGAAGCCGTCGGCGTGGTGAAGAACGTCAAGCGCGTGCATTCGATCTCGCGCACCGGCGAATCCGACGTGATCCTGGAATTCGCCTGGGGCACGGACATGGACATGGCCGCGCTGGACGTGCGCGACAAGCTGGACACGCTGCAGCTGCCGCTGGAAGCACAGAAGCCCCTGCTGCTGCGCTTCAATCCCTCCACCGATCCGATCGTGCGGATCGGCTTGACTTCGATCCGGGCCAGCGACGCCGACCCGGCGGCATTGAAGCGCCTGCGCCGTTTCGCGGACAACGAATTGAAGAAACGGCTGGAGCCGGTCGCCGGTGTGGCCGCAGTGAAAGTCGGCGGCGGCCTGGAAGACGAAGTCGAGGTCGCGGTGGACCAGCACAGGCTGGCCCAGCTCGGCATTGATATCAATACGGTGATCACTCGGCTCAAGAACGAGAACGTCAACATCTCCGGCGGCAGCATTGACCAGGGTTCGCAGCGTTACCTGGTGCGCACGCTCAACCAGTTCACCGACCTGCAGCAGATGCGCGACACGCTGATCAAGGTGGACAGCACCGGCGTGCCGATCCGCCTGAAGGACGTCGCCAAAGTCTGGCAGGGCTACAAGGAACGCGACGGCGTGATCCGCGTGGACGGACACGAGGCGATCGAACTTGCGGTCTACAAGCAAGGCGACGCCAACACCGTGAGCGTCGCGCAGGCGGTACACGCCGAGCTCGACAAGCTCGGCGACAGCCTGCCGGCCGGGGCCAAGCTCACCGTGCTGGACGACCAGTCCACCTTCATCCGCGACGCGCTTTCCGACGTGCGCAACGACGCGCTGATCGGCGGCGTGCTGGCGATCCTGGTGATCTTCTTCTTCCTGCGCCACGCGCGCAGCACCTTCATCATCTCCCTGTCGCTGCCGGTGTCGCTGATCACCACGTTCTTCCTGATGGACCGCTTCGGGCTGTCACTGAACGTGATGTCGCTGGGCGGCCTGGCGCTCGCCACCGGCATGGTGGTGGACGATTCGATCGTGGTGCTGGAGAACATCGCGCGCAAGCGCGAAGCCGGCATGGGCATCGTGCAGGCCGCGGTGGCCGGCGCTTCCGAAGTCGGCATGGCGGTCACCGCTTCCACGTTGACGACGGTGGCGGTGTTCCTGCCGCTGGTGTTCGTGCAGGGCATCGCCGGGCAGTTGTTCCGCGACCAGGCGCTCACCGTCACCTTCGCGATGCTGATTTCGCTGGTCGTCGCGATGACGCTGATCCCGATGCTGGCCTCGATGCACGGCCGCGCGCCGCTGGCCTACAAGGAAGAGATGGAAGAGAGACCCACGCGCAGCCGCATCGGTGTGCTGCCGCGCGCGCTGGCATGGGGCGGGTTCGGTCTCTTTCGTCTGGTCGGAAGCGGGATCGGCCGTGCGCTGCGTTTCATCGGGCAGGGGGTGATGATTCCCTACGAACGTGCCGCAACGTTCTATCACCGCGCGCTGCCGAAGACCCTGTTGCACCCGTGGCGCGTGCTCGGCTTTGCGGCTGCCGCTTTTGCAATTGCCTTGGTGCTGGTACCGACACTCGGCCTCGACCTGATCCCGCAGCTCGCGCAGGACCGTTTCGAGATGACCGCGACGCTGCCGCCGGGTACGCCGCTGGCGCAGACGGACAAGCTGGTGCGCGAAATTTCGCAGCGCCATGCGCACGATCCGGATGTCGCTTCGATCTACGGTGTCGCCGGCGTGGGCACGCGGCTGGATGCCAACCCGACCGAATCGGGCGAGAACATCGCGCGCATGACGATCACGTTGAAACCGGGCGCCGGCAAGGGCGCGGAAGCGGCGGAAACGCAGCGGCTGCGGGAAACGCTCTCGCTGCATCCTTCCGTCGAAACCAAGTTCTCGCGGCCGCAGCTGTTCTCGTCCGCAGCCCCGCTGGAAGTGGAGCTGCGCGGCTACGACCTGGATGCGCTGACCGTCGCCGGCCGCAAGCTCGCCGCACTGATGCGCGACTCGGGTCATTTCACCGACATCAAGTCCACGGTCGCGGGCGGCTATCCGGAAATCGCGATCCGCTTCGATGCCGACCGTGCCGCCGCGCTCGGATTGACCACCCGCGACATCGCCGATCGCATCGTGCGCAAGGTCAAAGGCGAGGTCGCCACGCGCTACGACTTCCACGACCGCAAGATTGACGTGCTGGTGCGTTCGCAGGAAAGCGATCGCGACAGCGTGGATGCGATCCGCAATTTGATCGTGGGCTACATTTCGACGAACGCCGCTCCGAACGGCAGCACCGGCAGTAGCTCGCAGGACGACAGCGCAAGCAACAGCGGTCTGGCAGCTACCGGCAACCCGCAGCCGACAACCGGCAGTCCGCTGGCCGACACGCCATCGCCCGGCCTGGACACGCCGGTGCGCCTGTCCGCGGTCGCGGACGTGGTGGCGACGGAAGGCCCGTCGGAAATCAATCGCGTCAGTCAGGAGCGGGTGGCGATCGTCTCGGCCGGCGTGGCGCATGGCGATGACCTCGGCAGCGCGATCAGGGAAGTGCGCGCGATCGTGGCCGCTAATCCCCTGGCCGCCGGCGTCACCGTGCACATCGGCGGGCAAAGCGCGGATCTTTCCGACTCGGTGCGCTCGATGCTGTTCGCACTCGGCCTCGCGATCTTCATGGTGTACCTGGTGATGGCGTCGCAGTTCGAATCGCTGCTGCATCCGTTCGTGATCATGTTCTCGGTGCCGCTGGCGATGGTCGGCGCGGTACTGGCGCTGAAGCTGACCGGTTCGACGCTTTCGGTGGTGGTGTTCATTGGCCTGATCATGCTCGTCGGCATCGTGGTGAAAAACGCGATCATCCTGATCGATCGCGTGAACCAATTGCGCGAGGAAGGTCTGCCCAAGCGCGAGGCGATCTGCCAGGCCGCCGAATCGCGGCTGCGGCCGATCTCGATGACCACGCTCGCAACCCTGCTCGGCTTCCTGCCGCTGGCGATCGGCCTGGGCGCTGGCGCGGAAGTGCGCGCGCCGATGGCGATCACGGTGATGGGCGGCCTGGCCGTTTCCACGCTGCTGACGCTGGTGGTGATTCCGGTGGTGTACGACTCGCTGGATCGCCGCACCGATGCCTGGTATGTCGAGCGTGGCGAGCGCAGGCGCGCGAAGATCGCCGCGCGGCAGGGCGATGCGGCGGCGGACGAGCAGCCCGCATGAATCTTGCCGAGCTCAGCCTCAAGCGCCCGGTCACGGCGGTGATGTTCTTCGTCGTGCTGGTGGTGATCGGCGCGCTCGCTGCGTTCCGCTTGCCGCTGGAATATTTCCCCGCGATTGACGTGCCGTTCCTGTTCGTCAACGTACCCTACACCGGCTCGACGCCCGCGGAAGTGGAGCGCACGATCACGCGCCCGGTCGAGGATGCGCTGGCTGCGCTGCCGGGCATACAGAAGATGAACTCCACTTCGCGCGCGGACGGTTCGCAGATTTTCCTCGAGTTCAAATGGGGCGAGAACGTCGCGGTGAAGGCCGTGCAGGCGCGCGAGAAGATTGACGCGATTCGCGCCGACCTGCCTTCCGACCTGCAGCGCTACACGGTGCAGAAGTTTTCGACCACCGATCAGCCGATCCTCTCCTTGCGCATTTCGTCGGATCGCAACCTCGCCAATTCCTACGCATTGCTCGACAGCGTTCTGAAGCGCCCGCTGGAACGCATTCCAGGCGTGGCGCGCGTGGACATCCAGGGCGTGCAGGCGCCGCAACTGCAGATCGAACTTTCGGCCGAACGGTTGGCCGCGCACAACATCAGCCTCAACCAGCTCTACCAGCGGCTGAAGCAGGCCAATTTCGCGCTGTCGGGGGGTGAGGTCAGCGACGGCGGCAAGCGCTGGCGCGTGCAGCCCCAAGGTCAATGGCGCGGGCTGGACGACGTGCGGTCGCTGCCGGTGAACGCGCAGGGCCTGAAGCTGGGTGACATCGCGCAGGTCACGCTGCGCCCCGAGCGCCTGGATTACGCGCGCGATCTGAACGGACGGCCGGCGATCGCCGTGGACGTGTACAAGGAACGCAACGCCAACCTGGTGCAGGTCGGCGCCGCGGTCACGAAATACGTGGACGGCATCCGCAGCGATCCGCGTTTGAGTGGCATCCGCGTGTACGCGTTGCAGGATTCGGCCAAGGGCGTCACCTCCTCGTTGCGCGAGCTGGGCGAAGCCGGCGCGATCGGCGTGCTGCTGTCGGTGCTGGTGCTGTATTTCTTCCTGCGCGACTGGCCTTCCACGCTGATGGTGTCGGTCGCGATTCCGGTGTGCATGGTGATCACGCTGGGCTGCATGTATTTCTTCGGCATCAGCCTGAACATCCTCTCGATGATGGGCCTGCTGCTCGCGGTCGGCATGCTCGTGGACAACGCCGTGGTGGTGGTGGAGAGCATCTACCAGTACCGCGAGAAGCATCCGGACAAGCCGTGGTATTGCGCGGTCGCCGGCACGCAGGCGGTCGGCATCGCGATCGCCGCGGGCACGCTCACGTCGGTGATCGTGTTCCTGCCGAACGTGTTCGGCGAGAAAAACCAGATCAGCATTTTCCTGACCCAGGTCGCGATCGCGATGGCGATCGCGCACATCGCCTCGTGGCTGGTGGCGGTAACCGTGGTGCCCATGTTGTCCTCGAAACTGCCGCCGCCGAAATTCCTCAACCGCAGGACGCTGATATCGCGACTGCGCGATCGCTATGCGCGCGTGGTGGCGTGGACGCTCGCGCACCGGCGTTGGAGCATGGCCGGCGTCTTCGCCCTGCTGGTCCTGAGCTTCTGGCCGATGACGCACATGAAAGTGGACATGTTCGCGCAGTCGGAGTCGCGGCATCTCTCGCTGAACTGGCAGCTCAACGGCCAGTACCGGCTGGCGCAACAGGCGCCGGCGGTGCGCAAGATTGACGGCTGGCTGCTCGCACACGCGAAACAACTGGAGATCAAATCGGTTTACACCTATTACGCCGAGACCGGGGACAACGGCGGCAACCACACCGAAATCCAGTTGACCGAAGGTCGTGACGCGCATCGCGATTCCGCAGCGATCATGGAAGACATCCGCAAGGGCCTGCCGAAGATCGCGATCGGTACGGTGAGTTTCGACCAGCAGAACAACGGCAGGGCGCCGGTGGAAGTCTCGTTGCGCGGCGATTCCACCGATCGCCTCAACGGGCTCGCCGATTCGCTGATTCCGGTGCTGGCGAACCTGCCGTCCCTGCGCGACGTGCACGTGGGCAATCGCGGCGGCGATCGCGAAGTGGCGGTGCACGTGGATCGCATCCGTGCCAAGCAATACGGTTTCGATGCGCAAGCGGTGGGCAACTACGTCGCCGTCGCATTGCGCGGCATGCCGTTGTCCGAATACCGGCAGGGCGACCATGAGGTGCCGGTGTGGCTGCGTTTCCGCAATGCGGATACTCAAAGCCTCGATGACTTCACCGATTACATGCTGCGCCGCGACGATGGCACGCAGATTCCGCTGATGTCCATGGTGAGTGTGGAGACGCATCCGGTGGCGACCGAGATTGACCGCACCAACCGGCAGACCACGGTCACGCTGCAGGCCAATCTGGCCGAAGGCAAGACCACGGAGGACGCGCGCAAGGACATTGATGCTGCGATGAAGGCCGTGGCGTTGCCGCCGGGTTACCACTGGGCGTTCGGCGAAGGCTTCGACGATGCGCAGAACGCCGGCAACCAGATGGCGTTCAACACACTCATCGCGCTGGTGCTGGTGTACGTGGTGATGTGCTGCATGTTCGAGTCGCTGATCTTCCCGGCCGCGATCCTCACCACCTTCATCTTCTCGGTGCTCGGCGTGTTCTGGTTGTTCTGGGTGAGCGGCACCACGTTCTCGATCATGGCCGCTATCGGCATCCTGATCCTGATGGGCGTGGTCGTGAGCAACGGCATCGTGATGATCGTGCACATCAACACGCTGCGGCACGATGGCATGGCGCGCACGCAGGCGCTGATCGCCGGCGCTTCCGAACGCCTGCGTCCGATCCTGATGACGATGGGCACGGCGATCCTTGGCATGCTGCCGTTGTGCCTGACCGACGCGCAGCTCGGTGGCGACGGCCCGCCGTACTCGCCGATGGCGCGCGCGATCGCGGGCGGTTTGCTGTTCTCCACCATCGTCACGCTGCTGGCGCTGCCGGTGATCTACGCGCTGCTGGACGACGCGCGCATGGCGATGCGGCGCGTGATGCGCGATGCGAGGGCGGGCAGGGTGCGCCGGCCGCGCGCGATGATCGGGCAGTTGCCCGCGCTCGGCGCGGCTATGGTTTCGGAGGGGACGAAGTAGGGCGGGTCTCGACCCGCCGCCGTTTGTAGGGCGGAACCGACGCAGCCGTTTCCGCCGCATGACTGGGCTTCCGCCGGAAGCCGCTACTCGGCTTCCGTCCCGCGCACTTTTTTCAGCTCAGAATAGTCGGGTGAAGATCCTGAACCCCGCCAGATACTCACCGGCAATCGTGCCCAGGTTCGTCAGCATGAACACCAGCAAGGTTCGCGCGACGCGGTTGCGCCACCAGCCGGAGGCGTGCAGCAGGTCGTCGCGCAGCGACTGGAAATCCGCCACGCGCGGTTTGCGCAGCCAGGCTTCCACCATGCCGGCGAACACGCCCGATGAAAGCCCGGGCGGCCGGATCGGTTTCAGGGGTCCGACGATCGCGGCGGTGAGGATGGAAAGCGGATGGCCACCGGCGATCGCGGCGCCGAGCGCGCTCAACACGCCGGTGTAGATCGCCCAGTCACGCAGTGCGGCCCAGCCCATCGCCGGGCTGCGATGGAAGATGATCCCGATCGCGACGAAAATCGCGACCATCACCGCGACTGCGAACCACTTGGGCCAGCGCGGCGCCGGCAATTTCGCGTTCAACGGTTCCAGCACCGCGCGCGGCGGCGCGGATTGTTCGCCGAGTTCGCGTTGCAGGCCGGCGAGATGGCCCGCGCCGATCACCACCAGCACGCGTTTCACCGCCGGCGCGCGCGCGGATTCCTCGCGCAGGCGCGCGGCCATGAACGTATCGCGCTCGCTGATCAGCGCGTTGTAGAGCGGCGTGGATTTGCGCGCGAATTCACCGAACGCGCTTTCCAGGATGTCGCCCTGTTTCAGCTTCTCGATTTCTTCCTCGCCGATCTCCTCGCGCGCGAACAGGCTGCCGGCGAGGCCGGCCATGATCCCCATGCGATCGCGGAAGCGCACGCCCCGATAGGCGTGGTTGAGCGTGATGCCGATTTCGCGGTCAACGAGCCACAGCGGCAGGTTGCGCTCGGTTGCACCATCCATGGCCGCGCGCATTTCCGCGCCGGGTTCGATGCCGTACTGCTCCGCGATGCGGCGCTGGAACGAAGACAGCGCCAGTGATGCGAACACCATCCCGGCCTTGCCGGTGCGGATCACCTGGAACAGGTCTAGCTTGCTGAGCGCTTCCGGATCGCGCATGCCGGCCGCGCGCGATTCGCACAGCTCGATCGCGATCGCGTCGAACGCTTCGCGCTCGGCCAGCGCTTTGACCGCCGCGACCGAGGCGCGCGATACGTGTGCGGTGCCGAGCACCACGTACTCCACGCCATTGCGTTCGACGCGCGCGAGCGGCTGCTCGTGCAGCGGGTCATCGTGCGATTCGGGTTGTGCGTCCAAGGGCAGGTTCAACCTTGTCTCTCGTCGAAAATTCCGACGTCATTCCCGCGAAAGCGGGAATCCAGTGGCTTCAAGCGAAAGGCGCTGGATTCCGGATCGCCGCTTCGCGGCGTCCGGAATGACGATAATGAATACAGTGCACGTGTTGGCAGCCTTAATCGCGGAAGCGCTTCAGCAGATCGCCGTAAGCGTCAATCCGCCGATCGCGCAGGAACGGCCAGATGCGGCGCACGTTCTCGCTGCGGGCCATGTCCAGTTCGACAATCATCAGTTCGCGCTGGTCGCTGGAAGCTTGCGCCAGGATTTCGCCTTGCGGGCCGGCGACGAAACTGGAACCCCAGAATTGCAGGCCGCGGCCGCCGTCGGGCGATTCCTCGAACCCGGTGCGGTTGCACGCGGCGAGCGGCACGCCGTTGGCAACCGCGTGCCCGCGCTGCACGGTGATCCACGCGTCGCGCTGGCGTGTTTTCTCTTCCTGATCGTCGGAAGGATCCCAGCCGATCGCGGTCGGGTATAGCAGGATTTCCGCGCCGGCCAGCGCCATCAGCCGCGCGGCCTCCGGATACCACTGGTCCCAGCACACCAACACGCCGAGCTTGCCGAGCGAAGTCTGGACCGGATGGAAGCCGAGATCGCCCGGTGTGAAGTAGAACTTCTCGTAGTAGGCCGGATCGTCGGGGATGTGCATCTTGCGATACACGCCGGCGATTCCGGCCGAGCGATCGAACACCACCGCGGTGTTGTGGTACAGCCCCGGGGCACGGTGTTCGAACAGCGAGGCGACCACCACCAGCTTCAATTCCTGCGCGAGCTTGCCGAGGCGCTCGGTGGACGCGCCGGGAATGGATTCGCCGCGGTCGAATTCGCCCACGTCTTCGTGCTGGCAGAAGTACGGGCCGTTGTGCAGTTCCTGCAGCAGCACCAGCTGCGCGCCGGCTTGCGCGGCTTCGCGCACGCCCGCCTCGATCGCATCGAGATTGGCGTCGGCGCTGCCGCGATTGCGCTCCTGCAGGAGGGCGAGTTTGAGGGTTTTGTTCGCCATAGGACTTGCAGTTTAGCGAGACATCACAAGCATCGTCATTTCGGACGCCGCGCAGCGGTGATCCGGAATCCAGAGCCTTTGTCGCGGCTCGGGAAAAGTCGCTGGATTTTGGGTTCCGGTCTTTGGCCGGCCCCGGAATGGCGGTGAGGGAGTGATTGGCGCCTTGGCGCCCACATCAAGCGACCACGCCCCCCGGCAACTGCATCGTCACGCAATGCAGGCTGCCGTTCTGCCAGATCAGCGGACGGCAGGGGATCTGCACGATTTCACGGCCCGGGTGTGCGGCGGCAATCACGCGTGCGGCGTCGTCGTCGGACGCATCGCCGTAGGCGGGCACCAGAACGCCGCCGTCGACGATCAGGTAATTGGCATAGGATGCCGCCAGCCGCCGGCCCTCGTCCATGATCGGCCTGGCCCATGGCAACGCGTGCAAGGTGTAGGGTTTGCCTTCGAGCGTGCGCAGCGCCGCCAGTTCCTCGCGCATGGCTTCGAGCTCGGCGAAATGCGGATCGGCAGCGTCGTCGCAAGCCTGGAACACGATCGCGTCGTTCGGCGCGAAGCGCGCCAGCGTGTCGATGTGCGCGTCGGTGTCGTCGCCTTGCAGATAGCCGCGCTCCAGCCAAAGCACGCGTTGCGCGCCGAGCGATTCGCGCAACTGCCGCGACATCTCTTCGCGCGACTGTTCCGGATGTCGCTGGTGCAGGCAGCGCCAGGTGGTGAGGATGGTGCCGCGGCCGTCCGATTCGACCGCGCCACCTTCCAGCGCCCAGTCGTAGCGCGCGTGGCCGGTGCCGGCGCGGAACACGTCGCGTTGCAGCAGGCCCGCGACCAGCGCGTCGTCGCGCGAGCCTTCGAACTTGCCGCCCCAGCCGGTGAACCGGAAATCCGCCAGCGCGAAATCAGCGCCGCGACGCAAGGTCACCGGCCCGGAATCGCGCAGCCAGGTGTCGTCGTAGGGGATCTCGATGAAAGCGATGCGCGAGAGATCCGCGCCAACCGATCGCAGCAGGTCGTGCGCGCGCTCGCGCACCGCCTCATCCGGCACGCATACCAGCGCACGTTCGAAGCGGGCGATCGCACTCACCAAGGCAACGTAGCTGGATTCGGTCGCGAGCAGGCGCGGACCCCAGTCCGTATCGGAGTGTGGCCACGCGAGCAGCACCGCTGCCTGCGGCTCCCATTCCGCAGGCAGTCGAAATTCAGTATCAGGCATAGCTCCAGAATCTCCGCAAAGCGTCGCGAGCGAAGGCAGGTCGGCCGACGCCGGAGCGCAGGAAGCGGAGTGTACACGTCAGTACATGAGCATTTCCTCGGCCCGCAAAGCGGTACATCCCTGTACCGGGCCGGTCGAGCACCGGCTCGCAGCCGCCAAGCCGCCGAGCGCAGTAGCCTTGCGGATATCCCTAATGCGCGCCGGTATCTGGCGTCGTGATCACGCTATGGATCACGTGATTGCGCTCGAAATACACGATGTAGTTGCTGTATTCCCAGCGATGGATCGGCGGGTGCTTGGGCGAATCGCCGCCCCGCGTGTCCAGCTTGCGTTCCGGCGCGCCGTATTGGCGCTCGACTTGCGCCATGGTCATGCCGCGCTGTGGCAGGTTCATGCCCTGTTCCTGGGCCACCTTCATGCGCACGCTTTCCGCATGTGCGGGCGTGGGCAGGGCAAATGGAGTCGCGGCAAGCATCAGTGCGGCAACGAACAGGGAACGGGTCATGCGGCTCATGGCAGTACTCCCCAGGCGCATCTGGCGCCGACCGGTGTGTTTTAACAGAAGCCGCCGCGGCATTCCATGATCCCGGCATTCGTTCAGCAACAAAAAGGCCGCCTCTCGGCGGCCTTTTCACGAAGCTGCGATCTCTCAGCGCTGGCGCGCCTTGAAGCGCGGATTGCTCTTGCAGATCACGAACACCTTGCCGCGACGGCGCACGACCTTGCAGTCGCGATGCCGCTGTTTCGCGGACTTCAGGGACGAAAGCACCTTCACGGCAGACTCCTCAAAGACGATTCGGGTCAGGACAAGCCGGAAAGTGTAGCGCCGGCAAAGGCTTGAGGCAAGCCTGACAGGGTGTCCACGGCTCGGGCGTATCCTTGGCGGTTCCCATGGCTTGAATCGGAGGACGGATCGTGGCGGACACTCAGACTCTCGATCAGCAATGCATCAACACGATCCGGTTCCTCTCGGTGGACATGGTACAGAAGGCCGACAGCGGCCATCCCGGCATGCCGCTGGGCGCGGCACCGATGGGCTACGTGCTGTGGAACAAGTTCCTGAAGTTCAACCCGGCCAACCCGAGCTGGGCGGATCGCGACCGCTTCGTGCTCTCGGCCGGACACGGGTCGGCACTCCTGTATAGCTTGTTGTATCTGACCGGCTACGACGTTTCGCTGGACGACATCAAACAGTTCCGCCAGTGGGGCAGCAAGTGTCCGGGCCATCCCGAACGCGGCCACACGCCGGGCGTGGAAGTCACCACCGGCCCGCTGGGCCAGGGCTTTGCGAACGCGGTCGGCATGGCGATGGCGGAAGCGCAACTCGCCGCGCGTTACAACCGCGACGGCCACAAGGTCGTGGACCATTACACCTACGCGATCGCCAGCGATGGCGACCTGATGGAAGGCGTGGGGTCGGAAGCTGCATCGCTGGCCGGCCATCTGCAACTCGGCAAGTTGATCGTGCTGTACGACGACAACTACGTGACGCTCGCCGCCGGCACGGACATCACCTTTACCGAGGATCGCGCCGCGCGCTTCAAGGCCTACGGGTGGCACGTGCAGACGATCGCCGATGGCAACGACATCGCCGCCATCGAAACAGCCATCAAGAAGGCTAAACGGCAAACGCGGAAGCCGTCGCTGATCCTGGTGCGCACGCACATTGGCTACGGTTCTCCCGAGCAGGACAGCTACAAGGCGCACGGTTCGCCGTTGGGCGAGAAGGATGTCGCGGCGACTAAACGCAATCTTGGCTGGCCCGAGCAGCCGCCGTTCCTCGTTCCGGAGGAAGCGCTGAAGCATTTTCGCGAGGCGCAGGAACGCGGCAAGCGCGCCGAATCCGCGTGGAAGCGGCGCTGGAACAAATACGCGAAGGAGTTCCCCGAACTCGCCGACGAACTGCATCGTTCGCTGCGCGGCGAATTGCCCGACGGCTGGGATGCCGACATCCCCGAATTCCCGGCCGATCCCAAAGGCATGGCCACGCGCGTGGCGGGTGGAAAGGTCCTGAGCGCGATCGCGCCGAAGTTGCCCGCGCTGTCCGGCGGTTCGGCGGATCTCGATCCTTCCACGCACACCGCGGTGAAAGGCCTGGGCGTGTTCTCGCCCGGCAAGGAACCGGACGAGCAGGGTGTGGATACGGATGAGCAGTGGAGCTACGCCGGGCGCAACCTGCACTTCGGCGTGCGCGAGCATGCGATGGGCGCGATCGCCAACGGCATGGCCGCACACGGCGGCTTCATCCCGTACACCGCGACGTTCTTGATCTTCTCCGATTACATGCGTCCGCCGATGCGGCTGGCCGCGCTCACCGAGTCGCACGTGGTGTTCGTGTTCACCCACGACTCGATCGCGTTGGGCGAAGACGGCCCGACCCACCAGCCGGTCGAGCAACTCGCCAACCTGCGCGCGATCCCGCGCGTGATCGTGATCCGCCCCGGCGATGCGAATGAAACCGCGGTCGCCTGGCGCGTGGCGATCGAAACCGGTCAGCGACCGATCGTGCTGGCGCTGTCACGCCAGAACGTGCCGACGCTGGATCGCACGCAATACGCCAGCGCCGACGGTCTGCGCAAAGGCGCCTACGTGCTGAAGGATTGCGAGGGCGAACCGCAGCTGATCCTGATCGGCACCGGCGCGGAAGTCGGGCTGGTGGTGAACGCCGCGGAGCAACTTTCCACGGAAGGCATCAAGGTGCGCGTGGTTTCGATGCCGAGCTGGGAATTGTTCGAAGCGCAGGATCGCAGCTATCGCGATTCGGTGTTTCCGCCCAACGTGCGTGCGCGGCTGGTGGTCGAGGCGGGCGTGCGGCAAGGCTGGGAACGCTGGGTCGGCGACCACGGCGATGGCGTGGGCGTGAACCGCTTCGGCGCCTCGGCACCCGGCGGCGAAATGCTGAAGCAGTACGGCTTCACCGTCGAGAACGTCGTCGCGCAGGCGAAGGCGCTGCTGTCGTAGAGTCAGCGCAGGGGACTCCACCAGACGGAACCTTAGACCGCGGGCGGGTGCAACCCGCCTGCAGTGTCGAGGAGCGGCAGCATTAATCGGTCCCATGCGTTAACCTTGCCGGCACCGCGCAGGGGGCGCCGTGCCGTTGACTCCAGAACAACTCGCCCGCGAGAAGATTGACGCGCAACTCGCCGCGTGCGGCGAGCGCGTGCCGGTGCGCGCGCCATGAACAAGAAGGGCCTCACCGAGATGGACATTCGCTCCAAGTTCATTACGCCGGCGATCTGCGGGCCGGAAGGCGCCGGCTGGGATTTGATGACGCAAGTCCGCGAGGAAGCCTATTTCACGAAGGGCAGGGTGATCGTGCGCGGCAAGACAGTGCATCGCGGCGAAGCAAAAAAAGCCGATTACCTGCTTTACTACAAGCCCAATCTGCCCATCGCCGTCATCGAAGCCAAGGACAACCACCACTCCGTTGGCGACGGAATGCAGCAGGCGCTGGAGTACGCTGAAATCCTCGACGTGCCTTTTGCGTACAGCTCGAACGGCGACGGGTTCCTTGAACACGACCGTACCGCGACAGACGGAACGGTCACGCGCGAAATTCCGCTCAATCAGTTTCCCTCACCCGCAGAACTTTGGTCGCGGTACTGCGTGGCCAAGGGCCTTACGGCGCAGCAGGTGGCGGTCACCACGCAGGATTACTACGACGACGGCTCGCAGAAGTCGCCGCGCTACTACCAGATCGTTGCGATCAATCGAACGGTCGAGGCCATCGCTCGCGGAGCAAATCGCATCCTGCTCGTCATGGCGACCGGCACCGGCAAGACTTACACCGCTTTCCAGATCATCTGGCGGCTGTGGAAGACCGGCGCGAAGAAACGCATTCTCTTTCTCGTTGATCGCAACATCCTCGCCGACCAGACCAAGACCAACGACTTCAAGCCGTTCGGTCAGGCGATGACCAAGATCACCAACCGCACGGTAGACAAGGCTTTCGAGGTCTACCTGTGCCTGTATCAGGCCGTCACCGGCACGGAAGAAGACAGGAACATCTACAAGCAGTTCTCGCCGGATTTCTTCGATCTCATTGTGGTGGACGAATGTCATCGCGGCAGTGCTGCGGACGATGCCGCGTGGCGGCAGGTGCTCGAATATTTTTCTTCAGCCACCCAGATCGGCCTCACTGCCACGCCCAAGGAAACCAAGGACGTTTCCAATATCGAATATTTCGGTGAGCCGATTTATACGTACTCGCTGCGCCAGGGCATCGCCGATGGATTCCTCGCGCCCTACAAGGTCGTCCGGATTGGCTTCGACAAGGATCTCGACGGCTGGCGTCCCGAGGAAGGGCAGGCCGACGCATACGGCCAACTGATCGAGGATCGCGAATACAACGACCGCGACTACGATCGGAACCTGGTCCTGGAAAAGCGCACCGAACTGGTCGCGGCGAAAGTCACCGAGTTCCTGCGCGCCACCAATCGCTTCGACAAGACGATCATCTTCTGCGAGAACATCGACCATGCCGAGCGGATGCGACAGGCCATGGTCAATGCCAATCCCGATCTTGCCGCTGCCAACAGCAAGTACGTCATGCGCATCACCGGCGACAATGACGAGGGCAAGGCTCAGCTCGACAACTTCATTGACCCGGAATCCACCTATCCTGTCGTGGCCTGCACTTCGCGGCTGATGAGCACTGGCGTGGATGCGCAAACCTGTCACCTGATCGTGCTCGATCGCCGCATCGCTTCGATGACCGAGTTCAAGCAGATCATCGGGCGCGGCACGCGCATCAACGAGGACTACGACAAGTTCTTTTTCACGATCATGGATTTCCGCCGCGCCACGGCGCTGTTCGCCGATCCTTCGTTTGACGGCGACCCGGTGCAAATCTACGAACCCGGGCCGAATGACCCGCCCGTTCCGCCCGATGAACAACCACCGCCGAGCGAGGGCGAACCGCCAGAGCCTCCTTTGCCGCCGTGGCCAGGCATTGATGGTGATCCCGATCCGCCCAAGCGCTACTACGTCAGGGACGTGCCCGTCAGCGTCGCCGTCGAGCGCGTCCAGTATCTCGACGAGCACGGCAAGCTGATCACGGAATCCCTGACGGACTACACGCGAAAGACCATCCGCAAGAATTACGCTTCGCTTGACGATTTCCTTGCCATCTGGAACAACGCCGATCGCAAGCAGGCAATCCTGAATGAGCTGGCGAGCCAGGGCGTGTTCTTCGAAGAACTGGCGGAACAGGTCGGCAAGGATCTCGATCCCTTTGACCTTGTCTGCCATGTGGCTTTCGATCGTCCGCCACTGACGCGGCACGAACGCGCCGAGAAGGTGAAGAAGCGCGACGTCTTCGGCAAATACGAAACCAGGGCGCGCGCGGTGCTCGACGCGTTGCTCGACAAATACTCCGACAGCGGCTTGGCCAGCATGGAGTCGCTGGAAATCCTGAAAGTGGACCCGCTGCGCTCGTTCGGTACGCCCATTGAAATCATCAACATCTTCGGAGGCAAGCTGGCCTACCTGACCGCCCTCCACGAACTTGAAACCGCCCTTTACCAGCAAGCAGCCTGATCCATGCCCCACGTTTCCAATCTCGTCAAATCCATCCAGGACATCATGCGCAAGGACGCCGGCACCTACGGCGATGCGCAGCGCCTGGAACAACTCGGCTGGATGTTCTTCCTCAAGATCTTCGACGATCGCGAGAAGGAACTCGAACTGATCCGCGACGGCTACAAATCGCCGTTGCCGAAGCACCTGCGCTGGCGCAACTGGGCCAGCGACGAGGAAGGCATCACTGGCGATGCGCTGCTCGATTTCGTCAACAACACCCTGTTGCCGAAACTCAAGACCCTGAGCGGCGGCGCAGACAAGATCGCCGGCCTGATCCGCATGGTGTTCGAAGACGCCAACAATTACATGAAGAACGGCACGTTGATGCGCCAAGTCATCAACAAGATCAATGGCATTGACTTCAATGCTTCCGATGACCGCCACATGTTCGGCGACATCTACGAGAAGCTGCTGAAGGATTTGCAATCCGCCGGCAACGCGGGCGAGTTCTATACCCCGCGCGCGGTGACGCAATTCATCGTAGACCAAGTCAATCCACGTCTCGGCGAATCCATCCTCGATCCGGCTTGCGGCACCGGCGGCTTTCTCGTCTGCGCGATCGAGCACCTGCGCAAGCAAGTCAAGACCGAAGCCGACGAACAGACCATCCAGGATTGCTTCTCCGGCATCGAGAAAAAGCACCTGCCGCACGTGCTGTGCATGACCAATCTTCTGCTGCACGGCATAGACGTGCCCTCGAACGTGCGCCACGACAACACGCTGGCGCGCCCGCTGAAGGATTGGGGCCCGAAGGCGCGCGTGGATGTGATCGTCACCAATCCGCCATTCGGCGGCATGGAAGAGGACGGCATCGAATCCAACTTCCCCGCCGAGTTCCGCACCCGCGAAACCGCCGATCTTTTCCTGGTGTTGCTGATGAGGTTCCTCAAGCCCGGCGGTCGCGCCGGCTTGGTGCTGCCTGACGGCACGTTGTTCGGTGAGGGCGTGAAAACGCGCATCAAGCAGGCGCTGCTGGAAGACTGCAACCTGCACACGATCGTCCGCCTGCCCAATGGCGTGTTCAATCCCTACACCAGCATCCGCACCAACCTGCTGTTCTTCACCAAGGGCGTGCCAACGAAAGAGGTCTGGTATTACGAGCACCCGTACCCGCCCGGCGCCAAGAGCTACAACAAGGGCAAGCCCATTCGTATCGAGGAGTTCGATCCGGAGAAGGCGTGGTGGGGCAAAGAGTCCAACGGCTTCACGAAGCGCAAAGAGAACGAGCACGCCTGGCGCGTGCCGATCGAGCAGATCAGGGCCGGCAACTACAACCTCGATCTCAACAACCCGCACAGCCCCGATGCCGGCCCCGGCGACGTGGACCACCTGTTGCCGGAATACGAAACACTGCTGGCGCAGATTGCCGAGACCCGCGCCGCGCTGAAGCAGGAACTGCGACGCGCGCTCACCGCGACGGCCGGATCGGTGGAATGAAGCTCGAAACGTTTTTCCAGAAGTTCGAGATGTTTGCGGATGCGCCGAATGCCGTGGCGAAGCTGCGGGATCTCGTGCTCCACATGGCCGTCATGGGAGAGCTCGTGCCCCAGGAAGGCCGAGGCGAGCCTGTGCGGACGTTGTTCAAGCAGATCGAGATGGACCGCAACAACTTCGCGAAGAGATCGAAGCTTTCGCGCCAATGCACATTTGATGACATTTCTGCGAACGAAATGCCGTTTGCACTTCCGCGTGGCTGGATATGGGCACGATTGGGAGCCTTGTGCCGTGTCCAAGCCGGATTCGCGTTTTCGTCAACGGCGTTTGTTCAAGGTAACTCGGGCACCCCAATCATTCGAATTCGCGATATTACGAATGACCGCACGCAAGCGAATTACGTCGGTGAGTACCGCGAAGAATTCATGATTCAGCCCGGAGACTACCTTGTCGGCATGGACGGCAACTTCACTGTGGCCAAGTGGCGCGGACCCCCAGCGCTGTTGAACCAGCGGGTATCTCGGTTGCAGTGGTATTCGACCGAACTTGAGCCCACGTTTTTCGCGGTCGCGGCGCAGCATCGATTGAGTGAACTGCAAGGGAAGAAGGCATACACGACGGTCGATCATCTTTCATCCAAGCAGATTGAGAATGTAGTCGTACCTATTCCTCCGCTCGCAGAGCAGAAGCGCATCGTGGCGAAGGTGGATGAGTTGATGGCCTTGTGCGACCGGCTGGAAGCACAGCAGCGGGAGCGCGAAACGCGCCACGCTGCGCTGTCACGGGCGGCACTGGCGCGCTTTGCTGAAACGCCCACACCTGCGAACCTCGAACTGCTTTTCCACGAATCTTTCGCCATCCCGCCCGCCGACCTGCGCAAATCCATCCTCACCCTCGCCATCCAAGGCAAACTCGTTCCGCAAGATTCCAATGACGAACCGGCGCAAGCGTGTTTCACACGTCTGGGCATCAAGCCAACACTGCTCGCGGATGACGATGGTGATCTTCTTCCATCGTCTTGGCGTCGCGTTCGGTTCGAAGATATTGCGCAGACCACGGGTGGCGTCACTCTTGGTCGCAAACTCGGAGAACAAAAAACCGTCACACTCCCATACCTTCGAGTAGCGAACGTCAAACGGGGCGAAATTGACCTTACGGTCGTTAAAGAAGTGACTATTGGTAAGAGTGAAGTCGACCGATACGCGCTCCGCAGCAACGATCTGTTAATGACCGAGGGCGGCGACTGGGACAAGGTTGGTCGAGCCGCCATCTGGGGGGGGCAAATTCCAGTTTGCCTCCATCAGAACCATGTTTTCCGGTCACGCATGCGTTCCGAGGACATATCGCCACTGTGGTGCGAGCGGTACTTCAATTCAGTAGAAGGTCGCCGATATTTCGAATCGGCTTCCAAACAGACGACGAATCTCGCGTCAATCAACATGCGTCAGGTGCGCGCTTGCCCTGTGCCCTTTCCGCCTCTCGCCGAACAGCGCCGCATCGTGGAAAAGGTGGACGAACTGATGGCCTTGGTGGACAAGTTGGAAGCCCAACTCGCCACCGCCCGCGCCAGCGCCTCCGCGCTGCTGGACGCCGCCATTGCCGACCTGACCCGCAGCGAGCAACACGCTGCCAGTGCGAAACCGCAACTAAAGGTTGAGGAGATGGCGGTCGTTTAGCGTAACGAGCGCAACGCTCTTGCGGGTTTTATTGTCGCGACATTTGAGACGGCGACATGGCAGTTTCATGATGACCCAGTCGATTGGCGGCTTGGGCACAATCAGGAACAGGTGCCATGACAGACAATGTCGAAATCAAATGCATCGAGAAGAGCAATCGCTCAGACCCTCATGAGCACATTACGCATGTTGGAGGCATCAACTCGAACGGAACGCGATGGAAACTGAGCCAAGCGGATGCCATCACGGGTATCGAGAATGGAACATGGTCGTTCTACGTAACGCGGGGCGGGCGCACGGTGCGTGTCGTCGTTGCCACCAGTCGGTTCGGCAACAAGTATCTCAAGACCGAAGCTGATGGCGAGCAGCCGGACAATCTGCTCAGCCTGCCGGAGTGCCCTTGATCGCTGGAATTTGCAGCGCGCGGGGCTGCGTAGGCGGGAACGGCTTCGCGGGTTCCGCCCTACTGCGCTGCCACGGTTCGCGACATCGCCTAAGACCTCAAGAAAAAAAGGCACGACGCGACTTTCGATAGAGGTAAAGTGTCGGGGCACTTTTCCGGGGGGCAATCGATGACCCACGTAAGCAAAGCTAGGGCAGGAGAACTCCTGCGCAATCTCCTGCTGATCCTCGCAGAACATCCGGATGGCCTGCGGGCGTCGGACGCCCTTGCAATATTGGAACAGCGAGTGGGCATGACCGAGTTCGAGAGCGGCGACTACGAGTCTGGTGGTCGTCGTTTCGAACGGTTGGTGCGTTTCGGCACGGTGCCGGCGGTGAAAGCCGGCTGGATGACCAAACAGAAAGGCACATGGCTGATTACGGACGAGGGACGTTCCGCGCTCGGGTCGATTACGGACAATGAAGCCTTTCGCCGCGAAGTCGAGCGCCTGTACTGGAAATGGCGCAAGGCACAACCTGCGCCAGCAGAGGAAAGTGAGGACGATGAGGCCGACGAGGCGGCCGGGAGTTCCGCCAGTATTACGCTGGAGCAGGCTGAAGAGATGGCTTGGAACGAAATCGAGGACTTCCTCGCCGAAATGCCGCCCTACGATTTCCAGCAATTGGTCGGCGAACTGCTCGCTGCCATGGGGTACCACGTGAGCTGGATCGCGCCACCGGGCAAGGACGGCGGCGTGGACGTGGTGGCATTCAATGACCCGTTAGGTACCCGTCCGCCGCGAATCAAGGTGCAGGTCAAGCGCAACGCCAAGTCGCCGCGTATTGACGTTCTCGGGTTGCGCAGCTTCATGGCGGTGCTGGCCGATGATGACGTAGGTTTGTTCGTGGCGCTGTCTGGCTTTACTCGCGATGCGGAAGTGGAGGCTCGTCAGTCGAATCGGCGCCTGACGCTGATCGATGCCGTCAAACTGGTGGAGTTATGGACCAGCCATTACGGCGCATTGGGCGACGCTGCGCGACGTCGGCTACCGCTAAAACCAGTTTGGTTTCTCGCAAGCGAAGAGTAGGGGTCAAGACCCGCCCTACATTCGGGAAGCGGCAATGCAGACAGACGATCTGGAATATGCGGGCTTCTGGATTCGCCTCGGCGCGTCGCTGATAGACACCGTGCTGGTGATGCTGATCTGTTTTCCGCTGCTGATCTGGATCTACGGATGGGATTACTTCGGCAACGATGGTTTCATCGCCGGGCCGGCGGATTTCCTGATCTCGTGGGTGGGGCCGACGATCGCGACGATCCTGTTCTGGCGCTACAGGGAAGCCACACCCGGCAAGATGCTGTTGCGCTTGCGCATCGTGGATGCGGAAACCGGCGCGGCGCCTTCGCTCGGCCAGTCCATGGGGCGCTACTTCGGGTATTTCCTTTCCGCGATCGTGTTCTGTTTCGGCTTCTACTGGATCGCGTTCGATCGCCGCAAGCAGGGCTGGCACGACAAGCTGGCCGGAACGGTGGTGGTGCGCTCGAAACTGCGCGGGCCGGAGCCGGTGCGGTTCGGTGCGCAGTGAAGACGCAGGGTGGAGTAGCGCGGGTGGGGCAGATTGGCCGTGTAGCGGCGTGACGCGCCGGAAGTCTCCGCCGTCTGATGGCGGGTTGCACCGGCGTCGCCAACCCGCCTTATGGATCCTGCGCGGACTATGATGGTTCGATTCCACGGACGGAGGCCAGCAACATGAAGACGGACGATGATAGTTGTTGGCCCACGCTGCCTTACGACGCGTGGAAGGACACTTACGCCACGCTCCATTTGTGGTCGCAGGTGGTCGGCAAGATCACGCTGGCGCTTGCCGCCCCGCTCAATCATTGCTGGGGCGTGGCGCTGCGCGTTACGCCGCGCGGCCTGACCACGCGGCCGCTGCCGCACGGCACGCGCACCTTCGTCATCCAGTTCGACTTCATTGATCACCAATTGCTGATCCGCGCATCGGATGGCGAGACGTGCACGTTGGCACTCGCGCCGCGCAGCGTCGCCGATTTTTATCGCGAATTGCTGGCAGCGCTGGAGGCCATGCACCTCCCGGTGAAGATCCATCCCCTGTCCGTGGAGTTGCCCGAGCCGATCCGGCTGGATCGCGACACGCAACACCACAGCTATGACCCTGAATACGCGAATCGCTTCTGGCGCATCCTGGTGCAGGTGGATCGCGTGTTCACCGCGTCGCGATGTGCGTTCGTCGGCAAGAGCAGCCCGGTGAATTTCTTCTGGGGCAGTTTCGACCTGGCGGTGACGCGCTTCTCCGGCCGCCGCGCGCCGCCGCGCGAGGGGCCTGCATTCCAGCGCGACGCGTATTCGCACGAGGTCATCAGCCACGGTTTCTGGCCCGGAAGCGGGCCGGTGCTGCAGCCCGCGTTCTATGCCTACGCGGCGCCGGAACCGGCGGGATTGAAGGAAGCGCGCATGCAGCCGGAGGCGGCGTATTACCACTGCGAACTCAATGAATTCATCCTGCCCTACGACGCGGTGCGCAAAGCCAACGCACCGGATGCGATGCTCCACGCCTTCATCACCAGCACCTACGATCGTGCTTCCGGCCTTGCGCACTGGGATCGTGGCGCCTTGGATCGTGTAGCGGCAGGTTGATGATCGGCACGTGCCTCTGCGGTAGCCGCGGGGCGGGCGTGCCGGGAGAGTGGCAACGGGGGGCGTCATGGCCCATGTCGTGCGGCCCGAATCGAGCGTGCGTTCGCGCAGCTACAAGCCCTTGTGCAGCACCATCTCCAGCACGAACTTCGAGCCGAAGAAGGCGAACATCAGCACGATCATCCCGAGCAGGGTGAGGTTCACCGCGCGGGTGCCGCGCCAGCCAGAAACCGCGCGGCCGATCAGCAGCACGCCGAAAACGATCCAGGCGAGCACCGACAGTGCGGTTTTCTGAACCAGATCCTGGGTGAGCAGGTTGTGCACGAACAGCACGCCGGACAACAGCGCCAGGGTCAGCAGCACGAATCCGGCGGCGATCAGGCGGAACATCAGCGTTTCGGTGAGTGTCAGCGGCGGCAGCACGCGCGCCCAGCCGCCGAACTGGCGCGCCCGCAAGGCGCGTTCCTGCGCCGCCAGCAGCACCGCCAGCAGCGCCGCGATGGACAACACGCCGAATGCGATCAGCGCCAGCGTGACGTGCAGCTTGATCTGCCAATCCAGCGCGATCGGCATCGTCGGTGGTGCGAGGAACTGGTCTATCGCCTGCAGCAGCGCGGCCAGCGGAAACACGATCACGCCCAGCGCTGCGACCACGGGTCGCGCCAGGTTCACCGCCAGCGTCAGCGCGGCGATCACCGCGGCCACCAGCGACAACGCAGCGAAGAAATGCAGATCCAGCGCACCGCGATGGGCGAGCAGCAGCGCGGCGAAATGCAGGATCACCGCACAGGCGCCGGTGATCAGCGGAATCCGCCGCGGCGCGGCGCCTTCGCGCAGCAGGGGTCGCGCCAGCGCGCCGGCGGCGCCCAGATACAGCGCGACGGAAAACAGGGCGATCAGGTCAACGGTGAGGGTATGTGCCGGCATCGGGCGAGTGTCGCACAGGAAAAGGCCGGCCGGGGAGAGTCTCGTCGCCGTACCTTGATCGCATGGGGCGGCGTTTCGAAAGCGGCCCGTGTCGCCGCGCCATCATTCCGGCGAGGAAACGCTTGCCTGAATCCAATTGTCTGACTAAAGTCAGAGAATGAACCAGGCCGACGTGCAATTGGTCCGCGCATTCAACCGCACCATCACGCGGCGGCTGGGCGTGCTGAGCGAAAAATATCTGGGACGCGATCGCCCGTACGTGGAATCGCGGCTGCTGTTCGAGATCGGCACGAAGGGAACGACCGTTCGGGAGTTGCGCGGGCGGCTCGGCATGGATTCCGGTTTCCTGAGCCGGCTCTTGCGCGGGCTTGAACGCAAGGGACTGGCAACCACGCGGCCATCTGCCGCAGACGGAAGGGTGAGGATCATTTCCCTTTCGCGCTCCGGTCTTTCGGAATTGAGCAGGATCAACGCGCTTTCCGACGAGCTCGCACGATCCATGCTGGCGCCGCTCGGCGGCGAACAGGCAACGCGTCTCCTGAAAGCGATGTCGGAAGTCGAACGCCTGTTGCGGGCATCGGGCATCGAGATCGCGCAGGAAGATCCCGCGAGTGCCGACGCGGAACGCTGCCTGGCCCGGTACTTTGCGGAGATTGACGCGCGCTTTGATGGCGGTTTCGATCGCACCCGCGGCGGAGCGGCCGAACTCGATGACTTCGTGCCGCCGCGCGGTTGCCTGTTGCTGGCGCGACTGCACAGCGAGCCGGTGGGTTGCGGCGCCTTGAGGACGTTTGAGCCCGGCGTCGGCGAAATCAAGCGCATGTGGATTTCACCGGAGGTCCGTGGCCTAGGCGTCGGTCGCCGGCTCCTCGCCGAGCTGGAGCGCGTGGCGAAAAAGCGTCGGATGCGTGCGATCCGCCTCGATACCAATGCATCGCTCGCCGAAGCCCTGCATCTGTATCGGTCGGCGGGCTATCGCGAGATTGAGCGGTTCAACGACAACCCGTACGCACATCACTGGTTCGAGAAAACTCTCAAGTGATTCTGCAGCGGGCGCGCCATGGCGTGCGCCGGCTATAATTCTCGTTTCGCATTCTCGCGGCACTCCCATGTTCGAATCCCTGAGCCAACGCCTTTCCGCCACCGTCCAGCGCCTCGCCGGGCGCGGGCGGCTGACCGAGGAAAACATCCGCGAATCCCTGCGAGAGGTGCGCATCGCGCTGCTGGAGGCTGACGTCGCGCTGCCGGTGGTGCAGGCGCTGATCGAGCGCATCAAGGTGCGCGCGGTCGGCCAGGAAGTCATGAAGTCGCTGACGCCCGGCCAGGCGCTGATCAAGGTGGTGCGTGACGAACTGACCGCGGTGATGGGCAGCGCGAACGCCGATCTCGATCTGTCCGCCACGCCACCGGCGGTGGTGCTGATGGCCGGCCTGCAAGGCGCGGGCAAGACCACGACGGTCGCGAAGCTTGCCCGTCATCTCGCCGAACGCCGCAAGAAGAAGGTGATGGTGGTCAGTTGCGACGTCTATCGCCCGGCCGCGATTGAACAGTTGCAGACGCTGGCTCAGCAAGTCGGCGCTGGATTCATTCCATCTGCGAGCGGACAGGATCCGGTCGCGATCGCGCGCAACGCGGTGGATGCGGCCAAACGCGAAGTCGCCGACGTGCTGATCGTGGATACCGCCGGCCGCCTGCACATTGATGCGGAGATGATGGACGAGATCAAGGCGCTGCACGGCGCCCTGCGTCCGGTCGAGACGCTGTTCGTGGTGGATTCGATGACCGGCCAGGATGCGGCGAACACCGCCAAGGCGTTCGCCGAGGCGCTGCCGCTGACCGGCGTGATCCTCACCAAGACCGATGGCGACGCGCGCGGCGGCGCGGCGCTGTCGGTGCGTTACGTCACCGGGCGGCCGATCAAGTTCCTCGGCGCGGGCGAGAAGCCTGACGCGCTGGAGCCGTTCCATCCCGATCGCGTGGCCACGCGCATCCTCGGCATGGGCGACGTGCTGTCGCTGATCGAGGACGTGCAGCAGAAGACCGATCAGGACAAGGCGGAGAAGCTTGCGGCCAAGATGGCCAAGGGCAAGAAGTTCGACATGAACGACATGCGCGACCAGCTCGAGCAGATGCTCAACATGGGTGGGCTGGCGGGTCTGATGGAAAAGCTGCCGGGCGTGTCGTCGCTGCCCGAGAACGTGAAATCAAAGGTCAACGACAAGGAAGTGAAGCGGATGATGGCGATCATCGGATCGATGACCAAGAAGGAGCGCCGCCATCCCGATCTGCTGAACGGCTCGCGGCGCGCGCGTGTGGCGCGCGGCTCCGGCACCCAGCCGGCCGAGGTCAATCGCCTGCTGAAGCAGTACACGCAAATGTCCAAGATGATGAGCAAGTTCGCCCGCGGCGGCATGAAGGGCCTGATGCGGCAGATGTCGGGGGCGATGAAGGGGGTGGGCGGGCGGTTTCCGGGCTGACGGGCTGCTGCGCAGAGCCCATCACCACCACCACTTCGCCATTCCGGGGCCGCGCGTCAGCGCGGAACCCGGAACCCGGCGGCTTTGATCCTGGAAGGCGCTGGGTCCCGCTTGCGCCGGGACGACGAGACAAGTCGGGCTTCCTTTCGCATCCATTTCCGCTACAATTGCCCGTTTCCCGCGCCCCCGGCCATCGCGGCCGCTCCCCCGGGCGATTCTTGAGAGTGAGAAGAACATGGTAAAGATTCGTCTTTCGCGCGCAGGCGCCAAGGGCCGGCCGTTCTACCACGTGGTGGTGACCGACCAGCGCAGCGCACGCGACGGCCGCAACATCGCGCGCCTGGGTTACTTCAACCCGGGTGCTTCCGGCCCGGACCAGCGTCTGGAACTGGACATTGCCAAGATCCAGGAATGGATCGGCAAGGGCGCACAGTGCTCGGACAAGGTGCAGCTGCTGATGAAGGAAGCCGGCAAGCAGCAGGCCGCGGCGTAAGCCGATGGCTGCTTCGGCGGACGGGCGGCGGGTGCTGCTCGGACGCATCGTCGGGGTATACGGCGTGCGCGGGGAGGTGAAGATCGAATCCTTCACCGAACCGCGTTTGCGCATCTTCGATTACCGACCCTGGTTGCTGGAACGCAATGCGGGCGTGGTCGAGGAAGTCCGCGACGTTCGCGGGCGCGCGCAGGGCAAGGGCGTGATCGCGGCGCTCGTCGGCGTCTCCGATCGCGACCGCGCGGCGAGCCTGGTCGGCGTGAACATCTACGTTCCGCGCGCAGCCCTGCCGGCAGCGGCGGAAGGCGAGGTCTACCAGAGCGATCTGGAAGGGCTCGAGGTGGTGAATCTCGCGGGCACTTCGCTCGGCAAGGTCAGCCACCTGTTCGAAACCGGCGCCAACAAGGTGCTGGTGGCGCGGCAGGAAGACGGCCGCGAACGCCTGATCCCGTACGTGCCGGAAATGTACGTGCGATCGGTTGACCTCGATGCAAAGCGCATCGTGGTGGACTGGGAAGAGGATTTCTGACGGCAGCAACGCGATGCGTATTGATGTCGTCACTCTATTTCCCGATTTCGTGCGCGAATGCACGAAGATCGGGGTGGTGGGCAGGGCGCAGCAGCGCGGCCTGTTGCAGGTGCAAGCCTGGAACCCGCGCGACTACGCGACCGATGCCTACCGCAGCGTGGACGATCGCACCTGTGGCGGTGGTCCCGGCATGGTGATGATGATTGATCCGCTGCGCGCCGCATTGCAGGCCGCGCGGGGAGCAGCACCGGAACATGCCGTGAAGCCGGCGCGAACGATTTACTTCAGTCCGCAGGGAGTGCGGCTGACGCAGGCAAGGGTCGAGCAACTGGCGAAGATGCCGCGGCTGATCCTGTTGTGCGGTCGCTACGAAGGCGTGGACGAACGCCTGCTCGAAGCGGAAGTGGATGAGGAACTGTCGCTGGGCGATTATGTGCTGTCCGGTGGCGAACTGGCTGCGGCGGTGTTGATTGACGCGGTCGGCAGGTTGCAGGAAGGCGCGTTGAACGATGCGCTGTCGGCGCAGCAGGATTCGTTTTCCGACGGCCTGCTGGACTGCCCGCATTACACGCGTCCGGTGGCGCACGAGTTGGGCGGGGTGCCGGCGGTGCTGCAATCCGGCGATCACGCGGCGATCCGTCGTTGGCGCAGGAAGCAGTCGCTGGGCCGGACCTGGCTGCGGCGGCCGGATCTGCTGGCGCGCTGCGCGCTGGATGACGAATCAAGGAAATTGCTGGAGGAGTTTCGGCAGGAGTTTGAAGCCGCCAGCCGACAAAAGGATTGAATTGAAGCGTGTTGCCGTCATCACGGCTTTCGCCGGAATGACGGATGAGGATCCCGGCAAGGACGCGATCGCGTGACATACCGGCCAGAGGAAGGCCCAAGAACTTAGCCCGCGCGGCGGTGAATGCGCGCATCATTTTGAATACAGGACGATGACACCATGAACAAGATCGTTGAGCAATTCGAAGCCGCACAGATGGGCCGCAAGCTGCCCGAGTTCAGCCCCGGCGATACCGTGGTCGTCAACGTCAAGGTGAAGGAAGGCAATCGCGAGCGCGTGCAGGCCTTCGAGGGCGTCGTGATCGCCAAGCGCAGCCGTGGCCTGCATTCCGCCTTCACGGTGCGCAAGATGTCGCACGGGACCGGCGTGGAGCGGGTGTTCCAGGCACACAGCACCGCGATCGATTCGGTGCAGGTGAAGCGCAAGGGAAAGGTGCGCGGCGCCAAGCTGTATTACCTGCGTGGCCTGGAAGGCAAGGCCGCCCGCATCAAGGAAGACATCGCCGCACGCGGCACGACTTCAGCGGAGTAAGCATCGACGGGCCGGTTTTTTCCGGCTTCGAAAGACAAAGCCGCGCGGAGCAATCCGCGCGGCTTTTTGCTTTTAAAGCTCCCTCGAAGCAGGCCATGGCTGGCCGTGTCGAAGCGAGCGCCGTCGCATGGCGCAAGAAGCGCAGGGCGGTCGAGCCAAGCGGATGCTGGCGAGACCGTCATGCCCGGCGCCAATGGCTTTGGTTACTTTCCCAGAAAGGAAACTGACCCGCGCCGTTGGACGACGCGGAAAAAGGCATGGACGTCGTGTGGCAGTGTGCAGAAGAGTCACTGGATCCCGGCTTTCGCCGGGATGACGAATCGTCAGGAGTGCTCAGCGTGGCTGATCGGGTTCCGTTCCATCGGAGCGATCCCCCAGCAGCCTGCGCACCACCACGTAGAACACCGGTACGAGCAGCAGGCCCAGTGCGGTGGCGCCGATCATGCCGCCCATTACGCCGGTGCCGATCGCGTGACGGCTGTTGGCGCCCGCGCCGCTGGAGATGGCCAGCGGCAGCACACCCAGGATGAAGGCGATGGAGGTCATCAGGATCGGACGCAGGCGGATGCGGCACGCTTCCAGCGTGGCCTTCAGCAAGCCCATGCCCTGCTTCTGCATGTCCACGGCGAAAGCCACGATCAGGATCGCGTTCTTGGCCGACAGGCCGATGATCGCGATCAGGCCGATCTTGAAATACACGTCGTCCTGCAGGCCTCGCATGCTGGTGAGCGCGGCTGCGCCGAGCACGCCCAGCGGCACGACCAGCATCACCGCCACCGGGATGGACCAGCTTTCGTACAGCGCGGCCAGGCACAGGAACACCACGATCAGTGACAGTCCGAACAGCATCGGCGCCTGCGCACCGGAAATGATTTCCTGCAGCGACTCGCCCGACCATTCGAAGCCGATGCCCTTCGGAAGGTATTTCGCGACCAGCTCCTGCATCGCGGCGATCGCATCGCCCGAGCTGTAGCCGGGCGCGGCGGAGCCCGTGAGTGCGATCGAGCCGAAGCCGTTGTAGCGATCCAGCTCCGGGGCTGCCAGCGTCCACTTGGTCGAGACCACGCTCGACAGCGGCACCATCGCGCCGCTCGAGGAACGCGTGTAGAAGTCGCCGATGTCGGAAGGGTCCATGCGATAGGGCGCGTCCGCCTGCATCTCCACCCGCAGCACGCGGCCGTCGTAATAGAAGTCGTTGGCGTAGGCGGGCGCCAGCATCAACTGGATCGCGTTGTACACATCGCTCACCGACAGCCCCATGGATTGCGCCTGCACGCGATCCACGTGCATATCCAGGGTGGGTGCATCCTCCAGCCCGTTGGTGCGCACGTTCTGCAGGCGCTTGTCCTTGTTCGCGGCGGCGATCAGCTTGTCGCGCGCGGCGACCAGTGCGTCATGGCCCATGCCGGAGCGGTCTTCCAGCTCGAAATCAAAACCGGCGAACCGACCCAGTCCACGGATCACCGGACGGTTGATCGCGACCACCTGCGCGTCGCGGATCTGCGAGAACTTGCGGTTGAATTCGTCAATGATCTGCTTGGCGTCGTGCTCGCGCTCGCTCCAGTCCTTGAGATGGATGAAGGCCATGCCGACGTTGTCGCCGCTGCCGACGTAGCTGAAGCCACCGACGGTGAAGGCATTGGCGACGTCGGGGTCCTTCGTCACGATCTGCTCGACCTGCCGCATCACAGCCGAGGTGCGGTCCATGGTTGCACCCGGCGGCAACTGCACGGTCGCCATCACCTCGCCCTGATCCTCCTCCGGGACGAAGCTGGAAGGCAGGTGCCACAGCAATGCGATCGCGACCAGCACCGCCACGCCGTAGCCCAGCATCCAGCGCGGCGTGTGGCGCACCGCCTTGCCCAGCCGCGAAATGTAATGTCGCGCGAAACTTTCGTAGCCGTTGTTGAATTTGCGCAGGAACCAGTTGGTGTGCTCGTGTTCCGGACGCAGCAGGCTGGCGCACAACGCCGGCGTGAACGACAGTGCCATCAATGCCGACAGGCCCATCGAGACCGCGATCGTCACCGCGAACTGCTTGTAGATCGCGCCGACGCTGCCGGGCATCAGCGCGGCGGGGATGAATACCGAAGCCAGCACGGTGGTCACCGCGACCACCGCGCCGGTGATCTGCTGCATGCCCTTGCGGGTGGCTTCCTTCGGGGGGAGTCCCTCTTCGCGCATGATGCGCTCGACGTTCTCCACCACCACGATCGCGTCGTCCACCACGATGCCGATCGCCAGCACCAGCCCGAACAGGCTGAGCACGTTGATCGAGAAGCCGAACACGTACATGCCGATGAACGCGCCGGTCAATGCGACCGGAACGACCAGGGTCGGAATCAGCGTGGCGCGCAGGTTCTGCAGGAACAGCAGCATCACGATGAACACCAGCACGATCGCCTCGCCGAGCGTCTTCACCACTTCGCTGATCGAGACTTTCACGAAGCCGGTGGTGTCCACCGGCACCGACCAGCTCACGCCGGCGGGGAAGTTCTTCGCTAGCTGCTGCATCTTGGCGGTGACCGCGTCGGCCACGGTCAGCGCGTTGGCGCCCGGCAGCAGCGAGATCGCGAATGCCGACACCGGTTTGCCGTTGATGCGCGAGAAATTGCCGTAGTTGTACGAACCCATCTCCACGCGCGCGACGTCGCCCAGCCGCACCACGCTGCCATCCGGGTTGGCGCGCAGGATGATGTTGCGGAACTGTTCGGGACTGGTGAAGCTCGACTCCGCCGAGACCGTGGCGGTGATGCCTTGCCCGGGAACGGTGGGCTGGGTGCCGACCGCGCCGGCGGCGAACATCACGTTTTGCGCGCGCACCGCGTCCAGCGCATCGGTGGCGGTGAGGCCGTAGCCTTGCAGTTTCAGCGGATCCAGCCAGATCCGCATTGCGTATTCGGAACCGAACTGGTTGACCGAGCCCACGCCGTCCACGCGCGAGATCGGGTCAATGATTTGCGAGGCGATCAGGTTGCCGAGCGCGGCCGGGCTCATGCTGCCGTCATCGGATTGCAGCGCGATCACGTTCAGGAAGCCGGTGCTGGACTTGCGCACCGTGACACCCAGATTGCGCACCTGTTGCGGCAGGCGCGGCTCGGAAGCGCTCACCGCGTTCTGGGTCTGCACCGCGGCGGTATCGAGGTCGGTGCCGCTGTTGAAGTACAGCGTGATATTGGCCGAACCAGTCGAATTGGAGGACGAGCTGAAATAGAGCAGGTTGTCTATGCCCGAAAGGTTCTGCTCGATCACCTGCGTGACCGTGCTCTGGATGACTTGTGCGTTCGCGCCCGGATAGCTGGCGCGGATCTGCACGCTGGGCGGCGCGATCGGCGGATAGGCCTCGATCGGCAAGTTGAAGATCGCGATCGTGCCACCGAGGGTGATCAGGATCGCGATCACCCACGCGAAGATCGGTCGGTCAATGAAGAATTGCGGCATGGGCGTCAGTCGCCGGAGCTGTAGCTGGAGGCCGGGACAGTCGCCTCCGGCCGATACGGCACCGGCTGCACCTTCGCGCCGGGCTGCGCCTTCTGCACGCCGGACACGATCACGCGATCGCCATCCTGCAATCCGCTCTCGACCACCCACGCCGAACCACGCTGGCCATCCAGGGCGATGCGCCGGCTTTGCACGACATCATTGCCGTCCACGACCAGCAGATAGGCGCCCTGCGGATCGCGCAGGACCGCGGCCTGCGGCACCTCGAAGGCGTGATGGCGCTGGCCCAGCGTCAGCCGCAGTTTCACGAACATGCCCGGCAGCAGGCTGCGATCCGGATTCGGGACGATCGCGCGCAGCGACACCGCGCCGGTCTGCGGATCCACCGCAAGATCGGCGAAGTTCAACGTGCCGGTGTGCGGATACACATTGCCATCCGGCAGTAGCAGTTGCACCTGCGCCTGATCCGGCGCGGCCAGTTTCAGGTCGCCGGATTTCTGCGCCTGGCGCAACTTCTCCACTTCGGCCATCGGCTGGCTGAAGTCCACGTAGATCGGGTCAATCTGCTCGACCGTGGTGAGCGGCTGCGTGTCGGTGGGAGAAACCAGCGCGCCCTCGGTGACATTGGCGCGTCCGGCGCGGCCGCTGATCGGCGCGGTGATGGTGGCATAGCCCAGATTGATTTTCGCGGTCTCGACGTTGCCGTGCGCGGCCTTCACCGCGGCTTTCGCGCTCGCGGCGGCGGCGATGGCGTCGTCCAGGTCCTGCTTGGCGATCACGCCGCGCGACGCGAGTTCGCGCATGCGTTCGGCCTTGACCTCGTCGTTGTGCGCGTTGGCCTGCGTCTGGTCGAGCTGGCCCTGCTGCGCGCGCAGTGCGGCTTGCAGTGGTGCCGGATCAATCTTGAACAGCACGTCGCCGGACTTCACGTCCGTGCCTTCGGTGTAGACGCGCTTCAACACGATGCCGGTAATGCGTGCGCGTACCTGCGCGGTGCGCGTGGCCGCAAGGCGGCCCACGAAATCCTGCACCAGCGGGACGTTCTGCGCGTGCACGGCCAGTACGCCGACTTGCGGCGGCGGCAGAGCGGGGGGCGGTGATTTTCCGCAAGCAGCCAAGGCCGTCGCCAGTACAAGCAGGGCGAAGCCCGAGAGGTAACGCGGCATCGGGAGTTTCTCAACCGGACAGACTGGTAATTATCCGGTATTCCGCCGGCCCACGTCCGTAGGCCAAGGGTCATGTTGCGGAGCCCCGGCAACCAACAACCAGCAGCCGGCAACCCTTCAGGCCATCGCGTTGTTGTCGTGCACCACGACCCGATCGCGGCCGTCGCGTTTCGCGCGGTACAGCGCCTGGTCGGCCGCGCGCTTCAGCTCCTCGGGCAGGATGCCTTCGGAGGATACGGCCACTCCGATGGAAACCGACGGCGCGGGCAGCCGCTGCCCTCTATGGCGCAACTCGATGCGTGAAGTCGCGCTGCGGATCGCCTCGGCGCGCACCAGCGCGCTTTCCTCGTCGATGTCCACCAGCACCACCGTGAATTCCTCGCCGCCATAGCGGCAGGCGATGTCCTCACCGCGGCACAGATGGACGAGCGTGTTGCCGAACTGGCCGAGCAGGGCGTCGCCAGCATCGTGGCCGTGGCTGTCGTTGTAGCGCTTGAAGTGATCCAGATCGAGCATCAGCAGCGCGACATGCGAACCGCGGCGCTCGGCTCGCGCCAGTTCGCGCGGAAGTGATGCCTCCAGATAGCGGCGATTGAACAGGCCGGTCAGCGGATCGCGGATGGACTGCTCGCGCAGGCTCTGCTGCAGGCGCAAGTTGGCGATTGCCAGCGCGAGCTGATCGCCCACGGTCAGCATCAGTTCGCGGGAGTTCGGATCGAAGGCGTGTTCGGAGACCAGGCTCAGCACGCCGAGCACCTGGCCTTGCGCGGACAGCGGCAGGCACAACGTGTGGCCGGCGGTGACGCCGGCGTGGACCAGGTGCGCGCAGGTTGGGGCGGCGATTTCACCGAAACCGGGATGCGGCTGGCTGCGGCGGAGGGCCCAGCATTCGTCCTGTGCGAACGTGCCTTCGGCGAGGTCGCCGCCGCGCGGGCCCCAGTGCATGCGCGCCTCGACGACATTGTGCGAGGCATTGATCAGCAGCAGGCAACCCGACATGTACGGAAGCAACGGCGGCAGCGCGCGCTCGATCACCGCGATCGCCTCGTCCGGTTCGCGGCAGCTTTGCAGCATCTCTCCCAGCAGCGAAAGCCGGCGCAGCGTGTCGGCCAGTTGGCGCGCGTCCCCGAGCGCGAGCTGCAACTCCTGTGCGCCCTCCGCAAGGCGCTGCTCCGAATGCTGGCGGCGGCGCTGCTCGGCGCGCACGCTCACCAGTGCGACCAGCATCAGGATCAGGCTGCCGCCCACCGCGGTGGAGGCGATTGCGGCGACCCACGCCGCGCTGCGGTCACGCTTTTGCTCGCGCCTGACCAGCAATTCGCTTTCGACAGTGCGCATGTGCTCGCCGAGTTCGGCCACCGGCCGGTCCGGCCGATTGATCATCGCGATCACATCCGCTCTCGCGGCAGCCGGACCTTTCGTCCGGTAGTCCTGCAGAATCTGGCTCAACACGGCTTGCCGGGCCTCCACCAGCAGGTGCAGCTTGTCGGCGTTGGCGACTTGCTCCGGAATGTCGCCGACCCGGCTGCGCAGTTCGGCGACTTGCCGTTCGGCTTCGGCCATGCTGAGGTAAAAGCGTTCCGCGAATGATTCGCGCCCGGTGAGCCCGTAACTGCGCGCCTCGATTTCCGCGGTGTGCACGTTGTAGATGATCAGGGTGATCTGCTCGCGCACCTGATAGCTGCGCAGCGTCCTTTGCTGGTCATTGGTGTAGTCGCGCGAGGCCCACAGACCGGCGCCGGCCAGCACCAGGATGAGTACGGCGGCCGCGCCGAACAGCAGCTGCAGGCGCAGATCGAATCGGTGTGCAGCCGTGCGCGGCGGACCCGCCGGCGGCGGCTGCGCTGGATTCAGCGGGTAGGCGGGCGCTATGCTTTGCGTCCCCACTCCCCCCAGATTGTCCGCAATCCCCGCCATGAATGACCTTCGTGCCCCCGTCGGGGCCGCTGACCTTGCTCCCCTGTTGGATTTGGCGCGGAGCAAGTTCCCCGCCAATCGCGCGCCTCTTGCAGAACAATTTGTAAAAACGTGCTGCTCGTCACTCGGCGAGGGCGAGCTGGCCGAACGTAGTGTAGCCGCGTGGGCGGCCCTGCTTTCTGAATTGTTCGACTTTTCCGCGGTACGCCAGCCGGGCCAGACCCTGGTGCGCGCCTTCAATCCCGATCGCGAGCGCGACGGGTGGGAGTGCGGCTGCTCGGTGATCGAGGTGGTGACCGACGACATGCCTTTCCTGGTGGATACCATCGGCATGGCGGTCACCGGCGCCAAGTTGCAGGCCCACCGGCTGATCCATCCGGTGCTGAACGTCGGCCGCAATGAGCGCGGCGAGATCATCGCGCTCGACGGCAGCGGCGAAGGACGGCTCGAATCGGTGATGCACGTCGAGGTGGACAGGCTTAGCGACGAGGAACTGCGGGATCTGCAGGCCTCGGTCGCGGCCGCGTTCGGCGACGTGCGCGCCTCGGTCGAGGACTGGCGCGCAATGCGCGACAAGATGCTGGAGATCGCCGACAGCCTGCCGCAGCGGCGCATGCCGTTCAACGCCGAAGAGGTCGCCGAGGCGCAGGCATTCCTGCGCTGGGCGGTGGACGATCACTTCACTTTCCTCGGTTACCGCGAATACGCGGTGATCGAATCGGGCGCGGACGAGCTGCTGCAGGCGAAGCCGGATTCGGGGTTGGGCATCCTGCGCAGCATGGACCTGGCCGTGGCGCCGCGTTCCCTGAAGTCGCTGGCCGCGACCAAGCTGCCGGTTTCCGGTTCGATGGATGCGATCATCCTGACCAAGACCAACGCGCGCTCGCGCGTGCACCGCCCCGGTTACATGGATTACATCGGGGTGTTGTGCTTCGACGAGAACGACAAGCCGGTCGGCGAGCAGCGTTTCCTCGGTTTGTTCACCTCCACCGCCTACATGCGCCGTCCGCAGGACGTGCCGCTGATTCGGCAGAAGGTGGAAGCGGTGATGCAGCGCTCCGGCCTGCGCCGCGATTCGCATTCGGGCAAGGCGCTGCGCCACATCCTGGAAACGCTGCCGCGCGAGGAGCTGTTGCAGTGTTCCGGCGACGAGCTGTTCGCGCTGACGAACGGCATCTTCGAATTGAAGGAGCGCGCACGTCCGCGCCTGTTCGTGCGCCGCGACGCCTACGGCCGCTTCTTCTCGTGCCTGGTGTTCATCCCGCGCGATCACTTCAATACCGGCGTGCGCGAGAAAGTGGAAGCGATGCTGATGGAAATGCTGCGCGGCGAGCGCGTGGATTCCACCATCACCATCGGCGATTCGCCGCTGGCGCGCCTGCACGCGATCGTGCGGCCGCGGCCGGGCGATCATCCGGGATTCGATCTCGGGGCGATGCAGGCGCGGCTCGCGGAAGTGGTGCGCAACTGGCACGACGACCTGCGCGATGCGCTGATCGCGCGCGTGGGCGAGGAACGCGGCCTGCGACTCCTGGCGCGCTACGGGCGTGCGCTCTCGGCCGGCTACATCGAGGAAGTGACGCCCCAGCGCGCGGCGCAGGACGTCGAAACGCTGGCCGAACTTTCCGCGCAGGACGACCTGCGCGTGCGGCTGTACCGCTCCCACAACCGTCACGACGAACTGCACTTCAAGATCTTCCGCAGCGGGCCGGACATTGCGCTTTCGGAAGTGCTGCCGCTGCTGGAAAACGCCGGACTCAAGGTGTTGACCGAGCAGGTCTACACGCTGGAAGTCCGTGGCGCCAGCCTGTGCATCCAGGATGTCACGGTGCAGGCGGCGCGGCCGCTCGCCTTCGAGATTGATGCGCTGCACGGGAATTTCGAAGCGGCTTTCGAGGCGATCTGGCGCGGACGCGCGGAGAACGACAGCTTCAACAAGCTGCTGCTGCACGCGAACCTGTCCTGGCGGCAGGTCGCGGTGCTGCGCGCCTACTGCAAATACCAGCAGCAGGTCGGCACCACGTTCTCGCAGGCGTACATGGAGGAGACGCTCAACAACTATCCGCTGCTGGCCGGGCTGCTGATCGAGCTGTTCGAGGCGCGCTTCGATCCCGCACGCGAGAGCAACCAGGATGCCGCGCGGACGCAGTTGCGGGACGAACTGCAGGCGCTGCTGCCGGGGAATGTGCGCGCACGCGAACCGAATTTCGCCGAACAGGTTGCGGCGTTGCGCGCGCAGCCGCGCGAACCTCAGATCGACGGCCTGATCGGCGCGATCAAGGCGCTGCTGGAGAACGTCAGCAGCCTGGACGAGGATCGCATCCTGCGCGGCTTCGTGGCGCTGATCCGCGCGACCCTGCGGACCAACTATTTCCAGGCGCACGCCGGCAAACCGGCCGAATACATCAGCTTCAAGTTCGATTCGCATCAGGTGCCGGACGTGCCGAAGCCGGTGCCCTACCGCGAAATCTGGGTGTACGCGCCGCGCGTGGAAGGCGTGCATCCGCGTTTCGGTCCGGTCGCGCGCGGCGGCTTGCGCTGGTCGGATCGGCGCGAGGATTTCCGCACCGAGGTGCTGGGCCTGGTCAAGGCGCAGATGGTGAAGAACACCGTGATCGTGCCGGTCGGGTCCAAGGGCGGGTTCTTCGTCAAGCGCCCGCCCGTCGGCGGCGATCGCGATGCGATCCTGGCCGAAGGCATCAGTTGCTACAAGGTGTTCATCAACGGTCTGCTCGACATCACCGACAACCTGGTGGACGGCAAGGTGGTGCATCCGCGGGACGTGGTGCGCCATGAAGCGGACGATCCGTATCTGGTGGTTGCCGCCGACAAGGGCACGGCCACGTTCTCCGATATCGCCAACGGCGTCAGCGCCGAGCATGGCTACTGGCTGGGCGATGCGTTCGCCTCCGGCGGTTCGGCCGGCTACGACCACAAGGCGATGGGCATCACCGCCAAGGGCGGCTGGGAGTCGGTGAAGCGCCACTTCCGCGCGCTCGGCCGCGATTGCCAGTCGCAGGATTTCACCTGTGTCGGCATCGGCGACATGTCCGGTGACGTGTTCGGCAACGGCATGCTGCTGTCGAAGCACACGCGCCTGCTCGCCGCCTTCGATCACCGCCACATCTTCCTCGATCCGAATCCCGATGCGGCCGCGTCGTTCGCCGAGCGCGAGCGCATGTTCAAGCTGCCGCGCTCGAGCTGGGACGATTACGACAAGTCGAAGATCAGCGCGGGCGGCGGCGTGTACGCGCGCACGTTGAAATCCATTCCGGTTTCCGCGGAAGTGCGCGCGGCGCTCGGCCTTCCGGCCGAGGTCGAGCAGATGACGCCGGCCGAATTGATGCGCGCGATTCTCAAGAGCCCGGTGGACCTGCTCTGGAACGGCGGCATCGGCACCTACGTCAAGGCGGGCAGCGAAACCAGCGCGGACGTGGGCGATCGCACCAACAACGCGCTGCGCATTGACGGCCACGAGCTGCGCTGCAAGATCGTGGGCGAAGGCGGCAATCTCGGTTTCACCCAGAAGGGCCGCATCGAGGCCGCGCAGCACGGCGTGCTGCTCAACACCGACTTCATTGACAATTCGGCCGGCGTGGACACGTCGGATCACGAGGTCAATATCAAGATCCTGCTGAACGATCCGATCCAGCGCGGCGAACTGGATCTGCCCGCACGCAACAAGCTGCTGCATTCGATGACCGACGAAGTCGGGCGATTGGTGCTGTGGGACAACTACCGGCAGAACGTCGCGCTCAGTTTGATGGAGCGCATGTCGGTGAACCGCATCGGTTCCAAGGCGCATTTCATCCGCACTCTCGAAGCGCACGGGCAACTGGATCGCCAGATCGAATCGCTGCCGTCGGATGCGGAACTTGCGGATCGCAAGTCGCGGCACCAGGGCCTGACCCGGCCGGAGCTGTGCGTGCTGCTGTCGTACTCCAAGATCGTGCTGTACCAGCAACTGCTGGATTCGGACGTGCCGGAGGACCCGTATCTCTCCAAGGAACTGTTGCGTTATTTCCCGCAGCCGCTGCGCGAGAAGTACGCCGATGCGATGCAGCGCCATCGCCTGAAGCGCGAGATCATCGCCACCGCGGTGACCAATTCAATGGTCAATCGCATGGGCGCGACGTTCATGCTGCGCATGCAGGAGGACACCGGGCAGACGCCGGCGGCGGTGGCCAAGGCCTACAACGCCGCGCGCGAAATCCTGGATGCGCGCACGCTGTGGGCGCGGGTCGAGGAACTGGACGGCAAGGTGGCCGAAGGCACCCAGATCGATGCGCTGCTGAAAGTCTGGACGCTGCTGCGGCACATGACCCGCTGGCTGCTGAATCGCCCCGGCACGGTGATGGACATCGCCGGACTGGTGGAACGCTACCGGCCCGGCATGGACACGTTGCGCGCCGCGCTCCCGGCCGCGCTCACCGCGACCGGTCGCGCGTCGTTCGACGTGGACATGGAGAAGTGGCAGGGCATGGGCTTCCCGGAAGTGCTGGCCGAGGATCTGGCCGAGATTCCGGTGCTGGCGGCGGCGCTGGACATCGTCGAGACCTCGCGCGAATCGGATCATCCGATCGAGCAGGTCGCGCGCGTGTTCTTCGAACTGGGCGAGGCGCTGGACATCGAATGGCTGCGCAGCCAGATCGAGGCACTGCCGGTTGAAAGCGGCTGGCACGCGCAGGCGCGCGGGTCGTTGCGCGACGAACTTGCGTCACAGCAGCGCGCGCTCGCGACCCAGGTGCTTTCGGCCAAGCCGCGCGACGGCGAAAGCGCGGTGTCGGCGTGGCTCAATCGCGACGATCCGGCGCTGAAGTTCACCCGCGGCATGCTGGACGAAATCCGCACCCAGAACGTGGATTACCCGATCGCGTCGGTGGCGCTGCGAAGGTTGGCGCAGTTGGCGCAGGCGCGGTAGATCCTCTGGACAAGCTGCTGCGCTCGGCCTGAGTTCCTGCGCTCCGGCGACGCGCAACCACGGAGCCTTCCGCCATGGATGGCAGCTTCGCTCGCGGCGCTTCTTCAGAGGTTCCATTTCCCGTTTCTGCATTTTTTCCGGCACACTGCGCGCATGGTCACGCGCAGTGCTGCCAACCATCCCCGCATTGCCTTCGTCGCCTCGGCTTCGCCCAAGGCGCGCGAAGCGGCGGCGGTGTTGATCGCCCGCTACGGCGACACGACGCTGGATGAGGCGGAACTGATCGTGGCGCTGGGCGGCGACGGCTTCATGCTGCGCACCTTGCACGAGCATCTCGATCGCGGCCTGCCGGTGTATGGCATGAAACTCGGCCGCGTCGGTTTCCTGATGAACCAGTTCGAACCGGATTCGCTGCGCAAGCGCGTGGCCGCAGCGCATCCGGCGATCCTGCATCCGCTGGAGATGCGCGTGATGCTGGCCGACGGCAAGCAGGTGCGTGCACTGGCGTTCAACGAAGTCTCGCTGTTGCGCCAGACCAACCAGGCCGCGCACGTCGAGGTCGCGTTGAACGGCGCGGTGAAACTGGAGAACCTGATTTGCGATGGCGTGCTGGTCGCCACGCCGGCCGGTTCGACCGCCTACAACCTGTCGGCGTACGGACCGATCCTGCCGCTGGACGCCAACGTGCTGGCGCTGACACCGATCAGTCCGTTCCGCCCGCGCCGCTGGCGCGGCGCGCTGCTTCCTTCTTCCACCGAAGTGCGCCTGCGCACGCTGGAGCCGGGTCATCGCCCATTGAGCGCGACCGCGGATTTCCATGAAGTCCGCCACGCGCTGGAAGTCACCGTGCGCGAAGCGCGCGAGCATGCGGTGACGCTGCTGTTCGACCCCGAACACAGTCTGGCGCAGCGGATTCTGGACGAGCAGTTCGCACCGTAGCGGGTACCCGCCGTGAACGAGCTTCTGCAGAAAATCACCCAGGGCGTGGACCCGGATTCACCGGACGCCTTCGCGCGCATCTTCGCCAACGTCATGGCGCTGGTGCCGTGGTGGCCGCTGATCTGGTTCACGGTGCTGTGCGTGGTGGTGGGCGCGGTGCTGGGATGGTGGCGCAGGCGGGTGTGGCTCGGGATCGGGCTGGCGCTGCTGCTGGGCCCGATCGGCTGGTTCACGCTGTGGGTGTTCCCGCCGGGTGCGGAGAGGAAACCGGAACGCGCGCCGAATTTCCCGGTCGCGCGCAAGCGGTAGAATGCGGGAATGGCCGCCCGCCCCAAATCGCATCACCATCATCACGATGCCGCCGGCTTCGTGCGTGAAGTCGAGGCCGCCAGCCGCGCGCGTGGCCTGCGCCTGACGCCGTTGCGCCACGAGGTGTTGAACCTGATCGCGCGCGCGCGCAAGCCGGTGAAGGCCTACGATCTGCTGGAATCCCTGCGCGACAGCCACGCCGGCGCGGCGCCGCCCACGGTGTACCGAGCGCTGGATTTCCTGCTCGAACACGGCTTCATCCACAAGCTGGAATCCATCAACGCCTTCGTCTACTGCCAGCACCCGAGCGAGGCGCACCAGGTGCCGTTCCTGATCTGCGACGTGTGCGAGGCGGCGACCGAGTTGTGCGACGACGGCGCGGTCGCCGGCCTGATCGAAAAGCGCGCCGGCACCCTGGGCTTCCGCGCCAAGGCGCAGACGCTGGAAGTGCATGGCATTTGCAAGGGCTGCCGGGCCGGCTGAGCGGCATCCCGACGACGCCCGCCGCACACGCGAGAGCATGTGCGCAGACTGCAGACGACTGAAGCACGCGCCATCCCTGCTGAATCGGATGGCAGCTCACGTCACGTTGAAATGTTATACTGTTACAATACGCATCCGGCGGCATTGGACAGCAAGGACCTTCACGCGTGAGCATCCCTTCCGAGAGCATGGACGCATCCCGAATCGCCGTCGCGCGCATCAGCCCGCTTGCGGTCGCGGCCGATCGCCTCGGTGCAACCGCGTCGTTCCTGTGTGCGGTGCACTGCGCGCTGCTGCCGTTCGTGATCGCGTTGCTGCCCCTGATCGGGCTCGGCTTTCTTGCGGATCATCGTTTCGAGCGCGTGTTCGTGGCCTGCGCGGCTGCGCTGGCTTCGGTGACGATCCTCACCGCATGGCGGCGGCATCGCCGCCTGCACGCGCTGTTTCTGCTGGCGCCGGGCATCGCGTTGCTGCTGGCCGGCATTGTCATTGACATCAGTGCACACGAATGGGCGCACACCGCGCTGGTGGTGTGCGGCGGCGTGCTGGTGGCGAGCGCCCACGTGGTGAACCTGGTGCTCTCGCACCGACATGTGCATACCGCGGATTGCAGACACGCCTAGGAGCGAGTTGCTGGTTGCGGGTGGCAATGTCGAGATCGTCGGCTCTCTCCGGCAACTGACAACCGACGAACAGTCAGGCCGTGATTGTGTAACGCCTTGATGCATTCCTAGCATCTCCGCATGGCGCACGCGCACCAACATCCCGACACCCACCGTCATCGCGTCCCCGCGCTGGGCGTCGCTTTTGCCCTGACCTGCCTGATGCTGGTCGCCGAAGCAGCCGGCGGCTGGTGGTCGAATTCCCTGGCGCTGCTGGCCGATGCCGGCCACATGCTGGTGGATGCGGCTTCGCTGTTGCTCGCGTGGACGGCGGCTTATTTCGCCGCGCGGCCCGCGGACGCGCGGCGCAGTTTCGGTTACGCGCGTCTGGAAGTGCTGTCCGGCTTCGTCAACGCGCTGGTCCAGGTGCTGCTGGTCGCGTGGATCGTGTACGAGGCGGTGCACCGGCTGCTCGAGCTCGGCGGTACGGAAATACGATCCGGCGTGATGCTGGCGGTCGCGCTGGCCGGGCTGCTGGTGAATGCGATCGTGCTGCGGGTGCTGCACGCACGCGAGTCGGATGACCTCAACACCGCGGCGGCCAGCCTGCACGTGTTCGGCGATCTGCTTGGGTCGCTCGCCACCGTCGCCGCTGCCTTGCTGGTGCGTTATCTGCGCTGGGACTGGGCGGATCCGGCGCTGTCGCTGCTGGTATCCCTGCTGATCCTGCGCAGTGCCTGGGTGCTGCTGCGGCGTTCGTCGCACATCCTGCTGGAAGGCGTGCCGGAAGGCGTGCACACCGAGGACATCCGCGCGGCACTCGCCGCCAATCCGGTGGTGAGGGAAGTGCACCACGTCCATGTCTGGCAGATTGCTTCCGGGTCGCGGATGGCTACGCTGCATGCGCGCTTGTGTGAAGGTGCGGACACGCAGGCCGGATTGATCGCGATCAAGCGCGAGCTGCGCGAGCGTTTCGCGATTGACCACGCCACGGTGGAGATCGAGCTGGGCGAATGCGCCGATCACGCGACCGGTTGCAAACCGGACGACACGCACCGGCACTGAGGCGCGTCAGTCGATTTCCCGGCGGTCAAACCGAGAAGTGCGGCCACCAACCGCCATCCCCGGGGCGATTGCACAAATAAACCGCGCTGCTAACATCGCGCGCACCACAACTGCTGCGGGAACCATGATGGGCAAGGGCGACAAGAGGACACGCAAGGGCAAGATCTACGCGGGCAGTCACGGCAACACGCGTCCGCATTCGCCGAAGGGCAAGGCAGCGGTGAAGAAGGCCGCCAAGCCTGCCGCGCGGCCCGCCGTGAAGAAGGCGGCCGTCAGGAAGGTTGCCGCGAAGAAGACGGCTGGCTGATCGGATTCGTCACGAAAAAAAGCCCCGCACTGCGGGGCTTTTTTGTTGAAGAAAGAACCGGCCTACCAGGTCACCGTCAACCGTACCGTATCGTTATAAACGCCCGGCGGCGTATC
>JBQCCR010000026.1:0-11993 GCA_051961995.1 Rhodanobacteraceae bacterium | reverse complement strand
TGCCGACCCCGCGCACGGCGCCACTGCTGCCCACCGGTCCGAGCGGCGTGCGGTGACTTGCATCCGCATACAACTGGTAGGCAACACCGTTGCTGCCGTCGCTCATGCGGCGCTGCGCGCCATCGGCGTGCTGGCCGTAGTCGAAACCGATTGCATACGGCTGCTTGCTCGAGCAGAGCACGCCCAGTTCGGTTTGTGCATTGGCGCTGCCCGCGTCCTGTTCGACATCGCCGAACGACAGCGCTGCGCTGTCCACCGTGAAGCGGCACGAGGCGACAATGTGCACCGACACGCGCAACTGCGCGCCGGCTTCTCCCGCGATCGCGGAAGGGGCAAGACCCGCCGCCGCGCACAGCGCGGCCAGTGCGATCGTCTTGAATGTCGTTTTGGAACGGACGGTGTTCATTTCGGCCACCCTGTAATTGGCGGGCGGCATCTTCGTTGCCATGCGGCACTACAAACGAGACACAGTGCTCACATGCTCGGGCGGTCACACTCTGTGACGGTCGCGTGAACGCAGTTCACGAAAACGCGCATGTATTTGGACGTCTATTTGCGCAAAGTGTGAGCTGGTTGGCGTTCACAATCCGTGACTTTCACGCGAACGCGGCGCCAGAGTGTGGATTTGTATGTCCACGCCCGATTGCGATCAGGAATGATCGCCACGACAGGCCATTTCGAGTCCGCCTGCGAACACGTGCCGGGCCAGTGCGCCGCCGATCCAGTAGGCGAGCTCCGCCGGCTCGCGAATGTTCCAGACCACGCAGTCCGCGTGTTGCCCGGCGACGAGCCGTCCGCGGTCGGGCAGGCCCAGCGCGCGCGCGGCATTCACGGTCGCGCCGCGCAGCGCTTCCTCCGGCGTGAGCCGGAACAGCGTGCACGCCATCGAGATCGCCAGCCGCAGCGAACGCAGCGGCGAGGTGCCGGGATTGAGATCGGTCGCCACTGCCATGGGCACGCCGTGTTCGCGCATGGCGGGAATCGGTGGCACGCGGTTTTCGCGCAGCGCGTAGAAACTGCCCGGCAACAGCACCGCCACGGTTCCTGCACGCCCCATTGCAGCGATGCCCGACTCGCTCGCGCATTCCAGATGATCGGCTGAAAGCGCCGCGTGTCCGGCGGCCAGTCCGCCGCCTCCCAGGTCGGACAGCTGATCCGCGTGCAGCTTCACCGGCAGTCCGAGTTCGCGCGCACGCTCGAACACGCGGCGCACTTCATCCGGTGTGAAGCCGATCCCTTCGCAGAATGCGTCCACGGCATCAGCGAGATTTGCTGCCTGCGCGGCGGGCAGCCATTCGTCGCAGACCCTTGCCACGTACTCGTCGCGGCAATCCCTGTATTCCGGCGGGAGAGCGTGCAACCCGAGCAGGGTGGTGCGCACCGTGACGCCGAGCTCCGCGCCGATCCTCCGCGCCACGCGCAGCATTTTCAGTTCGGTGTCGAGATCCAGGCCGTAGCCGGATTTGATCTCGATCGTGGTGACGCCATCCGCAACCAGCCCGCGCGCGCGCGGGAGCGATTGCGCGAGCAACTCGTCTTCCGATGCCGCGCGCGTCGCCCGCACGGTGGAGAGAATCCCGCCGCCGTCGCGCGCGATCGCTTCGTAGCTCTCGCCACGCAGGCGCCGCTGGAATTCATCCGCGCGCGTGCCGGCGAACACCAGGTGCGTGTGGCAGTCCACCAGTCCCGGCGTGACCCAGGCGCTGTGCAGGGATTCGACTTTCGTTGCGAGTGAGTCCGGTGCGCCGGGCAGTTCACCCATGGCACCGGCAAAAGTGATGACGCCATCGCGCCAGCCCAGCGCGCCACGTTCGATCACGCCGTAACCGGTATCGCTGGCCAGCGTGACCAGATTGCAATCGAGCAGCAGGTGATCCCAACGCGTTGCGGTCATGTTCGAAAAATGATTGATGGCTGGCGCGGTTGCCGGGCCACGATCCCGGGCGGGGCGAGTGCAAGGTTAGCGCAGTTGCCGTCCGCGCCACGGGAACACGGCCATGCACTGGCATAATCCGCGGCTGCTCCTCCGCACACGGTTCGGGTTCGCCATGCGACGTTTCCATCTCGCCGAGCCACTGGTGATGCTGGCGACCGTCGTGCAATGGCTGGTGCTGTCCATCTTCACCGGTGCAGTGATCGGCGGCGGGTGCAGCATTTTTCTGCACCTGTTGTTCGCGACCGCAGGCCGCGCGTATGCCGCGCCGCTGTGGCTGCAGATGAGCCTGCTGCCGATCGGCGGCTTCGCCAACGGCCTGCTGCTGCATTACGGCTATCGCCTGAGCCGCAGCGGCTATCGCGATAACGCCATCGTCGCGGTGAACGAGCAGCACGGTCGCATGCCGTTCCGCACGTTCTGGATCAAACCGCTGGCGGCATTGATCACGCTGGGCTGCGGCGGTTCGGGCGGCAAGGAAGGCCCGTGCTCGCACATCGGTGCCAGCATCGCGGCCGGCATCGGGCGGGTGTTGCACCTCAATCCCGAGATGCGCAAGCGGCTGCTGGCCTGCGGGGTCAGCGCGGGTTTTGCCAGCGTGTTCGGCACGCCGGTCGCGGGGGCCATCTATGGCGTGGAAATGCTGGCGATCGGCCGCATCCGCCACGACTTCCTGTTCCCGGGAATCGTCGCCGGCGTCACCGCGTTCGAGGTCAGCCGTTACCTCGGCGTGCCGTATCCCGTGTATCACGTCGCCTTCGACGGGGATTTCACGGAAGTGCTGTTCCTCAAGACGGTGGTGATCGGAATCCTGTGCGGTGCGGCCGCGTGGATCTTCGTCGAGCTGCTGCGAATGATCAGGCGCCTGTTTGCGCATCTGCGTGCGCAGTACTCGATCTGGCCGCCGCTGCTGCCGCTGATCGGTGGCGTGCTGCTGGCGCTCATGGTCCTGGCCGTGCCCACCGATTACCTCGGCCTGAGCCTGCCGCTGATGGACCAGGCACTGCACGGGCAGGCGATGCCGTACCTCGGTTTCCTCTGGAAGGCGTTGCTGGTGGCGATCACGCTGGGCTCGGGATTCTACGCAGGCATCGTCACGCCGCAATTCGTGATCGGCGCCGTGCTGGGCGGCGCGTTCGCGCACCTGCTGGGCCTGCAGGCCGCGCTCGGTGCGGCGGTCGGCCTGGTCGCGGTGGTGGCTTCCGCTTCCAATGCGCCGATCGCCGCGATCCTGATGGGCGTGGAAATGTTCGGCGCGGATTCGACGCTCTACGTCGCCGGTGCCTCCGTGGCCGCCTATCTCATCATCGGCCATCGCAGCGTGTATCCCGAGCAGCAGATCGCCTACTCGAAATCGTCGTGGATCTTCGCGCGCGCCGATCTGCCGGTCGGCGAGGAGAAAGTGCGGTTGTCCTACGGGCTGCTGCGCTGGTGGCGTGATCGCCGGCGCAAGGCGATGCGCAGCGATGTGCCGGGCGGCGACGAACTGCATTGAGGATCCCGGGATGCTGGCGTGGGACAGGCGCTGCCGTTAGCCTGCGCGTGCAAAGGAGTTCCCATGCAGGGTGAAATTTTCCACGCGGATCACCTGTTCACGCCGGACGGCTGGGTGCGCGATGTCCGGCTGCGGGTGGAGCAGGGCCGCATGGCGGCGATCGATGCGGACGCGCCCGAAGGCGGCAGACACCTCGGCCGTTTCGTACTGCCCGGCATGCCGAACCTGCATTCGCATGCTTTCCAGCGCGCGATGGCGGGGCTGGCCGAGCGACGCGGATCCTCTTCCAGCCAGGACAGCTTCTGGACCTGGCGCGAAACCATGTACGCCTTCGCCTCGACCATCGGCCCCGACGACTTGCGCGCGATCGCCGCGCAGTTGTACGTCGAGATGCTGAAAGCCGGCTACACGCACGTCTGTGAATTCCATTACCTGCACCATGCGCCGGACGGCAAGCCTTATGCCGATCCGGCAGCGATGTCGCTGGCGATCGCGGAAGCCGCGCGTGAAGCGGGCATTGGCCTGACCCTGCTGCCGGTGCTGTACATGAGCGGCGGTTTCGACGGACGTCCGCTGAGCGAACGCCAGCGCCGCTTCGGCATGGATGTGCAGGCGTATTCGAGGCTGATCGAACGCGTGTGCACACTGGAATCGCCGACATTGCGCGTCGGCATTGCGCTGCATTCGTTGCGCGCGGTGCCGGAAACGGCGATGAGGGATGTGCTGACGAGCGCCGCCGAACCCTCATCCCGACCCTGTTCCGGAAGCGAGAAATATTTCCCCATCCACATCCACATCGCCGAACAAATCGGCGAAGTGGAAGAGTGCGTCGCCGTACGCGGCGCGCGTCCGGTGCGCTGGCTGCTCGATCATGCGCAGGTCGATGCGCGCTGGTGCCTGGTCCACGCCACGCACCTGAACGAAAGCGAGATCACGAGTATCGCGCGATCCGGCGCTGTCGCCGGCTTGTGCCCGACCACCGAGGCGAATCTTGGCGACGGCTTGTTCCCGCTCGAAAAGTATCTGGAAACAAGTGGTGCGCTCGGCATCGGTTCGGATTCGCATATCTCGGTGTCGCCGGTGGAAGAACTGCGCTGGCTGGAATACGGCCAGCGCCTGGTCGCGCGCCAGCGCAACATCGCCGTGCGCGAAGCGGGCGCGAGTGTCGGCGACTCTTTGTGGAAAGCCGCGTTGCAGGGCGGCACGCAGGCTTCCGGGCTGGCGCCGTTCGGCCTGGGCTCGCGCGCCGATCTGCTCGTGCTGGACGATACTTCGCCGCTGCTCGCCGCGCGCGATGGGCGCAACGTGCCGGACAGCTTCATCTTCTCCGGCAACACGCCGCTGGTCCGGGACGTGATGGCGAACGGCGAATGGGTCGTACGCGATTTTCACCATCGCGACGAAGAACGCATCGCAGCGCGTTTCCGCAAAGCCGTGGAGACACTGGCTAGCGGGTGAAGTGGAAAGTCCGCAACACGTTCCGCATCGCGGCGAACGCCTGATCCTTCGAAAATGGCGGCGTGGCGGGCGGTTGGTACACCTGCGGGTTGGTGCCGTAGACCAGCAGGTCTATCGCATAGCAGGCGCCCTCGTGCACACCGCGATAGCTGCGTACGTCGAGGTAGTGGCTCATTGCGGCGTCGCCTGCTTCGAACGTGACGAAGTCGGCACTGCCTATGCGCTCACGATCGGTGCTGCCGGCGCGCAGTGACGAGGGCGGTTTCGCGCAGGATTCCACTTCGCCTCGCGCACGGCTCACGCCGATGCGTACTTCCGCATTGGTGATGCGGTTGGAGCCCGGCACGACCAATGCCGCCACCGGGGTGCCGTGCGAACCCGGTGGCGCATAGGTTTTCCAGCTGCCGTCCGCCAGATAGCCGCGGCGGAAATCGCGGCGCGCCGTCCAGCCCTTCGGGTATTCGATGCGGAATCCGAAACGGTGGCTTTCGAGCACTTGCCGGTTCGTTCCCGTTGCGCTGGGCGCAATACCGGCGGTCGGGTCGGCACTCCGGTGCGAGTTGCTGCATGCACACAGTGCCACCGCGCTTGTCAACATCACGATCGGGGCTTGATAGCCGCGCACGCGGGCTCCAGATTCAGAACCAATTCCAGTTTTGAGCCGGCGCCGGTTCGGCGTCAAGCGTATTGAAGTGAAGAGGAGATTGCAGCATGCAGACACGTACGCTGGGTCCGAAAGGGCCGCAGGTTTCCGCCATCGGCCTCGGCTGCATGGGCATGAGCGAGTTCTACGGCGTGGGCGACGACGCCGAATCCGTCAAGGTGCTCCATCACGCGCTGGATGTCGGCCTGAACTTCCTCGACACCGCCGACATGTACGGCAGTGGCGCCAACGAACAGCTCGTCGGCAGGGCCATCAAGGGCCGTCGTGATGAAGTGTTCCTCGCCACCAAGTTCGGCGTCGTCCGCGATCCGGACGATTCGCACAACCGCCGCATCAGCGGCCGGCCGGAATACGTGCGCGCCGCCTGCGACGCCAGCCTGAGGCGGCTGGGCGTGGAGCACATTGATCTGTATTACCAGCACCGCGTGGATCGCGAAGTGCCGATCGAGGAAACCGTCGGCGCGATGGCCGAGCTGGTCCGCGCGGGCAAGGTGCGCTTCCTCGGGCTGTCCGAACCTTCGGCGCGCACCATCGAGCGGGCGCAGCAGGTGTTCCCGATCACCGCGGTGCAGAGCGAATATTCGTTGTGGACGCGCGATCCCGAGGACGGCATCCTGCAAACCTGCGACAAGCTCGGTATCGGCTTCGTGCCGTACTCGCCGCTGGGGCGCGGATTCCTGACCGGCGCGATCAGGAGCCCGGACGATTTCGGCCCGGAGGATTTTCGTCGCACCAACCCACGCTTCCAGGGCGAGAACTTCGCGAGGAACCTCGCCCTGGTGGACAAGGTGCGCGAACTCGCGGATGCGAAGGGCTGCACGCCGGGGCAACTGGCGCTGGCCTGGATGCTGGCACAGGGCGAGCACATCGTGCCGATCCCGGGCACCAAGCGCATCAGCTATCTGGACGAGAATCTCGGCGCGCTGGACGTCGGGCTGGATGACTCGGACCTCGCCGCCATTGACGACATCTTCCCGCGCGATGCGGCTGCGGGCGCGCGTTATCCGGACGCGGCGATGCGGCTTCTGCGCGGCTGAGCGAGGCTGAATGCACGCGCAGCGGCGCGCGTGCGAGCGTCAACCTGATGCACGCCGCAATCGTTTTCTCCGCAGCAATCACTGCGGAGGGCGCCATGCGGCATTTGCGAATCTGCGTGCTGGGCACGCTGACCCTGATCGGTGCGCTGTCACTCGGCGGCTGCGTGGTGGCCCCGCGCCGGCCGCCGCCGCCGGGTTGCCGGTGGGCGCCGGGCCACTACAACGCGCATGGGTATTGGGTGCCGGGGCACTGCAGGCGATAGCGCTGCGCCGATCTGCACTGGCCGGCGGCAGAGGATCGTGCTACTACGCAATGCTTTCATTCTGCGTGGGGGCACCATCATGGGCAGGGCTTCGACCGCATTCGTGCAGCGTCTGACATCGCGTCGCCATTCTTGCCTCACGGCCTCGCTGGTCTGCGTGCTTGGCGTGCTCGCATCGGCGGCAAACGCCGATACGATCGGCCGCGGCGATCGCTATTCGGGTGAACCGTGGGCGTCGCGCTCGCCGGTGCTGGCGCAGCACGGCATGGCCGCGACCGAGCAGCCGCTGGCGTCATTGGCCGCCGTCGAAATCCTGAAGAAGGGCGGCAGCGCGGTGGATGCGGCGATTGCGGCCAACGCGGTGCTCGGCCTGACCCAGCCGGTATTGAACGGCATCGGCGGAGACGCGTTCGCGATCGTGTGGGATCCGAAGACGCACCGGCTTTACGGCTACAACGGTTCCGGGCCGTCGGCGAAAGGCCGCGACCTGGCGAAGATGCAGGCGGAGGTGAAGGCCGCCTACAAGAAAGCCGGCATGCCGTACAAGGCGCACATTCCCCCGGTCGGATCGCTGCCGATCACGGTGCCCGGCACGGTGGACACCTGGTTCGCGCTGCACGAAAAATTCGGAAAGCTCACCATGGCGGAAGATCTCGCGCCCGCGATCGCGCTGGCGAAGAATGGCTTTCCTGTCACCGAACTGGTCGCCGATTACTGGAAGGGCAACTTCAAGAAGTTCGAAGAAAACCGCAAGCTGATCGAGGAAAGCGCCAACGCGCGCAAGACCTATCTGATCAACGGCCACACGCCGGCGCAAGGCGAAGTGTTCCGCAATCCCGATCTGGCACATACGCTGACATTGCTCGCGCAGGGCGGGCGCGACGCGTTCTACAAGGGCGCGGTGGCGCACACCATGGATGCGTATTTCAAACGCATCGGCGGTGATCTGCGCTATTCCGATTTTGCGGACTTCCATGGCGAGTGGGTCACGCCGCAGTCGGTGGATTACCACGGCTACGACGTTTACGAACTGCCCCCGAACGGGCAGGGCTTCGCCGCGCTGGAGATGCTCAACGTCCTGAAAGGCTTTGACCTGAAGAAGATGGGCGCGGGCAGCGCCGACACGCTCACCGCGATGATCGAGGCGAAGCGTCTGGCCTACGAGGACCTTGCGAAGTACTACGCCGATCCGCGTTTCGTGGACGTGCCGATGAAGGGATTGCTGTCCGAAAAATACGCGGACGCGCGGCGCAAGATGATCCATCTGGATCACGCGAATCCAAATATCGGCCCTGGCGATCCGCGCCTGTTCCAGGGTGACACCACCGATTTCGAAACCGCCGATTCCGACGGCATGATGGTTTCGATGATCCAGTCCAATTATCGCGGCATGGGCTCCGGCCTGGTCGCTGATGGATTGGGCTTCATGTTCCAGGATCGCGGCGAGCTGTATTCGTTGAATCCCAAAGACGCGAACGTGTATGCGCCGGGCAAGCGCCCGTTCCACACCATCATTCCCGCATTTGTCATGAAGGATGGAAAACCGTGGATGGCGTTCGGCGTGATGGGCGGCGACATGCAGCCGCAGGGCCACGTGCAGGTGCTGGTCAACATGATCGATTTCGGCATGAACGTGCAGGAAGCCGGTGATGCCGCACGCTGGCGGCATTACGGCAACGCCGAGCCGACCGGCGAGGCATCAACGGGTATCGGCAGCGTCGAAATGGAATCCGGTTTCGATCCCAAGGTGAAGGCCGCGCTGGAGAAACGCGGCTACAAGATCGTGCCCGGCACCGGCAACTTCGGCGGTTACGAAGCGATCCAGTACGACGCGAAGAACCACGTGTACTGGGGCGCGACCGAAATGCGCAAGGACGGCGAGGTGATCGGTTATTGAGCCATGGCTTGGCTCGGCTCGATTTTGCCGAACCACGTCCACTTCGTCATTCCGGGGCTGCGCGCAGCACAGAAACCCGGAATCTGCTTTTCCTCCGAACAAGAGCAGATTCCGGATCGCGGCTTCGCCCGCGCCCGGAATGACGAGGTTCGCAGGGCGGGTCTTGACCCGCCATCGGGCCTTGACCCGCCATTCGCGGATGCGGGCGGGTTGAAACCCGCCCTGCGCGTCAGCGCTTCCGCAGCTTGTACACCGCCGTGTGCAGCGCCGTGACGCCCTGTTCGGAAAATGACGGCTGCGAATCGAGGATGTCGCGGCGCTCCAGCAGGCCGATGTCCCAGTGCTCGCCGAGCAGCCGGTGCACCTCGCGTTCTTCCACCGAGAACGGCGGGCCCTGCATTTCATGCTGCGGATATTCCAGCGTGATCAGCAGGCCGCGGCAGCCGGCGGGCAGGGCGTCGTACACGGAACGCGCATAGCGTTCGCGCAGCGGCGGCGGCAGCGCGATCAAAGCCGCGCGGTCGTAGATCGCGCCACACTCGCCGAATTGCGCCGCGTCCACCTTGAAGATATCCGCGTGGACGATCTCGATGTCACCGGTTTCGTAATGCGTGCCGTACGGCGCTTCGCGCGATTGCGGTTGCAGGCGTTGCTCCGAAAAGAACCGTTCGATCGCCAATGGCGCCAGTTCTACGCCGCGCACGCGCAAGCCCTGCGATGCCAGCCAGGGCATATCCAGCGACTTGCCGCACAGGGGCACCAGCACGCGCGTGCCCCGCTGCACCTCGACCGCCGGCCAATGCTGTTCCAGCAACGGCATCACCGCGTCGCGGTGCCAGCCGGTGCGACCCTCCCGCCAGCGTTGCAGCCAGAAATCGGTGTCCATGTTCTCTCCCAAGTACCTGAGGGCCATCAGCGTACCGCAGGTGCTATTGTTGAATCAGGCGAAGGGGGATGCCTGCATGAAGCCGTTGCTGCGCTGGCTGTTGATCATCACTGCCGTAGTGCTGGTTGCTGCCGCCCGGCTCTGGCTGGGCCACGAGATGAAGGCCTGGCTGGCGCGGGTCGTGAAGGAAGCCGCGGCGCAATCCCATGTACGAACGCCAGGACAGACGGCTGAGCCTCTGCCGAAAGGTCCTCTGTTTTCACGCGAGGAGACTTACGCCTTTCTCGATGCGGCCAAGCGCGCCGAAGCGATTCCTGATCCACTTCAGCGCTGCCTTGCCTATCCGGACCCGCCGCACAGCCACTGGGCGCACGATGCGGTGGTGGCGTACTGCAAATACCGCAATCAGCCGATCATCACCTTTGCTGAAGTCAAGCAACTGGTGCAGAGCGGGCGCGTGGCGGAGCTGGACCATCGCTTCGAGCAGGCGCTTCAGGCGCAATTGACGCAACCCGAGGCGAAAGGTCGCCTGGACCGCATCTTCTACGCCGATTTCCACGACGGTTCTTTCGCTATCCGTCCCATCCTGGACGCGTGGAAGCGGCAATCACCCGACAGCCCCTTCGCCTACGCCGCCAGCGGCTATGCCTATGTGCAGATGGCATTCGCTGCACGCGGCGACAAGGAAACGAATGAAACGCCGGTCAGCAACGTCGAATCAATGGAAAGGCTCGCGACAGAGGCCGATGCGGACCTGAAGCGTGCCCGCGCGCTCGACCCTCGCCTCACACCTGTTTACACGGAGATGATTGCACTCGGTGGCCTGAGCATGGGCCGTGATTACGCATTATCTGCCGCCAAAGCGGGATTGAGTATGGCGCCGGACGACTGGGACATCCGCGACCAGCTCATGTGGCTCGAGGAGCCGAAGTGGTACGGTTCCCTTGCCGCGATGCAGGAGCTCGCCCACAAGGCGCAGGCCCACGCGTCAAGCAATCCGCTGCTGAAATTGTTGCTGCCGGAAGAGGCGCTTTATCGCGCCGACAACTGCTCGTGTTCGGGTAACGTCGAGTTCGTTGCCTATTCCGGCGCCCTCGATCAGCTCGCCAGCAGCGGCTTCCTGCTGGATGCGGGTGATACAGGGACGGATGACGGCAACCCTCAAATGGCGGCGATCTATCTCTCGGAGGCGTTGCGGTTCAACCCTGCGCTGGACGGTGCTCGCATCAATCGCATTTATGCGCTGGTCGAATTCGACAATGCGCCTTGGGCGATCTCGGAAGCCGACCATCTTCTCAAGGCAGCGCCGAACAACGAGTTTGCCCTGAAGGCGCGCGGCTGGGCGTATCTGTCCATCAACGATTTGCCTCATGCTGAAAAGGATTTCCTCGCGGCGACGGAACTCGATCCCACTGACATGTGGGCGCTGGCGCGGCTCGGCGGCGTGTATCTGGACAACGGCCGGCAATGGGATAAAGCCTGGGACGTGGCGAATCGCCTTATCGAGAAAGACCCGCAGCATGTGGACGGATGGTTGTTGCGCGCAGCGATCCAGGAACATCAGCCGCGCCCGGGTCTGAAAAACACCGCGGACTACATTGCGGCGCATTTCCGCGGCGACCTTCGGTTGAACGTTACGATCGCTCACCTTCAGACCGTGGTGGCGCAGCAGGGCGGCAGTCAAAAGGGCGCGGTCAAAGCGGCGATCGCGGCACACAACTGACCTCGCGCGAACGCGTGACCTATACTTCCGGTCTGCCTTTGCCGGAGTCTTCGCCATGAACGCACCCACCCGCATTGACACCACGCGCGTCGTGCGCGCGCCGCGCGGCACGCAACTGACGTGCAAGAGCTGGCTCACCGAAGCGCCGTTCCGGATGATCCAGAACAATCTCGATCCGGAGGTCGCCGAAAATCCGGCGGAGCTGGTGGTGTACGGCGGCATTGGTCGCGCCGCGCGCAACTGGGAATGCTTCGACGCGATCCTGCGCAGCTTGCGCGAATTGAACGACGACGAGTCGCTGCTGGTGCAATCGGGCAAGCCGGTCGGCGTGTTCAGGACGCACGCGGATGCGCCGCGCGTGCTGATCGCCAATTCCAACCTGGTGCCGCACTGGGCGACCTGGGAGCACTTCAACGATCTGGATCGCAAATGCCTGATGATGTTCGGCCAGATGACCGCGGGCTCGTTGATCTACATCGGCAGCCAGGGCATCGTGCAGGGCACCTACGAAACCATCCTCCCAATGGCTCGCCAGCATTACGCCGGTTCGCGCAAGGGCAAATGGATTCTCACGCCAGGTCTCGGCGGCATGGGCGGCGCGCAGCCGCTCGCTGCATCGCTGGCCGGCGCGTGCTCT
>JBQCCR010000025.1:0-25212 GCA_051961995.1 Rhodanobacteraceae bacterium | reverse complement strand
CTGATGGCGCGCGTGCTGCGCGTGCAGAACAAGGTGTTCTACACCATCGGCTCGTCGGGACACGAAGGCAACGCGATGGTGGCGCGGCTGACGCGGCACACCGATCCGGCGTTCCTGCACTATCGTTCCGGCGCGTTCATGGCCGAGCGTTTCCGCAAGCTGCCGGGCATGGATCCGGTGATGGATTCGGCGCTGTCGTTCGCGGCCAGCAAGGAAGATCCGGCGTCCGGCGGCCGGCACAAGGTGTGGGGATCGAAGCCGCTGTGGGTCCTGCCGCAGACGTCCACGATCGCTTCGCATTTGCCCAAGGCCTTTGGCACCGCGGTTGCCATCGAGCAGGGCCAGCGCATCGGCCATGAGCTGCCGGTGCCGAGGGATTCGATCGTGGTCTGCTCGTTCGGCGATGCTTCGAGCAACCACGCCACCGCGCAGACCGCGTTCAATGCCGCGGGGTGGACGGCGTACCAGAAATTGCCGGCGCCGGTGCTGTTCGTGTGCGAGGACAACGGCATCGGCATTTCGGTGAAGACGCCCAGCGGCTGGATCGCCAACAATTTCCGGGATCGCAAGGATCTGGATTACTTCTTTGCCGACGGTCTCGACCTTGCGGAAGGCTACGCGCAGGTCGCGCGCGCGGTGGAGCATTGCCGCCGCACGCGCCGCCCGACCTTCCTGCATCTACGCACGATGCGGGTGATGGGCCATGCCGGCACCGACTTCGAAATCGAATGGCGCTCGATCGAGGAACTGGTTGCACTGGAAGCTACCGATCCGCTGTTGCGCTCGGCCGCGATCGCGTTGGAATCCGGACTGTATTCGCGTGAGGGGCTGCTCGAACAGTACGAGACGATCCGCAAGCGCTGCTTCGCCGCGGCGGAAGAGGCCGATCGGCGTCCGCGTCTGCAGTCGCTGGACGAAATCATCGAGCCGCTGGCGCCGTACACGCCGAAGGCAGTGAAGGCCGAAGCGCGGCGTGCCGACTTCGAAAGCAGGCGCGTCGCGATCTTCGGTGGCGAAGACAAGCTGCCGGAAAAACTGCCCGCCCGGCATCTGGCCATCCAGATCAACCAGGCGCTGCACGACCTGATGGTGAAATATCCCGAGTCGCTGCTGTTCGGCGAGGACGTGGCGCAGAAAGGTGGCGTGTACACCGTGACCAGGGGCCTGCACAAGGCGTTCAAGGGCGCGCGCGTGTTCAACACGCTGCTGGACGAGACGATCATCCTCGGCCTCGCGCAGGGTTACGCCAACATGGGGATGCTGCCGATCCCGGAGATCCAGTACCTCGCCTATTTCCACAACGCCTGCGACCAGATCCGCGGTGAAGCGGCGTCGTTGCAGTTTTTTTCCAACAATCAGTACCGCAATCCGATCCTGCTGCGCGTCGCCTCGCTCGGCTACCAGAAAGGGTTCGGCGGACATTTCCACAACGACAATTCGATCGCCGCGCTGCGCGACATCCCGGGGCTGGTCGTCGGCTGTCCTTCGCGCGGCGATGATGCCGCCACGATGCTGCGTACCCTGGCGGCGTTGTGCAAGGTGGACGGGCGTGTGTGCGCGTTCCTGGAACCGATCGCGCTGTACATGACCAAGGACTTGTACGAAGCCGGCGACGGCGCCTGGCAATTCGCCTATCCGCCGCCGGGCGAAGCGATGCCGCTCGGCGAAGGCCGCGTCTACAACGAGGACGCGAAGGACCTGGTGATCTTCACCTTCGGCAACGGCGTGCCGATGGCGTTGCGCGCCGCGCGCGGGATCGGGAAGAAATTGAAGTGGCAAACGCGCGTGGTGGACCTGCGCTGGCTGGTGCCATTGAACGAAAAGTTCATTGCGGCCCAGGCGAAATCGGCCAGGCGCATTCTCGTGCTGGACGAAGGCCGTCGCAGCGCCGGCGTGGGCGAGGGCGTCATCACCGCGATCGTGGAAGCAGGCCTCGGCAACACGCCGTTGAAACGCGTGGTCGGCGCCGACACCTATACGCCACTAGCCGGCGCGGCGCTGCTGGTATTGCCCGGCGAGGGCGATATCGTCGCGGCTGCGGAAACGATGAAGTGAACGAAACCCCTTCGACGGTGCTCGAACCATCGCATCACGAGGACCGCACGCGCTTCAGCGTGCTCGGCGCGATCAGCTTCTCGCATCTGCTCAACGACATGATGCAGTCGCTGATCGTGGCGATCTATCCGCTGCTCAAGGGCGATTTCCATCTCAGCTTCTTCCAGGTCGGCGCGATCACGCTGACCTTCCAGTTGACCGCGTCGCTGTTGCAGCCGGTGGTCGGCATGGTCACCGACAAACGGCCGATGCCGTATTCGCTGCCGGCCGGCATGTGCTTCACGCTCGGCGGCTTGGCCCTGCTGTCGGTCGCGCCGTCCTATTTCGCCCTGTTGTGCGCGGTGGCGCTGGTCGGCTGCGGTTCCTCGGTGTTTCATCCCGAATCCTCGCGCGTGGCGCGGCTGGCCTCGGGTGGGCGCTTCGGGCTTGCGCAATCGGTTTTCATGATCGGCGGCAACACCGGCTCGGCGCTTGGGCCGCTGCTCGCAGGCTGGGTGGTGTTGCGTTACGGCCGTGGCAGCGTCGGCTGGGCCACCCTGATCGCGCTGCTCGCGATCGTGGTGCTGTTGCAGGTCGGCCGCTGGTACCACGCCCATCTCAATGAGCGCCGGCACCGGAAAGTCGCCGAAGGCCCGCGTTATGCCAAGCCGCTGGTTGTCCGCACGATCGGCGTGCTGCTGGTGCTGCTCTTCTCCAAATATTTCTACCTCGCCAGCATCAGCAGCTATTACGAGTTCTACCTGATCCATCGTTTCGGTTTGACCGCGCGGGATGCAACGATCCACCTCTTCGTGTTCCTCGCCGCGGTGGCGGTGGGCAGCATGATCGGCGGGCCGATCGGTGATCGCATCGGCCGCAAGACGGTGATCTGGGTTTCGATCCTGGGCGTCGCGCCTTTCACGCTGCTGCTGCCGCACGTCGGGCTGGCATGGACCACCGCGTTGAGCGTGGTGATAGGCATCGGCATTGCGTCCGCGTTTCCGGCGATCATCGTGTACGCGCAGGACATGGTGCCGCACCGCATCGGCGTAATGTCGGGTCTGTTCTATGGATTCTCGTTCGGCATGGGCGGCATCGGCGCGGCGGTGCTCGGCGTGATCGCCGATCATTATGGCATCGGCTTCGTCTACCAGATCTGCGCATTCCTGCCGCTGCTCGGGGTGCTCGCGGCGTTTCTGCCGGACATCCGCCCGCCTGCGCGTCCGGCGCCGCCGTTGGCCGCGCCGACCGTCTGATTGTTTTGCGTGGCGTCAGTGCCTGGCCGGCGCCGGCCCCTGCACCACCTGTACCAGGTTTTTCGGCCGCAGGTATTTCCTGAAGGCATCCTGCACCTGTTGCGCGCTGAGGTTCAGGTAGTGATCCGCCGCGACCATCGGCTGGTTCAGCGGCTCGCCCTTGTAGCTCCAGTTGAGCAGCGCGCGCGCGATGCGGTTCACCGATGACACTTCCACCGGGATCGAACGGATCTCGTACTGGCGCGCGTTGTCCAGCTCGGTCGCTGTCACCGGCGTGGTTTGCATGGCGAGGACGTTGTCGAGCACGAGCTGATTGACCGGCGCGACCTTGTCCGGATCGCTGCCGTACTGCACGTAGAAGATCGAACGCGAGCGGTCGAACTGCATGCCCGACCCTGCGCCGTACGCGTAGCCGTGCTTGACGCGTACGTCCACCATCAGCCGCGATGCGAAACCATTGCCGCCCAGCACATCGTTGCCGAGCGTGAGCGCGTAGCGATCCGGATCGTGCAGGTTCAAGTCCAGCGTCTGCCCGATCAGCACCTGATCCTGCGAGGCGAACGGGTTGGGCACGACGGTGTAGCCGGGCGGATTCAGCGGGACGGGTTTCGGGATCACGTCGGGCTTCGGGCCACTCGCTTTCCATGCGCCGAAATACTTCTCGACTGCGGCCCTGGCCTGATCCGGCGTGATGTCGCCGACAATCGCTAGGGTGGTCATGTCGGGCCGGTAGGTTTGCCCGAAGTAATCCTTGACGTTCTGCAAAGTGAGCGCGTTGACGCTCGACGGGGTGGCCTGGCGCAGGCCCGAATCGCCCTTCGGCAGCAGGCCTTCCTTCAGCGCGCGGAACATCTTGTATTGCGGCGATTGCAACTCGCCCGCCAGCGTGCGCGCCAGCGTCTGCTGCTGGATCTTGAATGCGGCCTGCGGCAACGCCGGATGCAGCTCGTTGTCGGCCAGCAGCCGCATGCCCTCGTCGAAGGCATCGCTGGGCACCGCGAGCGCGAAGTCCGCGCCGCCGGACTGAGTGGCCGCGATCGCATCCAGTTGCTTGTGGAAGGCGTTGCGATCGAGGGTCGTGGTGCCGTAATCGAACAACGAGTCGAGCACGCGGCCCACACCGTCCTGGCCTTCGGGTTCCTGCATGTGGTCATCGTGGTCAATATGACCGACCACGGTGATGGTCTTGCTGATCGTTTCCGGCTGCACGATCAGGGTGATGCCGTTGGCGAGCTTCATCGAAACCGGATCGAGCGTCCAGTGGGGCATTTCCAGCTTGCCCAGCGATTGCATGGCCCAATCCGGCAGCGGCACATCGAGCTTGTCGTTGCCGGCGAATTTTTCGCTGCCGCCGAAGCCCGCGCTTTCCGGCGGGCGTTCGCCGCTGTCGCTGGGCGTGAGCACCACGGTGATGCGCGCGCCGTCCTTGAGGTATTCGCGCGCGACGCGGTTGACGTCCGCGACGGTGACTTTCGCGAGTTGCGCCTGCGCCTGTTCCGGTGAATCCAGTCCCTGCCATGCCAGCGCCTGCGACCATGCGCTGGCCAGCGTCACCGCGCTGTTCTTCTCGAACTCGGCCTGCGCGGCCTCCGCGCGTTTGGCGGCTTCCACCAGTTCCGGCGAAACGCCATGCTTCAGCAGCGCGTCCACCACGTCCTGCAGATGTTGCTGCGCCTGCTTCGAATCACCGCCCTTGGGGAAACCGACTTCCAGCGCGCCGATGCCGCCGCGCGTGAAGGGTTGCAGTTGCGCATCCGCACTCAGCACCTTGCCTTGCGCGGCGAGTTCCGACAATCCGCTGCGCGGGTTGTCTAGCACGTCCATTAGGATCTGCACCGCAGCGTTGTCGTCGCTGCGCATGCCCGGCATGCGATACAGGAATTGCACCGTGCCGGTGCCCTGCGGCGTGCTGCTGCGGATCGTCTGCGGCTTCACCGGTTGCAGCACCACGGGGGTGGCTTCCGGCGTGGGGTGGCTGGGGATTTTTCCGAACAGCGTCCTGACCTTTTCCAGCGTGGCCTGCGGATCCACGTCACCGACGATCACCAGGATCGCATTGTTCGGCACGTACCAGTTGTCATAAAAACTGTGCAGCACGTTGGCCGTGGTCTTGTCGAACGAAGGCCGGGTGCCGAGCGGATCGAATTCGTAACCGGTGCCGGCGTACAGCGCGGTCTCGGCCTTCTGGAAGGCCAGAAAGCCCGGATCGGAAATATCGCGCGAGACTTCCTGTTCGATCGCGCCTTTCTCGGCGTCCCAGTCCTTGGCGGTCAGCAGCGCGCCGCGCATGCGCGTGGATTCGATGTGCAGCAGGATGTCCAGGTACTGCGCCGGCGCGACGAAGTAATACTGCGTCGCATCCGCCGTGGTGAAGGCGTTGTTGTCCCCGCCCATCTTGCCGGTCATCTCGTTCAACTGCGCACCGGTCAGGCCCTTGGCGTCACGAAACATCATGTGTTCCAGCGCGTGCGCGGTGCCGGGGAAACCTTTCGGCGTTTCGTAGCCGCCGGCCAGATAAGTGATCTGTGTGGTCACCATGGCGGAAAGCGTGTCGCGCACGATCACCACGCGCAGGCCGTTGTCCAGGGTCGCGCGGGTGACGGTGGGTTGGCCGGCGGCCGGCGCCCTGGCGAGCGCGACTGGCGAAAGCGCGCCGATCAGCAGCGAGAGGAGCAACAGTTTGAGCAGACGGAAGTTCATGGAAGCATTCCTTGTCCGAAACGATAACTACCCCTCATCCGCCAAGCGCTACGCACTTGGCTCCCTCTCACCACGCGGGAAAGGGTGGGGCGGGGACCACCGGGAGGTGCCCACGGCATGGCCTAAAGCGCGCCTATGATCCGCGGTTCCGGATCCAGCATCACGCCGAAGCGCGCATTCACGCCTTCGCGCACGCTCTGCGCCAGCGCCCACAATTGCGCACCGGTCGCGCCGCCATGGTTCACCAATACCAGCGCATGGCGTTCGGAGATGCCGGCGTCACCCGCGCGCGCGCCCTTGAATCCTGCCGCTTCGATCAGCCACGCGGCAGACAGTTTGGCATGCGAATCGTCAACCGGCCAAAGCGGCAGGGCGGGGTGCTGGCGCTTCAGCGCGTCCGCATGCTCGCGGGCCAGGACCGGATTCTTGAAGAAACTGCCGGCGTTCGGGATCAGCGCGGGGTCGGGCAACTTGCGCGTGCGCAGCCGCACCACGGCTTCGGCGACCTGCGCGGAATCCGGCTTTCCGGCGACATTCATCGCAGCGAGTTCCTCGCGCACGCCGGAATAATCCAGCATCGGTTCGCGTGATTTGGGAAGGTCCAGTTCCAGCGAAGTGATCAGCCAGCGATCCGGTTCTCGCTTGAAGCGCGAGTCGCGGTAGGCGAAAGAGCACTCGTTTCCGGCGAACGCAACGGTGCGATGTTCACGCAGGTCGAACGCTTCGACCGCGTGTACGAACGTCTCCAATTCCACGCCGTAGGCGCCGATGTTCTGCACGGGCGCGGCGCCCGCGGTGCCGGGGATCAGGCTGAGGTTTTCCAGCCCGCACAGACCATGCGCGAGCGACCAGCGCACCACGTCGTTCCAGTGTTCGCCGCCGCCGATGCGCACGCGCGCAGAACTTGCATCTTCGCCGCGGATTTCGATGCCGCCGGTTTTCAGCGTGACGATCAGACCGTCGAAATCGCCGGCGAACAGCACGTTGCTGCCTTCGCCCAGCACCAGCTTGCGCATGTCGCGCACCGCGGGCCAACTGAACAGCTTGGGCAAGGCGGCGGCATCGCGCACTTCCGCCAGCAGCGTGGCGCGTGCATCCACCCGCAGCGTGTTGCGCGCGCGCAACGACGCGTCTTCGCGGAGCGCATAGCCGCCGAGGTCAACTTGGGAAGTTGCTGCGCTGGAATGATCGATCACGGAGTCGGTCCCAATCCGTCAGCCCTGAAGTATCGAATGGCGAACGCTGAATTTGTCTACTTGTGCTTCGATACCTCAGCACGGGGATGGCTCGCCGGGCCAGAAGTTCAATCTGCATCGAGCCGGCGGCGGATTTCCTCGACGCACTCCGTCAGCAGCCACGGACCGCGATACACCATGCCGGTGTAGATTTGCACCAGTGTGGCGCCGGCGTCGAGCTTACCGGCGGCGTCGTCGCCGCTCAGGATGCCGCCGACCCCGATCAAAGGAATCCTGCCGGCAATGCGCTGGGCCATGCCACGCAGGATCGCGGTGGACTTCTCGAACAGCGGCTTGCCGGAAAGCCCGCCGGCTTCGTTCGCCAGCGGCTCGCCCGCCATGGCGGAACGGTCAATCGTGGTGTTGGTGCAGATCAGTCCATCCACGCCGGCGTCCAGCACCGCGGTTGCGATCGCATCCATCTGCGATCCATCCAGATCGGGTGCGATCTTCAGCAGCAGCGGCTTGCGCGCGCGATGTTGCGACGCCAGTTGCACATGCCGCTCGCGCAACGCGCCGAGCAGGCGCGGCAATTCGTCCGCGCCTTGCAGGTCGCGCAGGCCTTTGGTGTTCGGCGAGGAAATGTTGATCGTGATGTAGGACGCCAGCGGATACACGCGCTCGAGGCAAAAGAGATAATCCTCGATCGCGCGCTCGCTGGGCGTGACGGCGTTCTTGCCGATGTTGATGCCCAGCACGCCGCGCCAGCTCGTGCGCTGCACGTTGCGCAGCAGCGCATCCACGCCATCGTTGTTGAAGCCGAGCCGGTTGATGATCGCTTCGCGCTCGGGGAGGCGGAACATGCGCGGGCGCGGATTGCCCGGTTGCGGCCTGGGCGTGACGGTGCCGATTTCGATGAAACCGAAACCCAATGCGCCGAGCGCGTCCAGGTGCTCGCCATTCTTGTCCAGACCCGCGGCCAGGCCGACCGGATTTGGAAACTCCAATCCGAACGCGCGCACCGGAAGATCCCGCGGCGGCGCGTGCGCCACCATCCGCGTCAACCCGCTGCGCTGCGCGACGCCGAGGCCGTACAAGGTCCAGCGATGCGCGGTTTCCGCGTCCAGCGCAAACAGCAGTGGACGGATCCGCTCGTACATGGCTACCCGTTGAGGCCCTGGCCGCCGTCCACGCACAGTGTCTGGCCCGTGATCCAGCCGGCACTCGGCGATGCCAGAAACAGCGCGACTTGCGCCACTTCTTCCGGCGTCCCGTAGCGGCCGAACGGAATGCTGTCGCGCACCGCGGCGTAACGCGGCGGATCCTCCTGCCTGACGCGATCCCATACGCCGCCCGCGAATTCAATCGAGCCCGGCGCGATGGCGTTGACGCGGATGCGATGCTCGGCAAGTTCGAGCGCTTGCGAAGTGGTGTAGTGGCTGACCGCAGCTTTCATCGCCGCGTAAGGCGGCCCGCTGCGGCGCGGATGGAACGCCGCGATCGAGCTGGTGTGCAGGATGCTGCCTTGTGGCGACTGCCTGAGGTGCGGCAACGCCGCGCGCGATGCGCGCACAGCGGACATCAGGTCGATATTGAAATCGGCGAGCCAGGATTCGTCATCTTCGCCGAAGCCATAACCCGAAGCGTTGTTGACCAGCACATCAATGCCGCCGAGCGCCGCAGCGGCGGCTTCAATGTAGGTGCTGATCGCCTGCGGATCGCCGAGATCGCAGCTCTGTGCATGGGTGACCGCACCGAGTGCAGCCATTGCATTGCGCGTTTCTTCCAGCGCTCCCGCACCACGCGCGCAGATGGACACCGCGGCGCCCGAACCCGCGAACGCCAGCGCCACGGCGCGCCCGATGCCGCGACTGCCGCCGGCGACGATCACGCGGTAGCCGGAGAAGTCGAATGGCATCGGCGTCCTCACAGGTCGAATTTGATCCCTTGCGCGAGCGGCAACGAGTCCGACCAGTTGATCGTGTTGGTCTGCCGGCGCATGTACACCTTCCATGCGTCGGAGCCGGATTCGCGGCCGCCGCCGGTCTCCTTCTCGCCGCCGAACGCGCCGCCGATCTCCGCGCCGGAAGTGCCGATGTTTACGTTGGCGATGCCGCAGTCGGAACCGACTGCGGAAAGGAAGCGCTCGGACGACTTCACGTTGTTGGTGAAGATCGAGGACGACAGGCCTTGCGGCACCGCATTCTGCATCGCGATCGCCTGATCGAGTGTTTCGAACGGCATCACGTACAGGATCGGCGCGAAGGTTTCGGTCTGCACCACCGGATCATCATTGCGTACGCCGCTGATGATGGTCGGCTGCACGAAGTTGCCGTTGCCGTCGAGTGTCGCGCCGCCGGCCTCGACCTTGCCGCCAGAGGCTTTCGCCTTCTCGACGGCATCGCTGAAGCGCTTCACCGCGGAGGCATCAATCAGCGGACCCATCAGCGTCTCGGGCCTCGTAGGGTCGCCGATCTTCTTCTGCACCTGCGCATAGGCGTTGCGCAATTTCGCCAGCACGTCGTTGTAAATGGCCTGGTGCACGAACAGCCGCCGGGTGGTGGTGCAGCGCTGGCCGGCGGTGCCGACCGCGCCGAACACGATCGCGGGGATCGCGAGTTTCAGGTCGGCGCTCTCGTCCACGATGATCGCGTTGTTGCCGCCGAGCTCCAGCAGCGGACGGCCCATGCGCTGCGCCACGCGCGCGCCGACTTCGCGGCCGACCGCGGTGGAACCGGTGAAGCTGATCAGCGCGACGCGGTGGTCGTCCACGAACTTCTTCGAGAGTTCCGTGCCCGCATCGTTGAACAGGAAGAAGATGTCCGGGAAACCGCCGGCCTTCAGCGCCTGGTTGCAGATCTGCATGGAAGCGATCGCCGACAGCGGCGTCTTGGGCGAGGGTTTCCAGATCGAGATGTTGCCGCAGACCGCCGCAACGAACGCGTTCCAGCTCCACACCGCGACCGGGAAGTTGAATGCGCTGATGATGCCGACCAGCCCCAGCGGATGCCACTGCTCGTACATGCGATGGCCGGGGCGCTCTGAATGCATCGAGAGGCCGTACAGCTGGCGCGACAGGCCGACGGCGAAGTCGGCGATGTCGATCATCTCCTGCACTTCGCCATCGCCTTCCGGCTTGATCTTGCCCATCTCCAGCGCGACCAGCGAGCCCAGCGCATCCTTGTGCGCGCGCAGCGCTTCCGCGCACAGGCGCACGGCCTCGCCGCGGCGCGGCGCCGGCGTGTTGCGCCAGGTTTCGAATGCGGTCTGCGCGCGCTTGACGATGGTTTCGTAATCCTGCGCACTCGACGCGTGCACTTTCGCGAGTACGTCGTTGGTGGCGGGATTGAGCGACTCGATCGCGCCGGCGTCGTTGGTCTGCGACCACTCGCCGTGGCCGAGATACGTGCCGGAATGGCTTTCGCCCAATCCGAGGGCTTGCAGGATGGCGTGGGACATGGGGGCTCCTGAGCTTGTGCGCCGCGGTACGTGCGCGAGGTAGCCGCGCATTGTAGCAGGCGACTTGATGCGGCCCCGGGTGAACGGAGGCCTTTGCAGGTTGGGCACAGTAGGTGCGGCCCCGACACGATTCCAACATGCGACCACGCCGGCGGGAACGTGACAGCTGGCCCTCGACGTGTCGCTTGCGAAATCCGTTGAACCTCAGGGGCGCTTTCGCCTGAGTTTTCGATTTGAAGTAATGCGGCCCCGACACGATTCGAACGTGCGACCTTCCCCTTAGGAGGGGGACGCTCTATCCAACTGAGCTACGGGGCCCGACGCGATTGTAATGCCAAGTGCAATTCGTGGTGGATCACGCAGTGGGGCACGCATTTTCATCACATGTCCTCAACAGCGCGCACACAATGATGCTTTGCGTTCCGTTCCACTGCCAAGGAGGACAGGTCATGCCGCGCGGAGACAAATCCAGCTACACCGGCAAGCAGAAGCGCAAGGCGCAGCACATCGAGGAAGGCTACGAGGAGCGAGGCGTTTCGAAAGACGAAGCCGAGGAGCGCGCCTGGCGAACCGTGAACAAACAAGACAAGGGCGGCAAGAAATCCGGCAGCGGCCGCAAGCACGGCGCTGCGAAGAAGTCTTCCGCAAGGAAGTCACCAGCCCGCAAGAGCGCAAAGAAGGCCGGCGGCAAGCATGCGAGCAAATCTTCCGCGCGCAAGGGCAGCGGCCGCAAGAGCAGCGCCAGCGGCAAGTCGCGGACGGGCCGCAAGGCTTCTTCCGCCAGCAAATCCTCGTCGGGCCGCAAGTCGGCTTCGAAGAAGTCGGGCTCGTCTCGCAAACGGGCAAGCGCTGCGCGTAAATCCGGTGCTTCGGTCAAGCGCGGGGCGACAAAGGTCGGCGTGCGAAGGGGCGGCCGCAGGCGCACGAGCGCCCGCAGGGGTTCGCGTTCGCGCAGCTAGCCCGCGGGTCGGCGATGCAACGTACTCGAGTGTGAGGTGGACAATCGAGGAGACCCGCCATGCATGAGATGTTCACCCTTGGTGTACCGGCCTGGGAATTGGTGTGCCGCGCGGCGATCGTCTATGTCGCGTTGCTGGTCCTGTTGCGTCTGTCCGGAAAACGCACGGTCGGCGAACTGAGCATCTTCGATCTGGTGGTGGTGATCGTGCTTGGCAGCGCGGTGCGTTCGGCCCTGCTCGGCGACGACAAATCGGTGCTCGGCGGGCTGCTGGTGGTCGTAGTACTGCTGTTGCTGGATTTCGTGAGCGCGTTCCTGTCCGCCCGCTTCAAGCCCGTGGAGCAGCTGCTCGATGGCAAACCCGTGCTGATTGCGCGCGACGGCGTGGTGTTCCATGACGTGCTGAAGAAATGCAATGTGCCGGCAGGAACCTTCGAAGGCGTGCTGCGCAAGCACAGCCTGACCCACGAGCAAATCGGTCAGGCCATTCTCGAAGCCAATGGCACCATCACGGTCTGCAAGCGGGGATAGTCATGCGCGCGCCGGAAGAACATCGTGTGCATGTCTCACCGTTCTCGCGCTTCGCGCAGTGGGTGGCGCACGCTTCTGGAACACCGGCGATCTTCGGCCTGGCGCTGCTGGTCGTGGTCGGCTGGGCCGTGCTCGGTCCGATCTTCCACTTCAGCGATACGTGGCAACTGGTGATCAACACCGGGACCACCATCGTCACTTTCCTGATGGTGTTTTTGATCCAGAACACCCAGAACCGCGACACCACCGCCATGCAGGCCAAGCTGGATGAGCTGATCCGTGCCACCCGGATGGCCAACAATGCGATGCTCGATCTGGAGGATCTGGATGACGCCACGCTCGAACGCTTGCGTCGGCACTACCGCAAGCTGGCGGAGCAGGCGCCGGACGACATCAACAAGATGCTGGATGAGTACGAGCGCCGGTTGAAGGAGCGCACCGAACAGGTCGAGGCGGCGGAGGAGCGTCACTGACGCCGCTGTTTACGCTGCAACGACGCGCGCTCGCCGAGACTCGCGGCATCGCACGCGCATGCAGGAAGCATCATGAGCAAGCAGAGCAAGGCGACGCTGGCCAGACAGCGCAAGATCCAGTCCGAAACCGACCGCAACGATCGCAGGCGCAGTGCGCGCAAGGCTGCGGGCTCGGGCAAGTCGCACAAGAGCGCGCAGGCCGGCCCGCGTCGGCATCCGCGCAATCCGCTGCCGCAACAGCATCAGCAAAAGCCCGGCATCGAGAGCGAGCTGGAACCGCGTCCGGAATATCTCGCGCCCGATTACGAGGGCAGCGGAAAACTGAAGGACATGACCGCGCTGATCACCGGCGCCGATTCCGGCATCGGTCGCGCGGTGGCCGTGCTGTTCGCACGCGAAGGCGCGGACGTGGCCATCGTTTATCTCAGCTCGGACAAGGATGCCGCGGAGACCGGGACCGCCGTCGAGAACGAAGGCCACCGGTGCATGCTGATCAAGGGCGACGTCACCGATCCGGCGTTCTGCGCATCCGCCGTGGCGCAGGTGGTGGACGAGTTCGGCAAGCTGTCCATCCTGGTCAACAACGCCGCGTTCCAGAGCCACGCCGAAAAGCTGGAAGACATCACCGAAGAACATTTCGACGAGACGCTGCACACGAATCTGTACGGCTACTTCCACATGGCGAAAGCCGCGCTGCCGCACTTGCACGAAGGCGGCAGCATCATCAATACCGGTTCGGAAACGGGGCTGTTCGGCAACCCGCACCTGCTCGATTACTCGATGACCAAGGGCGGCATCCACGCTTTCACGAAATCGCTCGCCGCCAATCTCGTGGACAAGGGCATTCGCGTGAATGCGGTCGCACCCGGCCCCGTATGGACGCCGCTCAATCCCGCAGACCAGCCTGCCGAAAAGGTGAAGGACTTCGGCAAGCAGAGCGCGATGGGCCGCCCGGCGCAGCCGGAAGAAATCGCGCCGGCGTACGTGTTCCTCGCCGCGCCGGCGTGCGCGAGCTACATCAGCGGCGCAATTCTTCCGATCCTCGGCGGGCCCACCGGATAGACCAGCCGAGTCATCCCGGCGAAAGCCGGAACCCGGTGCATCCGCTTTCGCGATCAAGGCCGGTGGTGGATGTCGCGCGGCTGTGGCTCATCGTCGGCTCGACTTGTAAGCGGATTTTGTCCAGCAGCGTTTCCCTTGCAGGCGCCAGGAATTCTGCGCGCGAGCATGGAGAAACAGATGCGCATCACGAGGAGGATCATCGCGTTGGGTTTGACCATTCCACTGTTCGGATTCGGTGCCGCGCAAGCCGGAGCCTTGCGCGATCGGCTGATGCAATATCGCGACGGCAGTGCGCAGCGCTACGGCAAGGAAATCACCTTGCCCCCGGACGCGCGCGTGGAGCGCGATGTCGCCTATGGCGGCGATCCGCAGCAGCGCATGGACGTCTACATTCCCGCGCAGGCGCACGCCGCGCCGGTGATCCTGCTGGTGCACGGCGGCGGTTGGCAGCGCGGCGACAAGGCCATGAACAACATGGTGCAGAACAAACTGACCCGCTGGGTGCCGCGCGGCTTCGTGCTGATTTCCGTGAATTACCCGATGTTGCCGAAGACCGATCCGGTGCAACAAGCGCGCAGCGTGGCGCGAGCACTCGCCTATGCGCAGCAGCACGCGGCGGAGTGGGGCGGCGATCCGCGCAAGTTCATCCTGATGGGCCATTCCGCCGGCGCGCACCTGGTTTCGCTGATCAGTGCGGAACCCTCGATGGCGACTTCGCTCGGCGCGCAACCATGGCTCGGCACGATCGCACTGGACAGTGCGGTCTTCAATGTCACGCAGATCATGCGTGGCCATCACTTTCCGCTTTACGACCGCGCGTTCGGCAGCGACCCGGCATTCTGGGATGCCGCCTCGCCAATCGTTCAACTGCATTCGAAGATCGCGCCGTTCCTCGCAGTGTGCTCATCGCGCCGCAGCGATTCCTGCCCGCAGGCGCAAGCGTTCGTGGACAAGGCGCGCAGCTATGGCACGCAAGCGCGCGTGCTGCCGGAAAACCTCAGTCATGGGGAAATCAACGAACGGTTGGGCGAACATTCTGATTACACCGCGCAGGTGGAGGCGTTCATGGCGAGCCTTGCCCCGGCGGTGGCGAATGCGTTGCGGTAATCCGTCCTGAAACGTCAGCGACCGAAATCCGGATGGCAGGTGCCTCCGGATTCCTCATTTCGAGGTACAACAAAAAAACCGCGCTCGAGGCGCGGTTTCGTACCGAGTGAAATGGTGGAGCGGAGGAGGATCGAACTCCCGACCTTCGCATTGCGAACGCGACGCTCTCCCAGCTGAGCTACCGCCCCACGATTCGGATTTGCGCGCCGGAACCCGGTGGTGCGGCCCGCGCGCACCGCAGATGGTAGCGGGAGCGGGCGCGCGCGCCAAGCGTTCCGTTCACCCCGGCAGCTTCGATGCCAGTGCGGGCTCCAGCAGTTCGCGGCGCCAGCCGGCCAGTGCCTCGGGCCATGCGTGCGCGGTAACGTATTCCTCCAACGCACGGCGCGGGCAGAGCAGGCCGGCGGGCAGGTCCAGTTCCAGGGCGATCGCGTCGGCCGCGAGTTTCATCGCAGTGACCGCGGCTTTGGCTGCGCCCGATGGTGCCGGGGGAACCGGTGCGGTTTCGGCCAGCTCGGTTTCGCTCACCGGGGTGCGCAGCAGTTCGAACAATTCCGCGCGTGGGGCAGATCGCAGCGAACGCAGGCCGCGGGTGCGTTCGAACAATTCATTCGAGGATGACGGCGGCTGCTGCGCGAGCGACAGCATGGCGGGATCATCGAGCAGCCATGAGCGTGGCTTGTCGAGCGTGCGGGCCGCGCGCTCGCGCCAGAGGAGTATCCGCCGCAGCAGCGCCTGTCGCGCACGCGGCCAGCCGGCGGCGCTGCGGAACGCGCGCTGCGGTTGCGGGTCCGCCTCCGCGCGATGCGCGCGTGCTGCCAGCCGTGCGCAATCCTGCGCGTGCCATGCGAGCCTTCCGCGTTCGCGCAACCGTTCGGCAAGCAAGGCATGCAATTCGTGCAGGTGCACCACGTCCTGCTCGGCGTATTCCAGCTGCGCCGCACTCAACGGACGGCGCAGCCAGTCCGAGCGCGTCTCGTCCTTGGGAATCTCGATCTCCAGCAGCAGTGCGATCAGCCGCTGGTAGCTCAGGCCGAATCCAAGCCCGCACATGGCCGCGGCGATCTGGGTGTCGAACAGGTTCAGCGGTGTGTCACCGAGCAAGGGTGCCAGCGCGTCCACGTCTTCGCTGGCGCTGTGCATCACGCACAACCGCCCTCCAACGAGTTGGCGAACGCCGGGCGCGCAATCGAACGCCAGCGGATCCACCAACACGCAACGGCCCTCGGCGGCGACCTGGATCAGCGCCAGCTTCGCGTAGAAGGTGTCGCGGCGCATGAACTCGGTGTCGAGTCCGATCGCGCCGCTTCCGGCGATGCCGCCGAGCCACGTGGCGAGGGTCGGGCCCTCGGCGATCCAGGGGGCGCTCATGCGGGAGATCCGCCGGTTGCGTGATGGGGTTCCATATACTCCTGCGCGGGCTTGCCGAAGGGCGCGACTTTGCTATGGTGGACAGATCACGATAACAGCAATTCCGGATACTTCCGATGCCCGCCCCGCAAACCTTCACTCGCCAGCATGCAATCGGCGGCGCGATCGGCGTGGCCTTGCTGCTGTTTGCGCTGGTGTACCGGTTTTTTCCGCAGGCGCTGCACGTGCCGGAAAGCGCCACGCGTGTACCCGAGGCGTTGCAGACCAACGTGGCGACGCAGGGGCTCAACCACCGCGCACTGATTCCGGCCGAATCCGAACTGCAAGCCGGCCCGCCGATCTCGCTGGCGCCCTCGGCGGTGATCGCGCAGCGCGCGCGCGGCAGCACGTTCAGCACGAAGGGCGGCAATGCCGCGATCGGGGCACTGCTGGCGCAGGCCGACAAGGCCGCGGCCGTGGGCAATCTCAATGGTCCCGGCGAAGAAAGCGCGGTGACCCTGGTGTTGCAGGCGATGGCAATGGACCCGAACGACGCGCACGTGCGCGCCGCGCTCTCCAACGTGCATGCGCGGCTGGTCGCCGATACCTTGCAGTCGCTGGCGACGAACGATCTGGATGCCGCGCGTGACGATCTCGCCGCGCTGAAGCGCGTGCCCGGTGCGACCGCCGATGCGCAGAGCCTGGCGCTGCGCATCAACGCTGCCGACAAGGTGCGTCCGCTGGTCGAGCAGGCCGCCACCTACATGCAGCAGGGCCGCATGGAAGGGCCCGGGGAAAACAATGCGCTCGCACTGTACCGGAAGGTGTTGACGCTCGATCCGGAAAACGCGGTGGCGCGGCAGGGGCTGGAACAGGTGCAGCGCGCGGCGCTGGATCGTGCGCTCACCGCCGCCGCGCAGAACAACGACGCCGGGGTCGACGCGGCGCTGGAAGACGCAGCGGCGATCCTGCCGTCTTCCGCGGCGCTGGCCGATACGCGCGCGCGCGTGCTGGCGATGCGCGGTCAACGCGGCGCCAGCCTTCTGGCGCAGGCGCACTCGGCGCTGGACGCGGGCAATCTCGCGCTTGCGCAGACGCTGGCGGAGCAGGCGCAGAAGCTGGCCGACAACACCGACGTGCAAACGTTGTTGCAGCGGATCAGCGATGCGCGCACCTATGCGAGTTATCGTCCAGGCGAGGTGATTTCCGATCGCTATCTTGATCTCGTAGGCACCGCGCCGGCGATGGTGGTGGTGCCGTTGGGCACGTTCCAGATGGGGTCGCCGCTCAACGAGCGCGGTCACGCCAGTGCCGAACAGCCTCAGCACGAAGTGGATATCGCGAAAGGTTTCGCGATCGGCCGCAGCGAAGTGACCGTCGCGCAGTTCCGCGAATTCGTGCGCGCGTCGGGTTACGTGCCGGACTCCGTCAAGCTGGGCGGGGCCTCGGTGTATGACGAGAACAGCGGACGCATGCAGACCGTGTCCAGCGCCGACTGGCAGGACGATTATTCCGGCAAGCGCGCGCACGACAACGATCCGGTGGTGAATATCTCCTGGAACGATGCGCAGGCTTACGTGCAGTGGCTGTCGCAGCGCACCGGCAAGCACTACCGCCTGCCCAGCGAGGCCGAATTCGAATACGCCGTGCGCGGCGGGACCTCCACGCCGTTTTGGTGGGGCGACGGCACACCGACCACGCCGGTGGAGAACCTCACCGGCAGCGGCGATCGCTCGCCTTCGCATCGCAGCTGGTCGAATGCCTTCCACGATTACGACGATGGCTACTGGGGCCCGGCACCAGTGATGAGCTTCGCCGCGAATCCGTTCGGCATCTACGACATCGACGGCAACGTGTCCGAATGGGTCACCGACTGCTGGCATGAGAACTACACGCGCGCGCCGCGCGACGGCAGCGCGTGGGTGAACCCCGGCTGCGATGAACGCGTGATCCGCGGCGGCTCCTGGGGCAGTGCGCCCGAGCAGGACCGCTCGGCTTATCGGCAGGCGGCGCCGAATACGGCCCGCAGCGGCAGAGTGGGATTTCGCATCGTGCGTGAGCTGTAGCGGATCTCCGGATCGAGAGTTGACAAGCGACACGAAGGTAATCCGTCACCGCTGCGTGAAATTTTTTCGCGTGCATGCAACGCCGGGGTGCACGACCCCGCGACTTCACGCCCGCGCGCTTGGCATGAAGCCTGCCATGCCTTGGCTGTCCATCAGACAAGGAGCAATCATGCGATACATCACGACGATTTTCTGCGGCATCGCGTTGGCGGGATTGGCGGCCGGCGCTTCGGCGCAGACACCTCAGCAGACCACCCCTACCGATCAAACCAGGCAAGTGCCGGCCACTGAGGCGGGCAGCAAGCCGGGGAGCGGCATGGTGAATTCCGGCAATGGATTGGCATCGGGCATGAGCGCAGACGAAGCCAACCGGATGTTTTCCCACCTGGATGCCAACAGCGACGAGTTCCTTTCGCGGGATGAGTTCGTCGCCAATGGCGACAGCGGCCAGCGCTTTCCGGGTTGCGATACGAATGGTGACGGCAAGCTGAGCCGCGCCGAGTTCCTGCAATGTGCAGAGAGGCCGACGACGGCCGACCAGCAACATTGACGTCTGTGCAGCAGGGGCCGACGGGAGGGTCTGCGCCGCGCACCCCGGGGCTTCAGGTTCGTGGTCCCCGGATCGGTGCGATCCGCACATGCTGCAGCCTGACGCAGGCAGCACGCAGTAACCGCCCGGGGAGCTCTTCCCCCTCAGGAGACAGAAGGGCCGCGCAAGCGGCCCTTTTTGCGGATCGCGAAAAGCGAAAGTCCCGCTCGTGGCGGGACTCTGGAATGCGTGGTGCCGAAGGTGGGACTCGAACCCACACGCTTTTAAGGGCGGTGGATTTTGAGTCCACTGCGTCTACCAATTCCGCCACTTCGGCAGCGGGCCGCAAAGTATGCGGGAACGTGGATCGGAAGCCAAGCGTTCGATGCAGGCGAGCATCAGGGCGCGGGTTGTCGGGCGTAGCTCACGGTGAGGATTTCCCAGACGTGGTCGTCGGGTTCGTTCCAGTACACGCTGCGGCCGCCGTCGCGCGTGTTGACCTGCATGTCCGCTTCGCCCATCGGCCGACTGCGGAACGCGATGCCTTTTTCGCGGATGCGCGCGAGGATGGCGTCGAAGTCCGCATCATCGACGCGGAAGCAGAAATGCAGCAGCGGGAACGGGCCTTCGGCCTGCGCGAAGTCGAGGGTCAGGTCGTCACTGACGTAGACCGGCGAGAACGGACCGACCGCGGTCTCCGCTGCGCACGGCACGCCCAGGAGCTCCGCCAGCAGAGCCGCGCCCGACTTGCGATCGCGTGAAGGCACAACAGCATGATCCAGCCGGATATCCGCCATGTGCGTCAGTGCGTGTTGTCCTGCGGAAGGGCCCGCTCGCCGCGGGTGTACCACTCATTGCCGGCCGGCTCGAACACCGAGCAGCAGGTCATGCGGTCCTGGTAGATGTGCAGGCTGACCGTGACGGATTCGTCGCTGGGATTGCGGATGGTGTGGTATTCGTGCGGCGGGATCAAACTCCCGGCGGAGCCGGGTCCGGCCTGGATGGCGCCGGCGGGGCGGAAGCGGTAGCGGCGCTCGTCGTGTTCCAGCAGTTCGTACTGCACCACTTCCAGCTCGCCGTGCCAGACGCCTTCCACGCACCACATGCCATGGTGATCGTGGATCGGCGTGCCCTGGCCCGGGCTCCACGTCATCGCCACCACGCAGTAGCCGTGCTCGTCGCTGCGGTACAGCTCGCGGCGCGCGTAGTGATCGGCGCAAGGCTCGAATACGCAGGAAGGCAGCGCGACGTCGGGACAGCGGATCATCCGGCACAGCGCATCGCGCAGCGCGCGCGTGACCTGCGCGGTGTCGGGTTTCGCCACCGCCGAATCCAGCGATTCGATCAGTTTGCGGCGGCCGGGGAAATCAACGGCGAGCATGGGCATGTGCTGATGACATTCAGGCATTTGGGATTGTAGCAGCGTGCAGTGGCCCGGATGAGGCGCGCCGTGTGCAATCCAAGAAGCCGTTCCCCATTCCGCTTCGCTCCGGGCTACAGCGTGGCCATGAACGCGCCGATCGCTGCGCCGAACCGTTCCGTATCCACCAGGAACGCGTCGTGCCCCTGCGGCGAATCCAGTCCGACGAAATCCACTCCCGCGCCGCCGGCGCGCAGGCCTTCGGCGATCTCTTCCTGTTGTTCCAGCGGGAACAGGATGTCGGTTTCCACGCCGATCACCAGCGCACGCTGCAGCTTGATGCGCAATAGCGCCTTGCGCACCGCCGCGCCCGGTTCGTCGCCCACATCCGGCCCGGCGTACTCGGCGATGTCGAACCAGTCGGATGCACGCGAGAGGTACAGGTAGCAATTCGGGTCGAAGGCGTGCACGAACCGGCGCGCGTGCGCGTTGAGATACGACTCGATCTGGAATTCCGCGCCGAACGGTTCTTCCTCGCGCTTGTCCGGCTCCAGCCGGATGCGGCCGAAGCGGCCGCTCCATTCGATGGCGGAGCGATAAGTGATCACGCCGAGCTTGCGTGCCAGGCTGATGCCGACCTCCGGATAGTGTTCGGCGTCATAGTGGCCTTCGTTCCAGTTCGGATCGAGACGGATCGCTTCGCGCTGCAATGAGCGGATCGCGATCGCGAACGGCCGCGCCTGTGGCGCGGTCGACACGCTGATGTGCGCGCGCGCGGCGCCGGGATGATGGATCAGGTACCCCAACGCGGCCATGCCGCCCATCGAGCAGCCAACCAGTGCGGCGAGCCGTTCGATGCCCAATCCGCGCGCCAGCTCGAACGCGGCATTGCCGATGTCTTCCAGCGTCAGTTCCGGAAAATCGAGCCGGTAGATTTTCCCGGTTTGCGGGTTGGTCGAAGCAGGTCCGGTCGAGCCCTTGCAACTGCCCAGCGAGTTCACGCAGATCACGAACCAGCGGTTCGTATCCAGCGCCTTGCCGGGACCGACGATGTCTTCCCACCAGCCGGGCGTGTCGTCCATTGCATTGCGCGCGGCATGCGCGCTCGGCGAGAGGCCGGTCAGGATCAGCACCGCGTTGTCGCGCGCGCCGTTCAATTCGCCCCAGGTTTCGTAACTCAGGCGTGCGCCGGTAAGCGCCCCGCCGCGCTTCATGAAGTAAGGCGAGGGCAGGTCGAAATACTGGCGGGCGTCGGCCATCGGGTTCGCTGCGTGGGACGGGGAACGCGCAAGGGTACCCAAACACGTCCGTTGGAGCCAAGCCGCGTTCGATGATCGTTCGTCCTGAGCGTAGGCCGAAGGCCGGAGTCGAAGGACACGCCACCTCGACTCCGTCCGTTTCGCAAGCGCAGCCTGTCCTGAGCCTTTCGAGGGCTCAGTGCGAACGGAAAAAGCCGCTCAGCGTACCCGGTCGATCAGTAGCGCCACCGCCTGCTTCGCATCGCTTGCGACTTGAATCGGTTGTGCTTCCAGATCGCCGGCCTGCGGCATCGCATTGCCTGACTTGCTGATGCGAGCGGAAACCTGCACGTGCGGGAAAGACGACAGTTTCAACTGCGGCGTCATCGCCATCGCATCCGTCAGCGTGACGCTCGCCGGCAATGATGAGGCTTTCAGGCGCGCCACCGCCAGCGGCATCGGCGGTCCGTTGACCGCGCGTGCGTAGACGAAGAGCGTGTCATCGGGTGAAACCTTGCCGGCCAGTTTCGGGTCGAGCTTCACCTGCACCTTCAGCGTGGCAGAAGACGGCGCGTCCGCATCCGCGGCATTCGCGTCTTCGGCATTCACGCCTGTTGCGGCAGCGGGTGCGGCCCTCGCTTGCGCGATCGCCTCGGCCTGCTCTTGCGTCTTGCCTTGCGCGCGCGCCTGCGCCATCGCGATCTGCGCATCCACCGCATTCGCGATATTCGAGCCGGGTTGCAGCAAGGTCAGCAGATGTTTCCAGTGCGCGAGGGCATCGTCGAAATGGCCGAGCTGGTAATCACTGATACCGAGCAGCCACAGGCCGCGCTGATGATCAGGCGCGAGCGCGACCGCGCGCTCCAGCAGCTTGCGCGAGTCGCCCTCGATGCGATGATCGGTGCGCGCCTGCGCGTCGGCTTCCGCGAAAGCGATCATGATGTCCGGATCATCGGGCTTGAGTTTCAGCGCATAGCCGTATGCGTCGCGCGCGTCCGCCGGGCGGTTCATCGCCGTGTACGCCTGCCCGAGCAGCAGCCAGCCTTCCGGATGATCGGGCGAGCGTTGCAGCTTGGCACGCAGTTCCGCGGTCGCCTGCGCGAAATCCATCTTGTTCGCATCGGCTGCCGGTGCGCGCAGCGCGTCGGGTGTTCCGATCCACGCATACAGTCCGATCGCAGCGAGCGGCAGTGCGAATGCGATCAGCAGCGCCACGATGAAAGGCATGCGCGCGCGGCCGTTGCGGCGGCCGGCACGCACCAGCGGCAGCAGCACGCAGATCAGCGCCGCGGCCAGCATCAGCGCCGCGATCACGAAGAACCACACGTTCACCAGTCGTCCCCCGTTTCCGCGGTTGCCTTGATTTGTGCCGCAGGTTTGGCGCGCCGCCGCAGCAGCACCAGCACCACGATGCCGCCGCCCAGCACCAGCGCCGCAGGGCCGAACCAAAGCAGCAGGGTCGAAGCCTTCAGAGGCGGGTCGTACAGCACGAAATCCGAGTAACGCGCGACCAGATATTGCTTGATCTCCGCATCGGATTTGCCTTGCTGCATCATGTCGAAGATCTGGTGGCGAAGGTCCTTGGCGAGATCCGCATTCGACGCGTCCAGGCTCTCGTTCTGGCAGACCATGCAGCGCAGTTGCGATGTCAAATGCTGGAAGCGCTGGCGCTGCGCGGCGTCCTTGAAGGGCAGCGGATCAATCGCGAAGGCGGGCAGGACGACGGCGAACAGCAGTATCGCGATAATCAACAATCGGGCGAAATGGCCTGCGCTCTTTCCCTTCTCCCTCCGGGGAGAGCTGCCATCCCTGGCCAAGAGCTCCGTGGTGGCCCGAAGGGCCGGATGAGGATTCGGCATCGCAGAAGCATCACGCTCCGCCCGAACCCTCACCCCTGCCCCTCTCCCGAGGGGAGAGGGGTTCAAAGCGGCTTTTATCCGGTCGCTCATTGCGCCACACCCTGCACGGCCTTGATCGCCGGATCGAGTTCCCGCGCGATCACCTCCGGCGTCAGCGGGCCGATGTGCTTGTAGCGGATGATGCCTTGCCCATCCACCAGGAAGGTCTCCGGCGCACCGTACACGCCGAAGTCGATCGCGGTGGCACCACTGATATCGGCCAGCACTTCATGATACGGATTGCCATGCTCGTCCAGCCACGCTTTTGCATCGGCTGCCTGGTCCTTGTAGTCGTAGCCGATCAGCGGCACGCCGAACTTCTGCGAATAGGCCATCAGTACCGGGTGCTCCTGGCCGCAGGCGAAGCACCAGCTCGCGAACACGTTGATGAGATAAGGCTTGCCGAGCAGGTCCGCCTTGCGCACGTGCTGGGCGGGATCTTCCAGCCGCGGCAGGTCGAACGCCGGCGCGGCTTTGCCGATCAGCGGCGAAGGCACGTAACGCGGATCGTGATAGTTGTTCCAGACGATGCCGAAACCGAACAGCGCCACGATCAGCGCGAATACGGCGAATGGAATCAGCCGTGCGTTCATGCATTCTGTTCCGCGGGTAACGCGGGGAGCGCGGGCGTTGCCTCGGGTTGCCCGGCTTCGCGACGAAGGCGGAAACGCTTGTCCGCTGCGGCGCAGAAACCGCCGACCATCATCAACAGGCCACCGGCCCAGATCCAGCGCACGAACGGCTTGTCATAGACGCGCACCGCCCACGCTCCGTTTCCGAGCGGATCGCCCAGCGACACATACAAGTCGCGGAACACCCCCGGATGGATCGAGGCCTCCGTCTGCACCTGACCGCGCGGGTAGGTGCGCTTCTGCGGGTGCAGCGTAACGACCGGACTGCCGTCCTTCGAAACTTCCACGGTGCCCTGCTGCGCCAGCCAGTTGGGGCCTTGCGTCTCGCCGACACCCTTGAACTGGAAATCATAGGCGGCGACATGCGCGGTTTCGCCCGGCGACAGCGCGACGTCCTGCTCGACGCTGAGTGAGCGCGTCAGGATCGCGCCGGCGATGAACACGCCCACGCCGACATGCGCGAACAACATGCCTGCCATTTCCAACGGATAGCGGCGACCCGCGGGCGCTTCCTTCCAGCGCTTGATGGCGTAGAACGCGGTGCCCGCGATGACATAAGTCGAAGCGGTCACGCCCAGCAGCGGCATGAAACCGCGCGCGCCCAGCACCCAGCCGACGATGCCGGCCAGCACCGCGAGCCCGACAATGCGCGTGAGCGCGCGCTTCCAGATCGCGGTGTCGGCCTTGCCCCAGCGCGACAGCGGCGCGAACGGCAGCGCCAGCACCAGCGGCGTCATCAGCAGCATGAACAGGAAGCCGAAGTAGGGCGCGCCGACCGAAATGCGGCCGAGGTTGAAGGCTTCACCCACCAGCGGATACAGCGTGCCGAGCAGCACCGTCGCCGCCGCCACGGTCAGCATCAGGTTGCCGATCAGGATCAGCGTTTCCCGCGAGGCCAGCGCGAACGGTTTGCCGCCGGCGACGAACCGCGCGCGCAGCGCATACAGCAGCAGCGAGACGCCGACCACCACCGCGAGGAAGCCGAGGATGAACACGCCGCGCTTGGGGTCGGCGGCGAACGAATGCACGCTGGTCAACACGCCCGAGCGCACCAGGAACGTGCCGAGTAGCGATAGCGAGAACGCGAAGATGGCCAGCAGCAGCGTCCACGCGCGCAATCCGCCGCGCTTGTCGGTGACGGCTTGCGCATGCACCAGTGCCGCACCCACCAGCCACGGCATGAAGCTCGCGTTCTCGACCGGATCCCAGAACCACCAGCCGCCCCAGCCCAGTTCCGAATACGCCCACCAGCTTCCGGCGACGATGCCCGCGGAGAGGAAGCCCCACGCGACGTTCGTCCACGGACGCGACCAGCGCACCCACGACGAGTGCAGTTCACCGCCCAGCAGCGCGGCGATCGCGAACGCGAAGGCCACGCTGAAAC
>JBQCCR010000024.1:0-31306 GCA_051961995.1 Rhodanobacteraceae bacterium | reverse complement strand
TTGAACGGCGCGTATTGGGATCTCTTCTACGACATGCCCACCGACGTCAAGTTGCGGACGGCGCCGGAGGAGAATCCGCATGTCTGGGACGAGCCGCGTTACAAGGGCAAGGATTACCGCACCATCGTCCATTGGGGCGTTGATGAGCACACCGGCACGCCCATCGCGGCACCGGGCGATTATCAGGTGCGGCTGACGGTGGACGGGCGCTCGTACACCCAGTCGTTCAAGGTCATCAAGGATCCGAAGATCGCCGCGAGCGACGCCGTGCTGCAGGACTCGACCGCGCTGCAGGTGCAAATCGCCGACGGCATCACCCGGACCTCGAACATGGTCAACGCCATGGAGGACTGGCGCAAGCAGATCGAAAACCAGCTCAAGACCCACGACTCGGGCTCTGCAGCCAGTGCGCTCGAGCAGCTCGACGCGCAGATACTGGAAGTGGAAAACCAGCTGGTCAGCCCGGAAGCCCGCCTCGGCGACGACAAGCAGTTTTCCATGCCCTACAAGGTTTACTGGAGTCTGCGCTGGCTGGGCGGCCAGGTCGCCCAAGGCGCGCAGAATGCGGCGGGAGGATCCGACTACGCACCCACCATTGTCCAGCGCGAGACCTTCGCAGCGGTGCAAAGCGACCTCGCGCGCGCCCAGGCCGGATTCGACAATCTCAAATCGAACGTCTTGCCGGTCTTCAACAACCACATGAAGAGCGCCGGGGTGATGATCAATCCGGGCGAATGACGCCCGGACGAAAACCTGCCATCCCCAGCATGTCCGGCCCGGGCAATTGCCGGAAGCCGACGATCCGTATGGATCGGGGCTTCCACCCGGGTCCGGGCTGCTTCGTGCAGTGGCTTCATGTATGCAGTAATATACGGTTGCGCTCCATCAATAGAGGAGATGCGCCATGCCTGCCCGGCCGCACAAGGTTGCCGAAGCCGCGCCGCACTACCCGCTCCGGACGGACACGCTGAGCGGGCCGGGCTTGCGCGCGTTCTTCCGGATCGCGGAGCGCTGGAACTTGCGTGTGGCCGAGCAGCGCAAATTGCTGGGCGATCCACCGGAATCCACCTTTTACAAGTGGAAGCGCGAACAGGAAGGCGCACTTTCGCGCGACACGCTGGAGCGCATCAGCTACGTGCTCGGCATCTTCAAGGCGCTGGCGATCCTGTTTCCACAACCCGAGCGGGCGGACGCGTGGCTGCGCAAGCCCAGCAGCGCATCGACCTTCGGCGGGCAGAGCGCGCTTCAACGCATGCTCTCGGGCCATGTCGCTGATCTGTTCGTGGTGCGGCAATACCTGGATGCGCAGCGCGGGTGACGCTTTCCTTCTCCCTTGGGGAGAAGGTGGCGCGCAGCGCCGGATGAGGGTTCGGTAATGTCGAGGCGGTTCAAATTACCGAACCCTCACCCCTGCCCCTCTCCCGGCGGGAGAGGGGTTCACGTCTGGGCAGCTTACAACGATTGACCCATGCCGACGACTCCACCCCTTCACCGCATCCGCTGGCAACGCGCGTATCGCATCGTGCCGAGTCGCTTTCCGCCGGTCGGCGTGTTCGACTCGATTGCCGATCCGCAGGACCTGGATGCGTTGTTCGCCATCGAGGCGCTGACCAATCCGCGCCTGCGCGAGGAGTGGGGCGAACTCGCACAGGTGCCGCGCGAGCGACGCGTCAGCGGGCCGGGCAGCACCCCACTGATGGCGGCGTTCACGCATTTGAACCCGGAGGGGAGCCGCTTTTCCGATGGCCGTTACGGCGTGCTGTATCTGTCGCACGAGTTCGACACGGCGGTTGAGGAGACCGTCCATCACCGCGAACATTTTCTCGCCGCGACCCATGAGCCGCCGATGGATGTGACGATGCGCTGCTACACCAGCGGCGTGCGCGGCACGCTGCACGACCTTCGCGCGGGTTTCAAAGCTGAGCACGCCCCGGACGACTACACCGCCTCGCGCAAACTCGGTGCACGTCTGCGCAAGGAAGGCTCCGATGGCATCATCTATCGCAGCGTACGATACGTCGGCGGCGAATGCGCAGCGTTGTTCTATCCCGATCTCGCCTCACCCTGTGTGCAGGGCAAGCATCTGATCTACCGCTGGGATGGAACGAAGATCGTACAGGTGCTCGAAGTCAGCACGGTGGAACGTCGCGAGCGGTCCGTCCCGTAGCTGGGCCGCGAAGCCCGGCCAATCCCTGCGCGGATTGCGCTACACGTCCCCGCTGCGGACCCACCCTTCCCCGGTCCCGCGATGGATCACGCGGTCGGGTGCTTGCACTTCGCCGGCTGGGAACGCGGGCAATGAAGCGAGGCGCTCGTAAATCGGGCGGAAGTCCGGACGTGTCGCATCGAACAACTGCTCGAAGCTGTCGATCACGAAATAGGTCTGCTGGAAGGTATCGATCTTGTAGCGCGTGCGCATGATGCGTTCGAGATCGAAACCCAGGCGATTCGGTGCATCCGATTCCAGGCAGTACACCGACTCGCCCTTCGAACTGACGATGCCGGAGCCGTAGATGCGCAAACCCTCCGGTGTGTTGATCAGGCCGAACTCGACCGTGTACCAGTACAGCCGCGTCAGGTTCATCAGCGCGTCCGCGCCGATGCCGTGCGCCTTGACGCCGCCCCGCCCGTAGGCCTGCATGTAATCGGCGAATACCGGATTCAGCAGCAGCGGCACGTGGCCGAACAGGTCGTGGAACAGATCGGGTTCCGAGATGTAATCCAGCTGTTCGGGTTTGCGAATCCACCAGGTCACCGGAAAGCGCCGGTTGGCCAAATGATCGAAGAACACCTGATCGGGCAGCAGGCCTTCCACGCCGACGATCTCCCAACCTGTGCCCTTGGCGAGCACCGCGTTCAATTCGTCGAATTTCGGGATCGCATCGGCGTTCATGCCGAAGCGTTCCTGGTTTTCAAGGAATTCGCGGGTGGCACGGTGTTTGAGGATTTCACGCTGGCGCCTGAACAGTTGCGCCCAGACCTCATGATCGGCACGCGAGTAGCTGCCCCACGGTTGCTCGACCGTGCCGGTCGCATACACCGGGATGTTGCCCCGATCGGTCTGCTGGTGTTCGACGCGGCGTGGCTGGGTATTCATGCAGGTAGTCTAGCGCCCCGCTGCGCAAACGGCTGCGAGCGAGTGAAGAAAGCCGCGCTTTGTTAAAGTGGCGGAATGGAAACCGCCGCCAGCCCTTCCGCGATGGATCGCCGTGATCCGCTGCGCCCTTTCCGCTACTTCTGGCGCGCGCCGGGTGTGCTTGGGGTCGTGCTCGGGGGCGCACTGCTGGGCATGGTGGTGCTTGCCTCGGGCCGACCCGAGCCGGGCAGCTTCGGCGCGAAATTGATCCGCGGCTGGTCGCGCGCGTTCCTGGCGATGTTCGGCGTGCGCGTGCGGCGCGTCGGTGCGCCGCTGGTGGACCCGGTGATGTTCGTCGCCAACCACGGTTCATGGATGGACATCAGCGTGTTGCACACGCAGCGCGAAGCAGGCTTCGTGGCCAAGGCCGAGATCGCCCGCTGGCCGCTGATCAACTGGATGGCACGCCGCGGCGGCACGATCTTCCACGAACGCGGCAGCACGCATTCGCTGGGCACGGTGATGACCGAGATGAGCACGCGGCTGCGCGCTGGCTACAGCGTGGCGGCGTTCCCGGAAGGCGGCACCGCGCCGGCCGGCACGTTGAAAGTGTTCCATGCACGCATTTTCCAGGCCGCGCTGGATGCGAATGCGCCGGTGCAGCCGGTGGCGATCCGCTATCTGCGCGATGGCGCGCCATGGCCAGGCATTGCCTTCGCGCCGGGCGAGAGCTTCATCGGGAATCTGTGGCGCGTGCTCGGGGAGCGGCGCACCATCGCCGAAGTGCATTTCCTGGACCCGGTGACGATTGCCGAAGAGGGCCGCCGCCGCATGGCCGACACCGCACGTTCGCGCATCGCGCAGGCACTGGGCATCCCGGCATGAGCGTGGCGCGGGCGTTGGCGTTCGAGCCGCCGTGGTGGTTGCGCAATCCGCACGTCCAGTCCACGCTGGCCTCTAGCGGCTTGCGCCGCGCGCTGCGGCGTGGGCATGCGCGCGATCTGGAAAGCCGGGCGGAAGAACTCATTCTCGACGCCGGCGACGGCGTGCGGCTGCAAGGCTTCCACACGCGGCAGCGCGCGCTGGAAGCACCGCGCGGCCTGGCGGTACTGCTCCATGGCTGGGAAGGCAGCGTGCGTTCGACGTATCTGCTGCAAACCGGCGGACGTCTGCTGCGCGAAGGCTGGGACGTGTTCCGGCTGAACTTCCGCGATCACGGCGACACCCACCATCTCAACCGCGGCCTGTTCCACTCCTGCCTGCTGGACGAGGCGATCGGCGCGGTGCGCGAATTCACGCGCACGCACCCGCAGATGCCGCGCGTGGTGGTCGGCTTCTCGCTCGGCGGGAACTTCGCGTTGCGGGTGGCGCTGCATGCCGCGCAAGCGGGATTGGAGCTCGACGGTGCAGTCGCGGTTTGCCCGGTGATCGATCCGCATCAAGGCCTGTTCTCGATCGAACGTGGCCCGTGGTTTTATCACTGGTACTTCATGTACAAGTGGCGACGGTCGTTGCGGCGCAAGCAGCGGGCGTTTCCGGATGCGGCATTGTTCGAGCCCGGCGATCTGCGCGGCGACTTGCGTGGCCTCACGACCGCGCTGGTCAAGCGGCACACCGACTTCGGCACGCTGGACAATTATCTGGACGGCTATTCGATCGCGGGCGACGCGCTTGCGCAACTGCGCGTGCCGGCCTGGATCCTGACCTCGCGCGATGATCCGGTGATTCCGGTCGCGGATTTCGAAAGGATGGAATTACCGTCCAGCGTGGAGCTGGACATCACACCGCGCGGCGGACATTGCGGCTTCATCAGCGATGTGAGGCTGTCCAGCTTTGCCGAGGATTACATCGCATCGAAACTGGCCGGGATCGCACCCTTGCGCGAGCGGGCCCGCAGCGAGCGGGCTGCTGCGGCATAATTGCCGTTTCGTTCCAGCTGACGGCGCTCGAGCGCTGCCGTATTCCCGATCCCGCGAGTGTCGCTGCAGCTTGACTCAACGGCTTTCGCGCCGCGCTGCGGCCCGGCCCGGTTTCGCCCACCCACTTTCTGAACTGGTTTTCAACTGATGCTCGACGACATCATCGAACTGCACCGCGCCGGTCGCCTGGGCGAAGCCGAAGCCGGTTATCGCGAACTGCTTGCGGCTGACCCGGACGATGCGGAAGTACTGCATTTGTTCGGCATCCTGCGCGCCCAGACCGGTGATGCCGAGGAAGGCCTGGAGCTGGTTCGACGCGCAGTGGAGCGCGATCCGCAGCACGACGTGTTCCGGCACACGCTGGGCGAGATGCTGCTGCACGCCGGACGGCTGGACGAATCGGAAGCGGCCTACCTGAGCGCGAAGGAGCTGAATCCGAATCTCACCAGTGCGCATAGCGGGTTGGGACAGATCGCCTTCCTTCGCGGTGATTTGGACAAGGCCGAAACCCACTTCCGCATCGCGCTGCGGGCCGACGAAAACGATGCGCAATCGCTCGCCGGCCTGGGCAATATCCATTTTTCCCGCAATGAATTGCGCCGCGCGTCCGTGCACCTGACGCGCGCGGCCGAACTGGCCCCCAACGACGCATTGATCCAGAGCAGCCTCGCCAACGTGATGCTGGCGTTGAACACGCCGGATTTCGCCATCCAGGCCGCGAACAACGCGCTGGCACTGAAACCCGATTACGCCGTGGCCCGGCAGGTGCTGGGCAATGCGCTGCTGGCCAAGGGCGATGCGCAAGCCGCACGCGCAGCGTTCGAAGCGCTGATCGCGCAGGGCGAGCAACTGGCGATGGCGCATCTCGGGCTGGGCGATGCGGCGCGCATGCAGCAGCAGCACGATGAGGCGATCGCCCATTATCAGCAGGCCCTGCAGCATCAGCCGGAGCTGCATCCGGCCGCGATCCGTCGTGCCGACTCGCTGGGCCGCAGCGGACGTGCGGATCAGGCCATAGCCGAAATGCGCGAACACGCGCAGCGTTATCCGCAGGCTCCCTATCTGAAGGTGGCCCTGGCTTCGTTGCTGGACCAGCGTGGCCGGACGGCGGAAGCCTTGCCGGTGTGGCGCGAAGCTGCAGCCTTGTTGCCGGACAACGCCAACGTGCAGGCGAACCTCGCGCTGGCGCTGGACAGCGCCGGTGAACACGAAGCCGCCGCCGAGCAGGCCGGGCGCGTGCGCGGCCGGCCGCGGCCGGCGTTGATGCTGGTGCGTGCGCGCGCCGCCTGCAGTGCGGGCGATGGGCAGGGTGCACTGGATGCGCTGAATTCGCTGGACGAAGCGCAATGGGGCGAACGACCGGAGCTGGCGCGTCGGCGCTGGAAGCTTTCGGGTCTGGCGCATGATGCGTTGTCGCAATGGCCAGAAGCCGTCGCCGATTTTCAACGCGCGTTCTGGAAAGAGGCACCCGGCTTGCCGGAATTGCCGTCGCTCGATCCAGCGGCGTGCGAGCTGTTGCGGAAGCGCGCCACGGATCCCGGCCTCGAGGACACGCAAATCGAACCCCCGGTGCTGCTGGCCGGATTGCCCGGCTCCGCGATCGGGCGCTTGGCCGCCCTGCTGGCCGATCAGCCGGAATTGGCCGTACGCAGCGATCGTTTCAGCGCCAACAGCGATTTCCTTTTTGCCTTCGACGAGCGTTTTTTGCGGCCGCTGAGCCAATCCGACCTCGCCTTGCTGCAGCGCCGCTATGCGCGACCGCTGCAACGCAGCGGCTTGCGTGCGGACGCGCGGGTGATCGACTGGCTGCCTTATCTGGATGCACGCGTGTTGCCGGCGCTGAAGCGCGCGCTGCCCGGCGTGCGCCTCGTGCAAATCCAATGCGATCCGCGCGATGCGCTGCTGAACTGGTTGGCGTTCGGTGCCAACGCGAAGCTGCTGATGCGCGATCCGGTGGGAGCTGCGCGCTGGCTCAAGATTGAGCTGGAACACCAGGCACTCGCCGCGGAACTGCTGCCGTCCCGCATCACGGATGCCGAGGCGGTGCTGGCCGATCCACGGGGTCCGCAGGGCAAGGCGCTTGCGGAATTCCTGGGGCTCGAACGATTGAGCCCCGGACCGCTGACCCGCGCGACGGAGAAGAACCGCCGCGGCATGCCGGTCTCGTTTGCGCCCGGCCATGCGCAGCACTATCGCGATGCCCTGGCGGAAGCTTTTGCGGCGTTGGACTGAGCGCTCCGCGGCGGGATTCGAAAGGAGTAGGCTGTTCAGCTGCTCACAAGGAGGGCCGGGCCGTGACACGCGCGATTTCGCAAGCGGGGATGTTTTCGATCGGGCTGCTGGGACTGATCGGCGCCGGCATCGCACGCGCCGCGCCACCCCTGCAAAGCCTCAGGGTGCCGGCCGGGTTCCACGTCGCCGTGTTCAGCGATGCCGTGCCGGATGCGCGCGAAATGGCGGTCGGTCCGAAAGGGACCGTGTTCGTCGGCAGCAACAAGGGCAAGGTGTTCGCGCTGACCGACAGCAACCATGACGGCCGCGCCGATCGCGTGCGCGTGATTGCGTCCGGTCTGGATTATCCCGGCGGCGTGGCCATGCACGGCGGCGACCTGTATGTCTCCGTGGTCGATCGCATCCTCCGCTTTCCCGCCATCGAGGATCACCTCGACCGTCCTCCGCAACCGCAGGTGGTCACCGACAAGCTCCCGGACGAAACGCATGCGGGCGGACGCTTCATCGCCTTCGGTCCCGACGGCAAGCTGTACGTGCCGCTGGGCGCGCCCTGCAATGTTTGCGACAAACCCGGCTTCGGCAAGCTGATCCGCATGAATGCCGACGGCAGCGGTTTCCAGGACGTCGCCTACGGGATCCGCAACACGGTCGGTTTCGACTGGCAGCCGGGTGCGCACACGCTGTGGTTCACCGACAACGGCCGCGACCTGCTCGGCGACAACGTGCCTTCGGATGAACTCAATCGGGTGGATCGCCTCGGCGAAAATTTCGGGTTTCCGTTCTGCCATGCGGGCGATGTCCCCGATCCCGAGTTCGGCAAGGACCATCCGTGCAGCCGATACGCGCCGCCTGCGCTGAAACTCGGCGCGCACGTGGCGTCGCTGGGCATGCGTTTCTATTCCGGCACGATGTTCCCGGGCTCGTTCAAGGGCGCCCTCTTCGTCGCCGAGCACGGCTCGTGGAATCGCTCCAGCAAATCCGGGTATCGCGTGATGGTGGTGCACGTGAACGGCAGCAGGGTACGCGATCAGCAACCGTTCCTGACCGGCTTCCTCGATGGCCAGAAGACGCTCGGTCGTCCGGTGGACGTGCAGCCGCTCGCCGACGGCAGCCTGCTCGTTTCCGACGACGACAACGGTGCGATTTACCGGATCAGCTACTCACACCCATGAGCCGATCGCCGCTGCATTAACACCCCAGCAACCCGCCGTTCACGCCGTTGTCCGATACTGTGCTTTCGCCACCGTGCATGCGTGCGGTCAGCCATCAAGGCGACTGATGAACGTGGACATCATCAAGGGCAGATGGAAACAACTGGGCGCACGCCTGAAGACGCAGTGGGCCAGGCTCAGCGAGGATGATGTCGGTCTGGCCGAGGGCCATCGCGAATATCTGATCGGCCGTCTTCAGGAACGCTACGGGTGGGCCCGGGATCGTGCCGAGGCCGAGGTGGCGCGTTTCGAAAGCGAACTTTCATCCGCAGACAAGGAGAGGTGAACGCCATGGCCAACCAGCCAGCATCCGACAAGCTCATTACCGAGAACACGAGCGCCGACCTGTCGCACAACGGCGCGTCCGGTTCGCGCATCGAGGCCGGTGCCGAACGCTTCAAGCAGGGCACCACCCAGGCGGTGGAAACGGCCAAGCAGAAATTCGACGCGGCTGCCGACAGAGTCGAGGAGGGCCTGCACAGCGCCGCCGACGCCAGTGCGCGGGCGGCGATCCGCGCTGCCGAAAAGGCTGCGGAAGCGCGCGAGCGCAGCCGCGAATTGGCGGGCGATGCGCGTGATCGCGCATCGGACATGCTGCAGACCGTGCGCGAATTCGTGCGCGAGCGGCCTGCGCAATCGCTGGCGATCGCACTCGCAGCCGGCTGGGTGATCGGCCGGGTGCTGGGTGGACGCCGCTGATCGGGCGCACCCAGTCCGCCCATGAGTACCACCGCAGAAGAATCCACGCGCGAGCGCAAGGCCCGGGCCGCAGCGGATGAAGCGGCGGCGGAAGCCGCCGAAGACGTGCGCCTGGGCGAAAGCCCGCCGCTAACCGAACAACTGCATGCGTTGTATGCGGCCGGCGCCGGACTGACCCTTGCGTTGCGGCGCTTCTTCGTCACGCTGAGGGATTTGCTGCGCGCCGAGGGACGGGTGCTGTGGACCGGCATCCCGCTGCTGTTCATCGGGTTCGTTGCGCTGATCGCGCTGGCGGTGTCGCTGTGGGGCTGCACGGTCGCCCTGATCGGCTGGGCACTGATGGTCGCCACGAATTCGCTCGGACTCGCGCTCGGCTTGCTGGTTGCCGGTCACATCGTGCTGATCCTCGGCATGTGGTTCATGTTGAAGCGCGGCGTATACCAGGTGTCGTTTCCGAGTGCGCGCGCGGAACTGCGCGCGATGCGCGCGCAGTTCACGGAAGACATTGATCGCTTCACGCACGGTCTGTCCGCCCAGTTGCGCAGCAGTCCAGACGAGAAGGACAAGCCGGCATGAGCTATTTTCGCGCCGTGGCGGAACGCGAACAGGCCCTCACGCGTTGCCTGATGGCGCGTGAACGGGTACACATCGCGGCCGGTGACGTGGCGCAGACCTATCGCGCCTACCCGATCCCCGTGCTGGCAGGCACGGCGGTGGCCGGCGTGGTGCTGGCGCAGTTCCGTGTGGGCCGGACGCTCGCCATGGCCGGTGCACAGGTGGTCGGCGGACCGGCGTCCGGATTGCTGAAAAGATTACTGGCCAGGCTCTGAGCGGGACGCACAATGCAAGGGGAACCTGGGGCACCAGCGGTACCGCCGTCGGTGGAAGCGACCATCGCGGAGGTGAGCGTTCCGGTCACGCCGGGTGGCTTGATATTGCCTTCGTTGCGTAAACCCCGCCGCCCGCGCGCACTGGAACGCCGGCGCGCGCGCCGCCTTCGCGCGTTGCGGCTGCCGCTGCTGATCCTCACCTTCCTGGCAATCGCCGCGACCTTGGTGGTTGCGCGCACGCTGTTCGTGCCGCTGGTGCTCGCGGCATTCGTCGGCATGGGCCTGAATCCAATTGTCGCCGGCCTGCGGCGCATCTACGTGCCGCGCGTGCTGGGTGCGCTGCTGATCATGGTCGGCTTGATCGTCGGATTGAGCGAAGCGGCGGTCCTGCTCACCGCGCCGGCCGCGGAATGGATTCGCGAGGCGCCGCAGGCGATCCATCAGCTGGCGCCGAAGATCCGCCACATGGTGCGACCGCTGAGTGCGGCCAGCCACGCCGCTTCGCAATCGCTGGCCGGTTTCGGCGTCGGCTCGAATGTCGCCCCGGCTGGCGCGGCGCCCAGCTTCGGGGTCAGCGATCTTCTGCTGCTGGCGCCGCGCATCCTCGCCGAAGCGCTGACCGTACTGCTGCTGGTGTTCTTCTTCCTCACATACGGCGACCACATGCGACGGCGGCTGGCGAGCGCATCGCCGCGCTTCGCGTATCGGCGCGTCGCGCTGAAGCTGGTGCGCGGCATCCAGGTCGAGATCTCGCGCTACCTGCTGACCGTCACGCTGATCAATGCGTGTCTGGGCGCGCTCACTGCCGCGATCCTGTGGGGCTGGCGGATGCCCGATCCGGTGTTGTGGGGCTGCGTGGTGGCGCTGCTGAATTTCATGCCGTATCTGGGGGCGATCACTTCAACGCTATTGCTGTGCGTGGTCGGATTGCTGCACTTCAACAGTCCCGTGCACGCGCTGCTTCCGGCGCTGTGTTTCGCCGGCCTTGCCGCGCTGGAGGGCAATGTGATCACCCCGATGATCATGGGTCGCCGCCTGCGGCTCTCGCCGGTCGCGATCCTGATCTGGCTGCTGATCTGGGGCTGGATGTGGGGCATCCCCGGCGCGCTGCTCGCGGTGCCGATGCTCACCTGCGCCAAGCTCATCACCGAGCGCGTGCCGGGGATGGAGTGGTTTGCGAGGATGGTGCAGCGGTAGGGCGGGTCTTGACCCGCCGGCGGGTTGAAACCCGCCCTACGTGCTAATGTTCCGCGGCTATGCAGGACACATCTTTTCCCTCCGCCGATCCCCAACGCGTTGAACAGGCGCGAGCATTCGCGCGACAGGGCCGCATCCCGGAAGCCGAGCGCGCCTATCGCGCGATTCTCACGGATACACCCGATGTCCCGGAGGCCTTGAACTTCGTCGCGATGTGCGCGCTTTCGCGCGGTGATCTCGCCGAGGCGCAACGGCTGCTGGATCACGCGGTCGAACTGGAACCCACGCAGCCGGAAATCTGGAAGAGCCTGGGGATCGTGCACCTTGCTGCGGACCGTTCGCAACGCGCTCTGGAGTGTTTCGAGCGCGCACTGCAACTGGATTCCAGTCACTTCGTCGCACGCTTGCATCGCGGCGCGGCGCTGGAGCGCCTTGGCAAACGGTATGAGGCGACGGCCAACTATTACGGCGCCATCGTTGCCGCGCAAAATCGGGGCCAGTGGTTGAACGAAGCCACCACGCCGCCGGGACTCCGGGTGGCGGTGTTGCACGCGATGCGCACGGTCAACCAAGGGCGCCGTCAATTGTTCCTCGACCTGCTTGCGCCATTGCGAGAGCAACATGGCGCCGGGGCGCTGAAGCGCGTCGAGCAGGGCTTGATGATTTATCTGGGCGATGCGCCCGCGAATTATCCGGATCCGCGCCAGCGGCCGAAGTTCTTCTACGTGCCGGGTTTGCGTACACAGCCGTACTTCGAACGTGAGCTTTTCCCCTGGCATGCCGAGCTGGAAACGCACACCGACACGATCCGCGAGGAGTTGCGCGGCGTGCTGGCCGACCCGCAAGGCGTGGAGCCGTTCCTTGGTACCAATGACCAGGAGATTCTGGAGCAGCAGAAGGCGTTGCGGGGCGAGCGTGGAGCGCCGCAATGGAACGCATTCTTCTTCCATCGCCATGGCGAGGTGTTCGAGCAGAACGCGCGGCGCTGTCCCCGCACGACCGACGTGTTGAGCTCGCTGCCGCTGGTGCACATCCGCGAGCACGCGCCGGAGGTGTTGTTCTCGGTGCTGACGCCCGGCTCGCATATCCTGCCGCACCACGGCGTCACCAACACGCGACTGGTGACGCATCTGCCGCTGATCGTGCCGGAGGACTGCGCGATCCGCGTGGGCGGCCAGGATCACGTCTGGCAGGAAGGTCGCTGCGTCACCTTCGACGACACTTTCGAACACGAGGCCTGGAACCGCAGCGACAAGCTGAGAGCGGTGATGCTGCTGGACAGTTGGCACCCCGATCTCAGCGAGGCCGAGCGCAAGGCGATCACCGAGCTGGTCGGCGGCATCGGCGATTTCAACCGCGCCGCGAACGTCGCGCCGCCGCCCAAGGATTGAACACAGCTTGCCGGTTCCCGGTCGGGTACCGGAGATGCTTTACGCATGCTCCGGGACCGCCAACAGCAACCCGCAACCAGTCAAGCCCCGGCCGGCAACCACAGCAGCAACGCGACGCCCAGCGCGATGCGGTAAATCGCGAACGGCGTGTAGCGATGCGAGCGGATGTAGTGCAGCAGCCATTTCACCGCGGCGAATCCGACGATCAGCGAAACGATGAAACCCACCGCGAGCGCACTCCAGTCCACATGCGCCGCCCCGCCGCCCTGCACGGTTTTCAGCAGTAGATAACCGGTGGCGGCCCACATGGTGGGGATGCCGACCAGAAACGCAAACTCGGTCGCTGCGGCCCGATTGGAGGTCCCGAACACCATCGCCGCGAAAATCGTCGCGCCCGAACGCGAAACCCCGGGAAAGATCCCGGCCACGATTTGCGCGATGCCCACCAGGACCGCAACGGTCCAGGTGACCTTCGTGCGATCGGGCTGACGCGCGGCATACCACTCGGCGCCGAGCATCCAGAGGCTGCCGAGGATCAGGCCCCACGCGATCGGCGTCACCGTTTCCGGCAACTTGAAGCCGCGTTTCTCGGCGATATACCCCAGCACGCCGGTGATCAGGAATGCGACGGTCAACTTGACCAGGTAATCGCGCGTACCCGGATCGCGCCAGCGCGTCAGCAGTTCCCAGATCCGCCGCCAGTACACCAGCGTGATCGCCAGGATCGCGCCCGCCTGGATGCCGACATTGAACAGGTCCGATCGCGCGCCCAGCCAGTGCTCGGCGATCAGCAGATGCCCGGTGGACGAAATCGGGAGGAATTCGGTGATGCCCTCGATGATGCCGAGGACGATGGCATTAAGCAGATCGTGCACGGGCAGGCATCCGCAAACAAACGCGGGCAAGTGTACGCGGGGCACGGAGGCTTGCGGAAGCGATCGCGCGCCCCATGATCCTTGCAATGGCAATGAGCGTGGAAGGCGACCGATGCGTGCTTATGGAAATCTCAGCGGCAATTCCGGTGTGAAGGCCTATCAGATTCGCGATGGAGAGATCGAAGTCGAGTTCGTCAATGGCCAGGCCTACCGGTACGACGCCGCCAGCACAGGGGCCAGGCGAATCAGAAAGATGCAGCGCCTGGCCCGTGACGGTCGCGGCCTGAGCACCTACATCAGCCGCGAAATCCGCCGCGACTATGCCGAGCGGCTGCATTGAGCCCGTTGCCCATGATTGGTGCATTTATCTGCACCAACTTCGTACGACCCAAACCCACCGCACGCGCAAGTTGCTGATAGATCGGACTTGCCTCCTTGGCACAGCCCTTGCCTTGTAGAGGCATTCCCAGCCCGGAGCCCATCATGCCCACCGCCGCGCACGTGCTTGAAACCCTGAAAAACGAAAACGTCGCCTTCGTTGACTTGCGTTTTGCCGACATGCGCGGCGTGCAGCACCACGTCAGCTTCCCCGCGCACGCGATTGACGAGGGCACCTTCGAAGACGGCAAGATGTTCGACGGCTCCTCGATCGCCGGCTGGAAGGGCATCAACGAATCGGACATGGTGCTGATGCCGGATCCGGAAAGCGCCTTCATCGATCCGTTCGCCGCGCACAAGCAGATGGTGATCACCTGCGACGTGCTGGAGCCGTCCACCATGCAGGCCTACGCACGCGACCCGCGTTCCATCGCCCGCCGCGGCGAGGCGTATCTGAAATCCACCGGCGTGGCTGACACCGCGTTCTTCGGGCCGGAGCCGGAGTTCTTCATCTTCGACGGCGTGCGCTATGGCAACGACATGGGCCGCGTGTTCTACGAAATCGAATCCGAGGAGGCCGCGTGGTCTTCCGCAAGGCGGTACGAGGAAGGCAACCACGGCCACCGCCCCGGGGTGAAAGGCGGCTACTTCCCGGTGCCGCCGGTGGATTCGCTCTCCGACCTGCGTGCGGAAATGTGCCAGGTGCTGGAGTCGCTCGGCATCCAGGTGGAAGTGCATCACCACGAAGTCGCCACTGCCGGCCAGTGCGAAATCGGCACGCGCTTCAACACGCTGCTGCGCAAGGCTGATGAGCTGCTCACGACCAAATACGTGATCCGCAATGTCGCGCACGCCGGCGGCAAGACCGCCACCTTCATGCCCAAGCCGCTGGTCGGCGACAACGGTTCCGGCATGCACGTGCACCAGTCGCTGTCGAAGGACGGGAAAAATCTTTTCGCGGGCGAGCTGTACGGTGGTTTGAGCCAGACCGCGTTGTGGTACATCGGCGGCATCTTCAAGCACGCGCGCGCGATCAACGCGTTCGCCAATTCGACGACCAATTCGTACAAGCGCCTGGTGCCGGGCTTCGAGGCGCCGGTGATGCTGGCTTACTCCGCGCGCAACCGCTCGGCGAGCTGCCGCATTCCGCACGTCAGCAATCCGAAGGGCCGCCGCATCGAGATCCGCTTCCCGGATCCGATGAACTCGGGCTACCTCACCTTCACCGCGCTGATGATGGCCGGCCTGGACGGCATCCTCAACAAGATTGATCCGGGCGCGCCAATGGACAAGGATCTCTACGATCTGCCGCCGGAAGAAGAGCGCAACATTCCACAAGTGTGCTCGTCACTGGATCAGGCGCTGGAAGCACTGGACCGCGATCGCGCCTTCCTCACCGCCGGCGGCGTGATGAGCGACGATTTCATCGACAGCTACATCGCGCTGAAGATGCAGGAAGTCACCCGCTTCCGCGCCTCCACGCACCCGTTGGAGTATCAGATGTATTACAGCATCTGATGCGACGAAGCGCGTCCGCCCTGCCGGCGGACGCGCTTGGCGTTCAGCGTGGATAACCCGGGTCGATCTGCTCGATCAATGCGTTCGCGTCCGCGCGCATGAGGGGCGTGACATTCGCGTGCTGAGGCATGTCCTGATGCTCATGCCGCGAAAATGTCTCCAACAATGCGCCGGTCGCGGCCGAAAACACATCCACCGTGGCTTCGTAGCCGACCTTGCCGGCGACGAATCCGGAAGAAAGATTGCCGTTGCTGCCGTGCCACTCATCGAAGCTCGGCGTTACCACCGGCGTGAACCGGACGGCCACGCGGTAGAGCGTGCCTGAAGGCGCGTCCTGCGAAACCGGCAACGGTTGAGCCTGGAATGCCGGATCGTTCTGCTCGACGAGTTGCAGCGAGATGTTCCGCGCGCTTGCCCAGGCATTGAACGCGTTACTGACGGTACGGCATTGCGGAATCCCGTCCCTGGTCTCTGCCGAGCAGGCAAGGTAAGCGACGAAGCGCGGCTGCGCATTACCATCGAACAATTGCAGCGAGGCAAGTTTGCTCTGGTCCGCGCGAGTGCTCGCACTCGAGGCCGCACATCCAGGCAGGGTGAGTGTCACCAGGAGGGCAAATGCAAACAGGACGACACGCATGGACCATTCCTTTCGGGGCGGCGAATGCGGCCGAGTATACCGACAGCTTCCTGCGTGCCCTGAGCTGCCCCGCGTAAATCAATTCGGTGAAATCTCGCGTGCGGACACACAGCCCGAGGGAATCGAACCCGCTGACAACCCGCGTGCAGGGGGGGACCGGACTTTGCGGTTGCGGTGGGCCAATCCGGCCTGCTGTGAAACGGTCGGCCTCAGCGAACGGCGGCTTCGTCTCAATAAAAAGTGGCGTGCTTGCCACTATCTCTGCAGGATCGCCAAACTCTGACCGATGGCCCCGCTATTCCCCCACGGTGAGTCGGTGCTGGCGATAAAGCTCGCATCCTGATAGCCGATTTTCTCCGACCACAGTTTGATCTGCGAGCGTTCGATGTACTGGTTGAGGTGAGGCAGTCTCGCCTTGCGGTAGGCTCTGATTGTGTACTGAAACATCTCCCAGTGAGTCGGCTCTGAAAATTCCAGGAAGGAAAACACCACGATTCCGCTCGGCCGAACCACGCGGTGAAGCTCTTCGAGATAGTTGTAGCTTTCGTGGTGCAGGAGATGAGTGAACACACTGAATGCCGATGCCATGTCGAAAGAGGCGTCCGGCAATGGAATAGAAAGCGAGCGGTTCAGGATGAACCGATAATTGGGTGGAGATTTTTTCTTGGCGTACCGCAGGAATGTCTTGACGATATCAATCCCGCAGTAATCGATGGATATATTCTTCTGTCCCAACGCCCAAGCCAGGCGCCCGCTTCCGCAGCCAAAATCCAACAGCGACTGGTCATCGCGCAGACCCGCGTACTGAAGTATTTCCGCTTCTTTCAATCCGAACTGCTCATACTGTCCCCCGACGGCAAGACTCATTGCTTCTTCGCGTGAATGCTTCAACCTGAGATACAGGGCCAACCTTTCGTAATCCTTGACGAAATGGAACTTGGTCATTATTTCTCTCTGTTTTTTGTCTGATTATTGATGCGGAAAAACTGATCCTCGTGTCGATTTGGCTTTGACCTATGAGGCGCCTCCGCTGTGGGGGGCGCCAAATTTCGATTGTAGCTTCTCAAGTGATGCCTGTTTCTTTGTCCGGCGGACTACTTACGCCACGGAACCGGAAGAATTCTGATTCACCAAAGTCGCATTTCACGTCACATCAGGCTTGCATAAACCGGATGCCTCCACCAAGGGCGTCAGCAAGCTGCTGCCAATTGTTTGTCAACGACCACGATGCGTCCATCCAGAGTTAGGTTTTGGTTCCAAGCTTGCAGCTTATCTGTGTGCTTGCGCTGACCGTTCAGCACCATGGTGCTCAGGTCATTGATCAGCACGCGGCCGTCAAAGTCGTGGGTTGCGAGGTTGGTACGTGCCCTAAGCTGCCCCGCACGGTGACTTGCACTATAGTGGTGCGATGAACCAATTGGGTGAAATCTCGCGTGTGGCCACACAGCCCGAGGGGATCGGACTGCTGACAACCGGCGTGGCAGGGCTGGACCGGACTTTGCGGTTTCGGTGGGCCAATCCGGCCTTCTGTGAAACGGTGGGCCTCAGCGAACGGCGGCTGTTGGGTCAGCCGCTGGCGATCCTGCATGCGATGCCGGCGCTGGAGGCCGCAGCGCGGCGCGCGCTGGAGGATGGCGCGACCACGAGGCTGGATGGAATCGCGGTTTGCGCGGCGCCCGGCAAGGAATGCGTGCTCGATCTGTTCATCAGCTCGATCGAAGCGGAGGTGCTGCTGGAAGTGCGGCCGGCCGTACCGCCCCCTTCGGCATCGCGCCTGTCCGAATCGCTGCGCGGCTTCGCGCACGAGATCAGGAACCCGTTGGCGGCGATTTCAGGTGCCGCGCAGTTGCTGCAACAGGGCGAACGCGATCCGCAGCGCGTCCAGCTCGCCGGACTGATTCGCAACGAAACCACGCGACTTGTATCACTGGCGGAGCGCTTGCTTGGCAGCCGCACCAGCATGGCCACGCGCGCGATCAACGTGCATGCGCTGCTGGAGCGAGTGGCCGAGCTGCTGCAGGCCGAACGCGCGGAGGTGCAGGTCGTGCGTGATTACGATCCCAGCCTGCCGGCGCTGCACGGCGATCCGGATCGCCTGCTGCAAGTCCTGTTGAATCTCACGCGCAACGCGGTGGAAGCGAATGCGCAGCGCATCGTGCTGCGCAGCCGCGCCGAAGCCGGCCTGCGCGGCGGCAACGGGCAAGCGGTGCCGGCGCTGCGCATCGAGGTCGAGGACGACGGCGAAGGCGTGCCGGCGCAGGTCGAGTCCACGCTGTTCGAGCCGATGGTCTCGGGCCGAGCCGACGGCAGCGGGCTGGGGCTGGCGCTGGCGCGCGAAATCGCACGCGAACATGGCGGTGAGCTGGTCCATCAGCGCAAGCCCGGCGCGACCTGCTTCGTGCTGGTGTTGCCGCGCCATGCGCGCGCGCGGGAGACCGCCCATGCATGACATCTGGGTGGTGGATGACGATCGCGGGGTTCGGCTGGTGCTGGGCACCGCGTTGCGCAACGCGGGATTCAAGCTCACCGAATTCGACAATGCGGAAGAAGCGCAACGCGCATTGCGGCGCGACGCACCGGCGCTGCTGATTACCGACGTGCGGCTGCCGCAGGCAGACGGCCTGCACTTGCTGAGCGCCGCGAAGGCGCTGCATCCGGATCTTCCGGTGATCGTGATGAGTGCCTGGACCGACGTGGGCAGCACCGCCGCGGCGTTTCGTGCCGGTGCCTTCGACTATCTGCCCAAGCCGTTCGACCTGGATCAGGCAGTGGCGAGCGCACTACGCGCGCTGGAAAGTGGTCCGGCTGCTTCCGTCGCGCACGCCGCACGCGAGGAGCCTGCGTTGCTCGGCAGCAGCGCGCCGATGCGCGAGGTGTTCCGGCTGATTGGTCGCGTGGCCCCGAGCGATCTCAACGTGCTGGTCACCGGCGAAACCGGCACCGGCAAGGAACTGGTCGCGCGCGCCTTGCATCGCGAGAGCGTCCGCAGCGCACGACCGTTCGTCGCGCTCAACACCGCGGCGATCCCGGCCGAGCTGCTGGAGAGCGAATTGTTTGGGCATGAAGCCGGTGCGTTTACCGGCGCGCAGCGGCGCACGCTCGGCCGCTTCGAACAGGCGCAGGGCGGCACGTTGTTCCTGGACGAGATCGGCGACATGCCGCTGGGCCTGCAGACGCGCCTGCTGCGAGTGCTGGCCGGTGGCGAGTTCTATCGCGTCGGCGGACGCGAACTGATCCGCGCCGATGTGCGCGTGATCGCCGCCACCCACCAGGACCTGGACGCGAAAGTCGCGCGCGGCGAATTCCGTGCGGACCTCAAGCACCGGCTGGACGTGGTGCGCATCCACCTGCCCGCCTTGCGCGAGCGGATCGAGGACATCACGCCGCTGGCGAAACATTTTCTCGGAACCGCGGCGCATGAGTTCGGCCTGCCAGCCAAGCAGTTCGCGCCGGCCGCGCTGAATGCGCTCGGCAAACGCGAGTTTCCCGGCAACGTGCGCGAACTGGAGAACCTGTGCCGAAAGCTGGCGGTGATAGCGCCGGGTGCGCAGATTCGACGCGAGGACCTCGATGCACATGCGAAGGCGGCGAGTGAAGGCGCCGGTCTGGATTGGGAAACGGCATTGCGTGAGTGGGCGCAGCGACAACTGGCGCAGGGTCGCGGGGATCTGCATGCGCATGCGCGGGAGAAGTTCGAGCGCGTGCTGTTCGATGCGGCGCTGGCCGCGCATGATGGACATCGCCAGCGCGCCGCGGCTGCGCTGGGATTGGGCCGCAATACGCTGACGCGTAAACTGGGCAGCTCGCGCTCGCGCCGTGACAAGGAGCCCAGATGACCGATCCGATTCACTTGCGGGATGCCACGCGCGCCGATATTGCCTTCCTCGTGGAATGCAACGCGGCGATGGCGCTGGAAACCGAGCACAAGACGCTGGATCGCCAGGTGCTGACGCGCGGCGTGGCGGCGGTGTTCGACGATCCGCGCCGCGGGTTCTATCTGATCGCCGAACGCGACGGCGCGCAGGCCGGGTGCCTGCTGATCACCTACGAGTGGAGTGACTGGCGCAACGGCGACTGGTGGTGGTTCCAGAGCGTGTACGTGGTTCCCTCCGCGCGCCGCAGCGGCCTGTTCCGCGCGCTGTACGCGGAAGTCGAGCGGCGCGCGCGCGCGGCGCCGGACGCGATCGGCTTGCGCCTGTACGTCGAACGCGACAATGTGCGCGCACAGCGCACTTATGCATCGCTCGGCATGGAGGAAGAGGCGTACCGCATGTTTGCGCGAGGATTCATCGAGTTCGACCGGATTGCCAATGACTGAGTCATTCCGGGCCTGGGCGCGAAGCGCACGCAGAGTCCGGATCCGTTTTGATCCCGGGTTGCAATCAAAGAGAAACGGATTCCGTCTTTCGTCGGAATGACGGCAAAAAGCAGGAGCCAGACATGATTTCGCAACAACGCCGCGTCGCCGTGCTGGGCGGCGTACGCATTCCGTTCTGCAAGCGCGACACCGCCTACGCCGACCTCGGCAATTTGGGCATGTCGGTGAAGGTGCTGGGCGCGCTGGTCGAGAAGTTCGGCCTGCAAGGCGTCGAGTTGGGCGAAGTCGCCTTCGGCGCGGTGATGAAACATCCGGCCGACTGGAATCTCTCGCGCGAAGCCGCGCAATCCTCAGGCCTCGCGATGACCACGCCTGGCCTCACCACGGCGCGCGCCTGCGGCACCTCGCTGGACAATGCGATCCTGGTCGCGCAGAAGATCGCGACCGGGCAGATCGAAGCCGGCATCGGCGGCGGTTCGGACACGACGAGCCAGGTTCCGATCACGTACTCCAATCGCCTGCAGCAGCGGTTGCTGGATTTGAATCGCGCTCGCAGCTTCGGCGAGAAATTCAAGGCGGCAACGCGGGGATTCTCGTTGCGCGAACTGAAACCTGCGGTGCCCGGCGTGGTCGAGCCGCGCACCGGCTTGTCCATGGGCGAGCACTGCGAACTGATGGCGAAGCAATGGAAGATCGGCCGCGCCGAACAGGACGAGTGGGCGCTGGGCAGCCATCGCAAGCTCGCGGCGGCGTACGACAGCGGATTCTTCGACGACCTCGTTGTGCCGTTCCGCGGGACCACGCGCGACAACCTGCTGCGCGCCGACACCCGCCTGGAAAAACTCGCCACGCTGAAGCCGGCGTTTGATCGGGCCTCGGGGCAAGGCACGCTCACCGCGGGCAATTCATCCGCGTTGTCGGATGGCGCGGCGGCGGTGTTGCTGGCGAGCGAAGACTGGGCACGCGAACGCGGCTTGCCGGTTTTGGCGTATCTCACCTTTGCCGAAGTCGCGGCGGTGGATTACGTGCACGGCGAAGGCCTGCTGATGGCGCCGACGATCGCGGTGCCGCGCATGCTCGATCGCGCCGGATTGAGCTTGCAGGATTTCGATTTCTACGAAATCCACGAAGCCTTCGCCGCACAGGTGTTGTGCCAGTTGCGCGCGTGGGAATCGGCCGAGTACTGCCGCGAACGGCTGGGCCGGGATCAGCCGCTGGGCTCCATAGACCCGGCGAGAATCAACGTGCATGGTTCCAGTCTGGCGACCGGCCACCCGTTTGCCGCGACCGGCGCGCGCATCGTGGCGACGCTGGCGAAAATGCTGGCGCAGCGCGGCTCCGGCCGCGGACTGATTTCCATCTGCACCGCGGGCGGGATGGGCGTGGTCGCGATTATGGAAAGGTAAGGCGGGTCTTTACCCGCCGCCAGCTCTTGCGTCGCATCAAGGGGGATTGAAATCCGCCCTGCTGCTCTCGGTACAACAGCAGATTCCGGATCGCGGCTGTGCCGCGTCCGGAATGACGATCATCGAGATGCGCGCTTCGAGCCTCGAGTTCCGCCTTACCGCACCGAAAACAGCGTCGGCTTCCACTCGCCGGAAACGTAGGACTCGCGGCGGCGGCGGTGCATGCGTTCGATGGATTCCTGGCGGCGCGCCTCGGCCCAGTCCACCCGCTGCACGGTCAGCGTAGCGGGATCCACGCCATGCCGATGCGCTTCCTGTTCGCGCCAGGCGGTGAAATCGTCGTAGGCCTCGATTTCGAAGCGCAACTCCTGCCGGCACAGCTCGATCATGATGGCGTCATCGAGGAAGCCCAGCGCCGGCACCGTATCGGGGATGAAATCCACCGGATCGGCCAGATACGCCAGCACCGCCAGCACCCGCGCGCAGTCCTCGGCGGGCATGCCGAAGCCGGTGTCGCTGGCCATGCCGATCATGGATTCGACCGTGTCCAGCCGTTCGCGGATGAAGGAAGGCACCTGCGTGCCCTGGATTTCTTCCAGCAGCTTGCGCGCAGCGGCGATGATTTCCGAGCCTTCGCGAGCCTTGGCCGATTCCTGCGCCTGCCGCATGGCCTGGGTGAAATGGCCGAGGTCGTCATCACTGAGGGTGAGTTGGATGTCCAGCGCCATGGTCGTTCTCGCGAGCGGATGAGCGCGCCAGCGTAACCAGCGCTCGAAATGCCGTCAAATGGTGCGACACTCGCCCCGGCAGCCCGCCGCGCCGCGCGGGCTTTCGATTTTCCAGATTTGCGGACGCCGCATGATCCGCGGAGGCTGACGTCGCGGAGCCTGTCTGAAGTCCCCGGCACCTTGCGCGCGCGCCGGCACTGGCCGAACGCGCGCGCCATGCACGAGCGCATGCGCACCCTGAGCGTGGGCGGGGCCGGATTGAAGGATTGAAAAGTGCGGGCACGGACGGCCCGCCCGGGAAGCGCGTCAGCAGTTGCGTTCGATCCGGCGCAACCGCCACTCGGCTTGAGCGCGGTCGTGTCCGTAGCGTGCCTGCAGCGCGCCGCGCATGGACTCGGCGATCAAGTGCGATTCCAGCATGGGGTCATTGCGCAAGTGGGCCCATACCCGGTTGACCTTGGCGCGGCATTGCAGCGCACGACCCTGCACCAGATCGCGATTGACCCATGCGGCGAGCAAGGCACTCATGGAATCCTCGCGTCCAGCGCGGCTTCGCCCAGTGCCTTGGGTGTCCAGCTCAGCAGGTCGTCCTCGTCCGGCACCGCAACCGGGTCGTCGGGCAGGTGGTGTGGTCCACCCGGCGGCTGATCCTGATCGGGCATCGGCCCGGTCGGCTGCTTGGCCGGTGGCAGCGGCTGTTTCGCCGGCGGTGGGAAGAAATCGGGATCCTGATGCATGCGTGAAAACGGCGCAGGCACTTGCCTCACCTGCGCCGACACTCCGGGGCTCATTCTTCCTCTTCGGTGCTGCTGGCGCGGCGTCGGCCGGAAGCTTGCTGCGAGTGGTTGGATTGCGAACGACCGGGGGCGTTGCGCGAGCTGCCGGCGTTCGAACGCGGACGCGAAGCGCCTTGCGAGCTGCGTTGCGAACCATGCTGGCCGGATTTCGACGAGGACTGCTTCGTCATGACTTACAACTCCATTCCGTGGGTACAAGAACGGCGGGGCCGCGGATCCCGGGTGCATCCGATGCGAGCTTGCGTCCTTGCCTTGCGGAAACCATCGCAACAGGGGGATTGCGACGGTAGGAACCTGCCTTGGTTGTCTTTGCCGGCCTTGGCTTGGGGGATCCGCGACGCTCCGCCGCGCGAAGTTGTCTCAAGACGCGTGCCAGACCACCGCGCGAATGCGCGCCTTGCGCGACAAGGGCTTGCACGCGCACCCGATCGGAGCGCCTTGCATTTTGCAAAACCGTCACATTCGCGATTGCAGAATGCCGCGCCCTTGCACTCGCACCGCCGGCGCGGCGTTGCGGAAGTGAGGAGCTCCGCCCCGTACGGATGCCGCGGCGCGGTGAGTTCGATTCGCAGGGATGGGAATGCGCACCCGTACGCGCTTGCGGCGGAGTGTGATGCCGGTCGTGGATCACGGATGATCGGCGGCGCACATTGAACCCTCGCAGGGACGCTACGCGCACCCAGGAGCTGTGATGCAAAACAATCACGCGCGTGCGGAGTCTCTGGCAGTGGAACTCCCCGAACATCCACCGGAAGACCGGCCACGTGCGCGCGTGCTGGTGGTGGACGACGAACCGGCGATCCGCAAGACCTTCCGCTACTGCCTGGAGGATGCCGGCTGCGAGGTCACCTGCGCGGACAGTGCGCAAGTTGCCGAGAGCCTTGTGCAGCGGATGGTGTTCGACCTGTGCCTGCTCGACTTGCGGCTCGGCAACGCCTCGGGGATCGAGCTGCTGCCGGTCTTGCGGACCGCGGCGCCGTGGATGCGCATCATCATGGTCACCGCGCACTCTTCCATTGACAGTGCGGTGTCGGCGATGCGGGCCGGCGCCTCCGACTACGTGATCAAGCCGTGCTCATGCGAGCAGCTGCGGGCTTCCGCCGAGCGCCAGCTGAGTGCGCAGCGCATGGAACTGCGCCTCGAGGAACTGGAGCGCGCGGTCGGCGCCAATGAAGCCGACGACGCGCTGGCCAGCCGTTCGCCGTTGATGCGGCAGATCGTGGACACCGCGCACAGCGCAGCCTCGGCCGACGTCACCGTGCTGTTGCTGGGCGAGAGCGGCACCGGCAAGGGCATGCTGGCCCGCGCGATCCATCGCTGGAGCAAGCGCGCGCAAGGTCCGTTCGTGACGGTCAACGCGCCTTCGCTGTCACCGACCCTGTTCGAGAGCGAATTGTTCGGTCATCGTCGCGGTGCTTTCACGGGCGCGGTGCAGAATGCTGCCGGTCGCGTCAGCCAGGCCGATGGCGGCACGCTGTTCGTGGATGAAATCGGCGACGTGCCGATGGACCTGCAATCCAAGCTGCTGCGCTTCATGCAGGATCGCGAATACGAGCGTGTGGGCGATCCGGTCACCCGTCGCGCCGATGTCCGGCTGATCGCGGCGACCAACCATGACCTCAAGCAGCGGGTCGCGGAAGGCGCGTTCCGCGAAGATTTGCTGTATCGCCTGAATGTGATTGCATTGCGCTTGCCCGCACTGCGCGAGCGCCCCGAGGACATCCTGCCGCTGGCCGAGCGGTTCCTCGCAGGCTTCGTCGCCGCGCACGGGCGGCACGCGCGCGGTTTCGGCGATTCCGCGCGACGCGCACTGGCCGGCTATCGCTGGCCGGGCAATGTGCGCGAATTGCGCAACGTGGTCGAGCGTGCCTCGATCCTCTGCAACGAACCTCAAATCGAAGCGCATCACCTTGCGCTCGATGCAGTCGCCGAACCCGCGGCGCCGAGCTACCTGCCGCAAACGCTGGACGAGCTGGAGCGCGTGCACATCCAGAGCGTGCTGGCGCGCGCCGACACGCTGGAGAACGCTGCGCACACGCTCGGCATTGATGTGTCCACGCTGTATCGCAAGCGCAAGCGCTACGGGATCTGAGACCCAACTTGCCGGTTGCCGGTTTCCGGAACGACAGCGCGGCAGCTCCGCCAATCCGGCAGCCGACAACCTGCACCATGCGTCTCAAGCACACCATCCTGTTGAGTCACGGCACTTTCCTGGTGTTGGCGGCGGCCGGGATCGTGTCGTTCTGCGTGGTGCTGACCCACTTCGGCCAGCTGACCCGCACGGCGGAATGGCTGCTGTGGACGGGGGGCGTGGCATTGATCCTGGCCGCGGTGTGGTTGAGCCTGCGACTGGCCGCGGATATCGCGCATCCGCTGGAGCGGATCGCGTCGGCGGCGCGCTCGATTTCGGCCGGGCGCTTCGATGTGCGCGTGGGGGGTGCCGGTTACAGCGAGGGTGACACGCTCGGCGCCACTTTCAACCAGATGGCTCAAGCACTCGCCGAGTTCCGCGCCAGCGACGTCGATCGCCTGCTTTCGGAACAACGTCGCAACGAAATGGTGCTGAACAGCATTGACGATGGGCTGGTGATCCTCGATGAGCGCGCGCGGATCGAGCGGCTCAATCCGATCGCTTCGCGCCAGTTCGGCACGCGCAGCGAGGATGCCCTCGGCAAGACCCTCGACGAGGTGCTCGGCCGCGACGATCTGGATGCGCATGCGCGGCTGTGCATGCAGCGCGTGCATCCGGCCGGTCATGCGGCCGCGATCGAGCTGAGCCTGGGCGAAGGCATGCTGCGGCGGGATCTGCGTTGCAGCTTCATGCCGTTCGTGGACAGCCGGCCGGGTCTGGTGCTGGTGGTGCGCGATGTCACCGCCGAGCGGCGCTTCGCGCGCGAGCGCGATGAGTTCGTCTTGCGCGCTTCGCACGAACTGCGCACGCCGCTGACCGGTCTGCGCATGGCACTGGATATCCTCGGCGAGCGCGCGCACTTCGCGGCGGATTCGCGCGAGGCCGACCTGATGCAGACCCTGCGCGAAGAAACCGCGCGATTGACCACATTGCTGCACCACATGCTGGACCTCTCGCGTCCGCGCGGTCCGCTCGAACCGGCGCAGCCATGCCGGCCCGAACACGCCGCGCATTCGGCGCTGCAGCGGTTCGCATCGCATGCACTGGCGCGGCGGATCGAGCTGTGCGGGCAGATCGCGCCGGACCTTCCCGAGTTGAAACTGGACGCCACCGAGTGCGAGCGTGTGCTCGACGCGCTGCTGGACAATGCGTTGCGGCACACGCCGGCGGGCGGGCGCATCGTGCTGTCACTCGCAATGGGCCGCGACAACAACGAGCTGGAGCTGTGCGTGGGCGACAACGGCGAGGGCATTCCCGCGCACGAGTTGCAGCGCATTTTCGATCCGTTCGTGCAGGTCGGAGGCAGGCATGGCACGTCCGGACTGGGCCTGACGATCTGCCGCGAACTCGTCGAGCGCGCCGGTGGCCGCATCGAGGCGCAGTCGGTGCCCGGCGTGGAGACGCGATTTTGCATCCACCTGCCGCTGCAGGTCGGATTCAGCACCGGCGAAATGGCGACGGTCTGAGCGCTACAGGAATCCCTGTATCCCCGCGCCGAACGCAGTGATGAAGCGGGTGATGATCGCGGTGAGCGACAGGTTCACCTCGGGAAAGTCGCCGACCGACTCATAGCATTTCGAGAAATCCGGATCGCTGGGCGGCAGCGGATTGCAACCGGGCTTCAATTCGTAGCTGGTTGCATAGTCCCAGGGCCACAGGTCGAAGATGGGCAGGTGCCGGGAGACTTCCCCGATCGCATTGCTGACATCGCCGATCACCGGGATCGGATGACGCGGCGCGATCAGCCAGGCATTCTGGGGTTGCGTCGCGCGCACGATGGACGCACGCAACGCAGTGGCGAATTTCGGGTCGTACACGATCACGCCGGACTCGGTGTTGTAGTTGGACGAGCGCGGATCGAAGTTGTGCGAGCCGACCATCGCCACGTCGTCATCCACCACCAGGGACTTGGCGTGCAGGCTGACGCGCGGGCCGAAATCCTCCGGTTTGATCGGCACCGCGCCGCGGCGGCCGCCCATGGCCGCGGCGGCGTTCTCGCCGGAGAGGGTCATGTAGTCGGCGATCATCTCCGGCGCGTCCAGCGGATGCGGCTTCAACTCGTGGATGTCGAATCCGTAATCCACCAGGAACTTCTTGCGGTGCTTGTAGGAGAGCGCATACACCGGCATCGCGTCGGTAGACGCCAGTGAATTGGTCGAAACCAGCACGTGCACCGGCGGCTGCTTCTTGTGCAGCGATTCGAAAATGTCACCGGCGCGACCGGTCAGGACCAGATACGGGGTCTGCAGGACCACCCCATGCTGCGCGCCGGCCAGCAATCGCATCACATCGCGGGTCAGCTCCTTGGCATCATGGCCGTGCACGGCCCTGGTCTTGGACGGCAGGTCGTAGAAGTAGTCCACGCGGCCCACGGCCATGCTGGCTTCGGTGAGGTGCGTGCGCAGGAAATCGGGATCCTCGGCCTCGGCCTGCACGCGCGCCACCCGTTGCGGGTTGCCGTATACCGGCGTCGCCCAGGGCGGCACGTCGTAGGGGTGCTCCAGGATGCGCGCATTGGCGTCGCGCAGATGCGTCAGCGGCACCGCGCGTTTGTGATTCCAGAAAATATCGAAGCTCGCGGCCATCTGGCGCGCGGCCGGACCCGCGATCAGCGCGTCGCGGTCGAGGAAGTCGAGCTGCGGATCCCAGTCGTAGTAGCGGTCCTCGTAATTGCGCCCGCCGGTGATGCCGACTTCGCCGTCCACCAGGAACAGCTTGTTGTGCATGCGCTGGTTGAAGCGCGCGAGGCAACACAGGACGCTGGCGGTGTATTCGGCGAAGTTGCTGCGCGCCTTGTCGAAGGTCGGGTTGTAGAGACGGATCTCCAGGTTGCGGCTGGCACGCGCCAGCCGCGACAGCAGCGCCGGATCGTTCAACGAACCCAACTGATCGGCGAGGATGCGCACCTTCACGCCGCGCCGCGCCGCGTTCACCAGTTCGTCCAGCACCAGCAGGCCGGCGTCGTCCTTGGCCCAGATGTAGGTCTGGATATCAATGGATTTGCGCGCCGCGCGAATCAGGTTGATGCGTGCGACCAGCGCGTTCTCGCCGACTTCCAGCAGCGTGGCCTCGTTGCGCGGATGCCCGGCGCTCGAATGCGCGAGCGCGGCTTTCGCCTGATCGAGGAACGGCGACGGTTGCGCGCAGGCATCGGCACGGTGGCAATCCAGCCGGCGGTCCACCGTCGCGGCGACGATCGTATCGGCGCGATGGATGCGCCTGGGCGACAGCGGCACACAGCCGCCCAGCAGCACGGCCAGTGCGCCCAGCAGCAGCAAGTGGCGTCGCGACGTCATTGCTCGAACTCCCCGGTACACCTGATCCTAACCCGGTTCGCCCAGGACGATGTCCAGATCCAGCGCGACCTTGTCCGACAACAACGCGCGATGCGCGCGCATGCCGAACGCGCTTCGCGACAAGATGCCGCGCAAGCGAATCGCGCAGGTCAACGGCTGCGTCGCGCAGCTCGAGGGCAGCAGCGTGAACTGCACCCAGCGTCGTTCACCGTGCAGATCGAGGATGCCTTCCAGCGTGCCGCCGTCGCGCAGCAGCGTATCGGCAAACGGCGAGGACACGAAATGGATGCGCGGATACTGCGCCACGTCGAAGAAGCCAGGCCCGCGCGCCTGCTCCAGGGCGTCGGCGTCATCCATCTGCAGACTGCCCGCATCAATCCATGCATCCACCACGTCGCGGTCGGCCTCGCTGCGCTGCAATTGCCCATACACGGCATCGAAGCGTCCGCGCTCGTGGGTGAACCACAGCGTGCGCACGCTGAATTGCACGAAAGACCGTTGACTGCTGATCGGCCAGGTTTGCGGTGCTTCCGCGCGGGCCGCGAACGCCAGCGCCAGCGCGAACAGCGCCAGGACGCCTTTCATCATGGCGACCAGAACGCGCGCAATCTCGCGCTGCCCGGCTCGAAACCGGCTTCGCCCAGTTCGACCCAGGCGAGGCTTGCCGGTGGCATGCCACGGGCGCGGTCGGAACGTCCCTGGGTCAGCAAGGCCAGCAGTTGCTCCATGCCGGGATTATGGCCGACCAGCAGCACGCGTTGCGCAAGTACCGCGTGCTGCTCCAAGAGGGCGATCAGCGTGCCGGGGGTGGCTTCATAGATTTCGGCCAGGAAACGTGGCGCAGGCGCCTTGGCTCCGAACACATCCAGCACGCGCTCCAGCGTCATCTGCGAGCGCAGAGCGGGTGAGCACAGCACCGCGTCGGGAAATGCGGCGTGCGCGTGCAACCATGCGCCGGCCTCGCGGGCTTCGGCCTCGCCGCGCAGGCTCAGCGGACGCGCGCGATCGCTGCTGCCGAGCGCGATCTGCATCGCTTCGGCATGTCGCAGCAGGATCAACTCACGCATGGCAGTGGCAAAGCCGGAAGTGGGGAAGGAAGCAGAAAGGCGACCACGCGTTCACTGGCCGGTCGTGGAAGCCGGCGCGGCTTGCGATGGCGGTGGCTGCCAATCGGCCGGAGCTTCGGTGGCGACGCCGTTGCTGCGCAAGGTTGAGAGCACCAGGCTCAATTCGGTGCCGCCGCTGCGCGCCGCGTCCAGCAGGGGTTGCGCGATCTTGTCGTCGTTCATCGCCTTGATGCCGAGCACGCCGTAACTCTGCATCTGCCAGGCGAGATCCCGCGCCTGCTTGTCGGTCGCGGCCTTTGCGTCCGGATCGAGTTCGCCCTGGATGTGCAAGCCGACCGCGCGCCCCATCGGGCTGCTGCCCCACTGCAGCAGATGCGCGGCCTTCAGGCAGTCGCCTTTCAGCGCGTCATCCTTGGCCGCGCTTTCTGCGCTGCACAGCTGCAGCACCGGCTCCAGCGACGGTCGCGGCTGCTGGTTGGCGATGCCGAACGCGATCAGCAATTCCACGCCCAGCGCGGTGGACGGATCACCCTGCTGGGCGCCGGCGGTGGTGTCGGGCAGCGGCGGCAGCGTGCCGACGCTCATGGCCAGGCCTTGCAGTTCGATGCCGAAATAATCGTCATAGCTCTTGGCCGCCGCGGCCTTGGCCAGCGCGGCGCGCACGCCTGCATCGTCCTTCTTGATGGCGGCCACATCCATCGCCAGCATCCATACCGCCGCATTGCCGGGTGCCTGCTTTTGCAACTGCGCGAACACGTCGGCGTTCGGACACGCGTCCGCTTGCGCATCGCAATCGGCCAGTTGCGCCCAAGTCACGCCCGGCCCGGCGTGCGGGGCCTTGGCCGCGCGCGTGATCAGGTCGTGATAGGTCAAGCCTTGCGATTGATCCGGCAGCGGGCGCGCCAGCAGCGCGGCGCCGAGCAGGTGTTCGGCATCACCACGCAATGCCAGCACGCTGACCAGATCCTTCTGGTATTGCATCAATGCCTTGATGCGCGCCTGCGCCACGGGCGAGGGCGCGCTGGATGCGCTCGCCGGCGCGCTGGTCTGCGCGGGTGCAGGCTTCGCCGCCGACCTGGACTTGTGGGTGTGCTTGGTGGCCGCCTGCGCGCCGAAGGCGAGCAGCGCAGTGGCAAGAGCGATCGTCAGGGTGTGGCGACGCATGGCACGAATTCCGTGGTGAAGTGAAAGGAAGCTAGGCCGGTCAGGATGAATGCGAGCTTGCCGCGCTCACTTTTCGAGCGCGGCAAGCATGAACTCCGGTTGCGCCAGCGCCGCACGCTGGATCCCGGCGTTGTAATAGCGCGTGGGGAAAGACTTGTTCGCGGCATCGACTTCGCGGAATCCCGAAAAATCCGCATCTTTGCGCGCCATCGTGCAGCTCCACCAGCCGGTCGGATAGCACGGCTGCGGGAACGGCAGCGTGTGCAGCGCGCCGAAGCCGGCCTTGCGCATTTCGTCGCGCATGGACCTGATCAATTCGAGATGCGCGATCGGCGATTCGGATTGCTGCACCAGAATGCCGCCCGGGCGCAGCGCACGCAGGCAGCTCGCGTAGAACTTCGCGTTAAACAGCCCTTCGGCCGGCCCGACCGGATCG
>JBQCCR010000023.1:0-45748 GCA_051961995.1 Rhodanobacteraceae bacterium | reverse complement strand
AGCGCCTTGTCGTCGTCGTTGTTGGCGGTGACGTCGGCGCGCAGCAGCACCATGTCCGCCATTTTGGCGCGTACCCGCGGGTCGCTGAACGTGAGTTTTTCCATTTCCTTGCAGGACACGCACCAGTCGGCATAGAAATCCAGCATCGCCGGCTGTCCAGCCGCGCTCGCTGCCGCCAGTGCGCGTTGCACGTCGGCCACGCTTTTCACCGGCCTGAAGGCGAGCGTCTGCGCCGCGCCGCGTTCGCTGCCGAAGAGGCCGGCCAGCGGCGTGATCAAATTGCGCGAACCCGCTGCCGCGCCGACCAGTTCGCAGGCACCGATCACCAGCGCAATCAAGCCCAATACCTGGCCCGCGCGGCGCCAGCCGGAAGCTCCGCTCGCCAGCCGCGAAAGCGCGCCGAGGAACACCGCGCAGCCGATCAGCAGCGCGCCGGCCATCAACAGGATCCAGCGCGCGTCCAGGATGCGCGACAGCATCCAGATCGCGACAATGAGAAAACCGACGCCGAAGATCGCCTTGACCGCGTTCATCCATGCGCCGGCGCGCGGCAGCAGCCGGCCGGCGGCCGTGCCGATGATCAGTAGCGGCACGCCCATGCCGAAACTCAGCGCAAACAGCGCCGCGCCGCCGAATACCGGATCGCGGCTCTGGCCGATGTACAGCACCGCGGCCGCGAGCGGCGGCGCCACGCAAGGCCCGACGATCAACGCCGAGAGCACGCCCATGGCCGCCACGCCGGCAAGTGACCCGCCGCGCTGCTTGTTGCTGAGGTTCGCCAGTCGCGTCTGCCACGAAGATGGCAACTGCAACGAGTACATGCCGAACATCGAGAACGCCAGCAGCACGAACAGGATCGCGAAGGCGATCAGGATCGCCGGCTGTTGCATCCACGCGGCGAGATTGGCGCCCGCGAGCCCGGCGATCACGCCAAGTGCCGTGAACACGACGCAGCTCGCCAGCACGTAGGTGAGCGACAGTGCGAACGCGCGCGCGGTCGTCAGTCGCGTACCCGCTCCCGCGATCAGGCCTGAAAGAATCGGGATCATCGGCAATACGCAAGGAGTGAACGCCAGCAGCAGCCCTGCACCGAAGAACACCGCGATGGCGGCGAAGCCGTGCGCGCCGATGACGCCGGCCAGCTTCTGTTCGGCGGATTCGTTGGAAGCCGGCGCGACGCTGACCACTGCGTCACTGCCATTGACCTGCCCGGTGGGCGCACCGCGCAGGCGTTGCAGGGCCGCGCCCAGTCCGCTATTCGCGGCAGGCTGCGCGTCGGGAAGACTGATCGCGCCGGCTGCCGCACCGCTGAGCGGGATTTCGAGATCCTGCGTTGCCGGTGGATAGCAGATCTTCGGGTCCACCTCGTGGCAACCCTGGAACGTCACCGCCACGCGCAAGCTCGTCGGCGCGGCACCGGTGATCTGGTAGGGCACGCTCGCGTCCAGCGCGTCGTGATAAATCTCGACATCGCCCAGATAAGGATCGTGTTCCTTCAAGCCATCCGGCAACCGTACCGCGCCGAGTTGCACGTTCTCATCCAGCGATTTGACGTGGATGCGCCCGCGGTACAGGTAGTAGTGCGGCGCGATAGTCCAGTGCAGGTGCAGCGTGCCGGGCTTAGCGACCTGGGCGCTCAGCCGGAACGCGTCGGTGACCTGCAGCAGTTCCGGCGCGGCCTGCGCGGTTGCCCAGATTGGCAGCACGAACAGCAACAGCAGGAGGGCACGGCGCATCAGGCGGATCGGCATGGTCTGGGTTCGTGTAGGAGTGCGCCTGCGCGCGACATAGTCATCAACACCATTCCTGCCCAAGCCTCCTCTTGAAGCGGAGCTTGAGCGCTGCGCGCTCCTGCGAGGTTGGTGTTGCAAAAAGATCACTATTGTCGCAAGACCGGCTATCTGCCCGCCAGCTCACGTCCTGGCCTTGGTTTCCGTACGCAACCACTCGAGATAGGGTGCATGTCCCGCCGTGATCTCCAGCGCGATCACTTCCGGCACGTTGTAGGGATGCAGCTCGATGATCCGTGCCCGCAGCAGTTCGAACAACTCCCGGCGAGTCTTGATCAGCAGCAGCACCTCGTTGTCCTCGTGGATTTCGCCTTGCCACCGATAGACCGAAGTCAGTCCGGGCACGCGGTTCACGCACGCGGCCAGCCGCTCCCCGACCAGTATCCGGGCGATCGTCGTCGCCGATTCGGCATCGGGGCAGGTGCAGAGGATCAGCAGGGTGTCGGACATTCGGGATTCGGGAGTTGAGAGAGTCGAAGCATAAAGCCCAACCGTCATTCCGGGGGCCGGCCGCAGGCCGGAACCGCGGACTTTGTGGACGGAGCTTTCGACCAAGGATGGCGGTTTGGCGTTTCGTCGCACACGGGCCCGCGACAAAGCGGCGGCCCCGGAATGACGGCGGAAGGCTTGCGGTCTTTCGGCAGCCGACTGGCCTTGAACTCTGCCCGGTTGCCCCTATCTGCCATTGGGTTCGTCGCGCCGGCGGGGTTTTCGCGGGCCGGCGTTGCGCCTACAATTGGCACTCTCTGCGTCCGAGTGCTAACAATCCCAACGGATTGGGCGAGGGCGTTTTTTCTTCAACCTGTACACCTAGGGAGCAGCTATGAAGCTTCGTCCGTTGCACGACCGCGTGATCATCAAGCGCCTGGAGGCGGAAACCAAGTCCGCCGGCGGCATCGTCATCCCCGACACCGCGACCGAGAAGCCGATCAAGGGCGAGGTCATCGCGGTGGGCACCGGCAAGATCCTCGACGACGGCAAAGTGCGCCCGATGGGCGTCAAGGCCGGCGACAAGGTGCTGTTTGGCAAGTATTCCGGCACCGAGGTCAAGGTGGATGGCGACGAACTGCTCGTCATGCGCGAAGAAGACCTGATGGCCATTATTGAAGGTTGATCGAGTCGCTCGCACTCGCGCCAAACACACATATTCGAATCGGGACACGAAATCGCCTGTCGAAGCCGCGCTTCTTCGTCCCCTTGAGTCAAGGGGGCAGCCCATCCGCAGGATGGGCGAGGGTTGTGAGGGCGTGACAGAGCGGATCGAATCCGGATCGCACAAGATCACTCGAGGAATTACACATGGCAGCCAAAGAAATCCGTTTTTCCGAAGACGCGCGCGCTCGCATGCTGCGCGGCGTCAACAGCCTGGCCAATGCGGTCAAGGCCACCCTCGGCCCGAAGGGCCGCAACGTCGTGCTCGAGAAGAGCTTCGGTGCTCCGACCATCACCAAGGATGGTGTCTCCGTGGCCAAGGAAATCGAGCTGGCCGACAAGTTCGAGAACATGGGTGCGCAGATGGTGAAGGAAGTCGCCTCCAAGACTTCCGACAACGCCGGTGACGGCACCACCACCGCGACCGTGTTGGCGCAGGCCATGATCCGCGAGGGCATGAAGGCGGTCGCCGCCGGCATGAACCCGATGGACCTGAAGCGCGGCATCGACAAGGCCGTGAACGCGGCGGTCGACCAGCTGAAGAAAATTTCCAAGCCGTCGGCCGATTCCAAATCCATTGCGCAGGTGGGCACCATCTCCGCCAACGGCGACGAGGTGATCGGCAACCTGATTTCGCAGGCGATGGACAAGGTCGGCAAGGAAGGCGTGATCACGGTCGAGGACGGTTCGGGTCTGGAAAACGAACTCGACGTCGTCGAAGGCATGCAGTTCGACCGCGGCTACCTGTCGCCGTACTTCATCAACAACCAGCAGAGCATGCAGTGCGAGCTGGAAGATCCGTACGTGCTGCTGCACGACAAGAAGATCTCCAACGTGCGAGACCTGCTCCCCGTTCTGGAAGGCGTGGCCAAGTCCGGCAAGCCGCTGCTGATCGTCGCCGAGGAAGTCGAAGGCGAAGCGCTGGCGACGCTGGTGGTCAACACCATCCGTGGCATCGTCAAGGTCTGCGCGGTGAAGGCGCCGGGCTTCGGCGATCGTCGCAAGGCGATGCTGGAAGACATGGCTATCCTGACCGCCGGCACCGTGATCTCCGAGGAAGTCGGCCTGTCGCTCGAGAAGGCGACCGTCAAGGATCTCGGCCGCGCCAAGAAGATCGTGGTCAGCAAGGAGAACACCACCATCATCGACGGCGCCGGCGACACCAAGACCATCGAAGGCCGCATCAAGCAGATCAAGGCGCAAATCGAGGAGACCTCCTCCGATTACGACCGCGAGAAGCTGCAGGAGCGCGTGGCCAAGCTCGCCGGCGGCGTGGCGGTGATCAAGGTCGGCGCCGCGACCGAAGTCGAGATGAAGGAGAAGAAGGCGCGCGTCGAAGACGCCCTGCACGCCACCCGTGCGGCCGTCGAGGAAGGCGTGGTGCCGGGCGGCGGCGTGGCCTTGGTGCGCGCGCTGGCGGCGATCGGCTCGGTCAAGGGCGACAACGAAGACCAGAACCACGGCATCGTGATCGCCAAGCGTTCGATGGAAGCGCCGCTGCGCGAGATCGTCACCAACGCCGGCGAAGAGCCGTCAGTGGTGCTGAACAAGGTCGCGGAAGGCAAGGGCAACTTCGGCTACAACGCCGCGACCGGCGAATACGGCGACATGGTCGAGATGGGCATCCTGGATCCGACCAAGGTGACCCGCACCGCGCTGCAGAACGCAGCGTCCATCGCCGGCCTGATGATCACCACCGAAGCGATGGTGGGCGAGGCGCCGAAGAAGGAAGAGCACAACCACGGCGCCGGCGCGGGCATGGGCGGCGGCATGGGTGGCATGGGCGGCATGGATTTCTGATCGGTCGTCCTTTGGCCGATCAACCCGGGTTCACGGCTCGCCGTTCCACCCGGGTTCGCGCCGCCGCGAACGAAATCCGGACAAACAAAAAGCCCCGCTTCGGCGGGGCTTTTTTGTGCCGTTCAGTCCTGTGACGCTTTCAGTCATCCGCACCGACCCGGCGCGACCAAAGTGACGAAATTGGGGCGGTGCGGTCCGATTCCAGAAGCGTTGTCCAACGACAAAAAAGCCCGGATTCGCCACCCGCCGCAAGCCGTGCGCAGGCTCCTGCCGCTTTGGCGGGGCGGGAGCGCGGTTGGCATGGGGCGTGCTCAAAACGTGAAATAGTTCACGGTCATCGCTGGCGGCACGCGATAGGGAGGGGCCCATGCACGTGTTGATCACGGGAGGTGCGGGCTTCATAGGCTCGCACCTGGTGGATCTGCATCTTGCACGCGGGGATCAGGTACGGGTGGTTGACGACCTTTCCACCGGCGTGCGGGCGAATCTGGCGGCTCACGACGACAATCCGCACTTCCGCTTCGATGAAGCCGATGTGCTGACCTGGAACCGGCTGGAACACGTGGTGGGCTGGGCGGACCGCATCTACCATCTGGCCGCGGTGGTCGGCGTGTATCGGGTGATTGCCGAGCCGACCAAGGTGCTGGCAACCAATATTGCCGGTTGCGAGCGCCTGCTGCGCGCGGCCCACGCGGGTGGCTGGAAGCCGCAAGTGGTGCTGGCTTCCAGTTCCGAGGTCTATGGACACAACGACGAGGACATCCTGCGCGAAGAACAGGATCTGGTCGTGAGCACCCGCGCGGGCACACGCTGGGGCTACTCGGTCAGCAAGATCGCGGATGAAGCGCTCGGGCTTTCCTATGCCCAGCGATTCGGTATCCCGGCGGTCATCGCGCGCTTCTTCAACACCATCGGGCCGCGCCAGGTCGGGCGCTACGGCATGGTGGTGCCGCGTTTCGTCGCGCAAGCCGTGCGCAACGAACCGATCACCGTATTCGGTGGCGGTACACAAACGCGTTCGTTCTGCGACGTTCGCGACACCGTGCGCGCGCTCGATGCGCTGGCAACCTGCGCCCCCGGCGAAACATTGATCTCCAATGTCGGCAACGACCGCGAGATCAGCATCCTGGAACTGGCCGAGCTGGTCATTGCGCGCGCCGGCAGCCTGTCCCGGATCAAGCACGTGCCATTGCGCGAAGCCTATGGCGAGGATTTCGAGGACATCCGCCGCCGGCGTCCGAACCTCGAACGATTGCGCGGCATGACCAATTTCACCCACGTGTTCACGCTGGAACAAACGATCGATGACCTGGTTGCCGCCGAGCGCCAGCGCCTGAGGGGAGAACACGATGGCCACTGCACCGTGGTTCGTGCTCAGTCCGAACGCGCTGCTTAGCATCGTCGGGCTGCTGCGCGGCCCCGACAAGACCGTTCCCACGCCCACCGAGGACTGGCGTACCGCGGTGGTGGATGTGGTCGTCCCCGCCTACAAGGAAGAGGACAACATCATCCATTGCCTGGCCTCGTTGGCCCGCCAGACCCTCAAGCCGCGCCACATCATTCTGGTCGAGGATGGCGCGAAGGACGAAACCGTTCCGCGCGCACGCGAGTACGCCGCAGCAGCCGGGCTCGATCTCATTGTGATCGAGCGGGCGAGCTCGATCGGCAAGACCCCGACCATCAAGCGCCAGGCACGCGAGTTCGATTCCGATGTCGAGTTCATTCTCGATGGCGATACTTTTCTGGAATCGCCGGATTACATCGAGCGGTGCGTGCAGGAACTTTACAAGGGCGTCGGCATAGCCAGCGCCTGCGGAATCATCCTGCCGATGCGTCCGAAGAATCGCCACGCGCTGGCGATGACGCCGGAATTCCAGCGCTGGCATGGCGCACAAACCTACGACGATCCGCATGCCCGGCGCGGCAGGCGGCACGGGCTGTGGTGGTGGTTGTCCAACACTTACCGCGAGTGCCTCTATACCTTCCTGCAGCGCTTCGTCTACAAGGGCCAGATGGTGTTCTTCGGCGGCATCGTCAATCCAGTGGGATGCGCCGTGGCGTACCGGCGCAAGTACATCAAGGATCTGTTCGACCATTACGAACCGCTGCTCGGCGACGACCTGACCAATTCCGAGGACATCTTCATCGGCTTCGCGCTCAACAGTTCCGGTTATCGCAATATCCAGCTGCAGGATGTGCTGGCGCGCTCCGAGGAACCCGAGGTGCAGCGCCTGCCCAGGCAGATCTACCTGTGGTCTTCCTCGTTCCTGCAGAGCTGCTACTACTTCGACAATCTGCTGCGCACGCCTTTGCGGGTGTTGCGCCGCTGGCGCAAACAGCGCAGAGACAAGGCCAGTGGCGTCGCCGAGCAGCGCAAGATCAAGGAGCAGTACCGGCAGCCCTTCGGCGAATCCCACACGGCTCGCTACGGCCGGCCGATCGGCTGGGCGATGTTCCTGTCGGCGGTCGAGAAGATCGGCTTTCCTGCGGCGCTGATCATCCTGTTGATCCTGCGCATGTGGGACGCACTGCTGGTGACGCTGGTCGCGGAAGTGGTCCTTTCGCTGATCGTGCTGATCGTGGTCGCCCGCGAAAACCGCTTCGGTATGTTCTGCAAAGGCCTGCTGGTCACGCCGATCCGCTACGCAATGATGTTTGCGGACACCTTCACCCTGCTGCGGTTCGGCTCCGACCTGTGGATCACCGGAAACCGCAAATGGCGAAAATGAAACATCTCGCGTTGATCATCGGCGCCCTCGTGGCGGCACCGGCCATGGCGTGGGCACAGAGCCCGGCCGAGCAGCCCCTTGACGCACAGGCGCGCGCGCTGATGTGGTCCGGCGATGCCGGCGCCGCGACGCGGACCATGCGCGAATACGTCGTCAGTCATCCGACCGATCAGGTTGCGGTCCTCGATCTGGCGCGCTACCTGACGTGGGCGGGTGATTATGCCGGCGCCAAGCGGGTGCTGGACCTGCATCCCGAGGCCGCCGCAAGCCCGGACGGTCAGGTGGTGCTTGCCGCGGTGCTGGCCTGGGGTGGACGGATCCGCGCAGCGCAGGCGGTCAACGCGGCTGCGTTGGCGGCCGATTCCGACGGCCTGTTGCCCAACTACACCCAGGCTGTTGCCTTGCGGCAATCGGCGCGGCCGCGCGTGGCATTGCCGTATGTCGAGGCTGTGAAGCACGCGAAGCCGGACAGCAAGGATGCGCGCGACCTCGAGCGCGCGGTTCGAATCCACACCGATTCCTTTATCGCGCTCGACTATCAGCATGGCTCCGACTCGGACGGTCTGGTGCGTTCGCAACCGACATTGCGCGGCGAGTTCGCGCAGGGTGATGCCCTGCGTTGGACCATGGACCTGGGCCACTGGGATTACCGTGGACCATCAACCGGGCCTTTCAGCAGTAGCAGCGGCGGGCGTTCGGTTGGCGAAAACCGCGGATTGTTCGGGGTGCGGTACGCGCCCTCGCTCTACACCCAACTGAGTGCCGCCGTCGGTCAGTCCTCCATCCCCGGAGACAGCCTGACGCTCTGGCGGTTGGGACTCGACCAGCGGGTCAGCGACACGTTCCGATTCGATCTGGCGGCTGATCGTGACCGGCTCGATGCGTCGCCGCGTTCGCTGTCACTGGGGCTGGATCGCACCGGTATCGCCGGCCACGCGCAATGGACGCCGGACTTCAACTGGACGGGAGACGTGTGGCTGCGCCGCGACCATTACAGCGACAGCAATGCCAGCGTGGACTGGAATGCCGCGCTGCGGCGCGCGGTGGTGCGCGTTCCCCACTTCATGCTTGATCTCGGGGTTGCGGCCCAACACCTGTCGTTCGACGACAACCCCGGCGATGGCTATTACGCGCCCAGTGACTACCGGCGGTATGCGCTGGTTGCCTACAGCTACATCGGGCTCAATGACAACACCGGACTGGCGATCCAGGCCGGGGTGGGCAGGCAACGCGACGAGACCTTCACTTCCTGGCGCCGCGCCAACGACATCAGCGCGTCACTGGTGATCGGCATCTTCTCATCCTGGCAATTGAACCTGAATGCCGGTTACAGCCAGCGGATACTGAACACGGGCGCCTACGCGGGCCATTCCTGGGGTGCCACGCTGACTCGCCGCTTCTGACTTGGTGCCGGCGCGCCAGGCCGATTTGGCCGGGATGCGCTTACTGCGTCACCCCATCGGCATGCGCGGCGACCGTCGGTGCGCGCGATGCGCGTGCGGCGACGGCTGCGGCGGCAACGCCCTCGGGCAGCAGCTTGTCGAGCTTGCCCTTGAGTCGAAGCTGGGCGACGTTGGTCATGCCCTGATCGAGCAATTTCTGCTGCGCCGTCTCCGGCGCGGGCGGCGCGTCCGGCGCGCGGGTGAGGCCGGACAACTGCGGCGCCAGCACGTCCGTCAGCGCGAACCAGGCGTCGTCGCGGATGCCCGCGCGCTCCAGCAATTTCCCGGGCAGCGCCCATGAGGCGATCGCCTCGGTCGGTCTTTCGTGCGGATGCGCAGGATCCACAATCAGCCAGGAGCCGGTCTGCTCGAGCTGATCGCCGTGGTTCTTGAAGCCGTTGATCTCGAACGCCTGTCCAAGCGCCGGCAGGTGATCGCCGTAGAACATCAGCAAGGTGGGACGCGAGCGTTTCGACAACACATTGGCGAGCCGGCCCAATTCCGCGTCGGCGTGACGCAGGTGGTAAAGATAGTTCTGCAACATCGTTTTTGGGATGCCCGTGACGCCCGCGGGCACCGGGATCGCATCGCGTTCGGCGAGATTGATGGGCCCGGGGTTGCCGTCGTAGGGACCGTGCGCTTCCATGCTGATCGCGAAGATCAGTTGCGGCGGGCCGCTGCCACGCAGTTGCGCCAGGATTTCGTCGGTGAGCGCGCTGTCGGCGACGTAGTGGCCATCGTGCGGCAGGTTCTTCGGGAAATCATTGATCGCGATGAAACGATCGAAGCCCAGCCGTTCCAGTGCACTCGCGCGATTCCAGAAGCTGCGGTTGTTGTCATGAATCGCGAGCGTGGTGTAGCCGTTGGCGCGCAGCGTGCGCGCCAGGCCCGGGATCACCTTCGCCTCGATCTGCAGGTACGGAAACTGCACCTGCGGGAAATAGCGCAACGGCAGGCCGGTCAGCACCTCGAATTCGGTGCGGATGGTGCCGCCGCCGAAGGTGGGCACGTGCAGCGGACCGGATTCGCCGTCCGCCGCGAGCCGTTCGAAGTTGGGGATGAACTGGTACGGCGCGTAACCGACCATGCGGCCGGGATTGAAGAACGATTCGCTCTGCACGATCACGATGTCGGGGCGCACGCCGTCGTTCCCGGCGGCCATGTGCGCGCGCACGGCGGGCCCGGCACTCCCGAGCAGCGCGCGCGCGGCCTTGGTATCAATCTTCAAGCGCTGGCTGGCGTAATCGAGTTTGTACAGCGCGAGCATGCTGATCACGCCGCTGTGCTTGGCGGTTTCCGTGGCCGACCATGGCTGGAACTGGAGCGCGGTGCGGTTGTAGATCACCCGCCAGCCGGGCACGCCCGCGCACAGCGACAGCAGCGCCGCGGCCGCACATGCGGCAATCCCGGTACGCGGCAATGCGCGGCGCGGAATCAACGGCGGCTCGTAGGTCCACAATGCGATCAGCGCGATCACGCCCCCGGCCGCCGCGAACATCGGCCAGCCGCCCAGATGTGCGTAACCGCTCAGCAGATGCGCACCGCCGTGATCGAGCTGGCCGAGCATGTGGAAATCGGCTGGCACGATGGGCGAGGCGAGATTCGCGATCTTTTGCGCGTTCACCCAGTACAGCAGCGCCTCCGCGCCGAACGCGATCAGCAGGGAGAACACCCAGCGCCGGGTGAAGGCCAGCAGTACCAGCGCCAGCAACAAGCCCGGCAGCGCGTTGGCGAACAGCGCCTCGGGCGCGTGGAACAGCGCATCGGGTGCAACGCCGGGATCGCCGTCCAGCAGCCCGGTGGCCAGCATGAACAGCAACGCCAGCAGGGTCGCCGGCGCGGCGCGCAGAAGGACCGGGTTGCGGGCGCTGATCGCAGATTTGAACATAGACGCTTTTGGGTGCCGTACGGCGCGCGCCGGCACCCTTGACTGAAGCGGGCGGCGAATGTAACCGAGCCGAGATGAATGCCGTGTTTGTGCCCGGCCGGAACGTCGCGCCCGGCATAATCCGCCGATGACGACCGCAACGCACATCCCCCCGCTCGCGTTGACCGCCCTGGCCGATGCGCGTTACGCCGAACTGGTCGAATGCTGCCGCGCGGCGGGCGTGCGCGTTCATGACGATGCCGGCGTGACCGAGCGCCTGCGCAAGCTGTTGCTCGCCAGCGATTTCGCGTACGAAGCGCTGCGCCGCGAGCCCGCCCTGCTCGGAGCCGCGGGTCTGGAGCGGTTGCGTGACCCGGGGCCGGCTTCCGCGCAAGCCTCGATCCTGCTGAACGATGGCGAAGACCTGCCGGCGCGGCTGCGCCGCTTCCGCCGCGCCGAGGCGCTGCGGCTGGTGTTTCGCGACGTGAACGGGCTGGACGATCTTTCCGATACGCTGAGCGGCACCACCGCGCTGTATGAAACCCTGATTGCCGCGGCCCTGCGCCACGCGGAAACGCGCATGCGCGCGCGCTACGGGACTCCGCGCAACGCGCAAGGCGAGAGGCAGGCCTTGATCGTGATGGCGCTGGGCAAGCTGGGCGGCGGCGAGCTCAACTTTTCTTCCGACGTGGATTTGATCCTCGCGTTTCCGGAAGCCGGTGAAACCGACGGCGCGCGGGCGCTGGACAATGCCGAATTTTTTGCGCGCGTGGCGCGCGAATTCGTACGGCTGCTGAACGAATCCAGCGAGGATGGCATCGCCGCCCGCGTGGACCTGCGCCTGCGTCCGTTCGGCGAAGCCGGACCGGTGGCGGTGTCGTTCGCGGCGATGGAGCAGTATTACCAACGCGAAGGTCGCGACTGGGAACGTTACGCGTGGATCAAGGCGCGCCCGGTCGCCGGCGATATCGCGGCGGGCAAACGCCTGCTCGATCTGCTGCGCCCATTCGTGTACCGGCGCTACTTCGATTACACGGCCTTGGCGGGTTTGCGCGAGATGAAGGCGCTGATCGACGCCGAGGTGGCGCGTCGTGACCTGGCCGAACACCTGAAGCTCGGTCCCGGCGGCATCCGCGAAATCGAATTCATCGTGCAGTTGCAGCAGTTGATCCGCGGCGGCCGTGATCCGGCACTTCGCGTGCACGGCCTTCTGCCGGCACTGGCGGCCTGCACGCGCCGCGGTTATCTCCCGGCGGCGCGCGCGAACGCGTTGCGCGAGGCGTACGTGTTCCTGCGCCGGCTGGAGAACCGCGTGCAGATGTTTGCCGACCAGCAAACCCACGCGGTGCCGGGTGATCCGCTGGTCCGCGCGCGGCTTGCAGCCACTTTCTGCGCCGCGGACTGGAACGCGTTGTGCGCGCAATTGGATGCGCATCGTGCAAAGGTTGCGGAAGTCTTCGCCGCGGTGCTGTTGCCGCAGGCGCGCGACGAAGCTTCCGTAGCGTCGCAGCAAAGCGTGTCGGCGTGGCAGGGCGCACGCACGGGTGCGCCGGATGTGGAAGGGCTGGCGCAAGCCGGGTTCGAACCGGCCGGCGAAGCCGCCGGCGCGCTCGCGCAGGTGGCGAACCTTCGTGGCTTGTCCGCACGCGCGACCCAGCGCGTCGAACACCTGGTTCCGCTGCTGATCGAAGCAGCGCGCGCGACCTCCGCACCCACGCGCGCGCTGGTGAACCTGTGCAAGCTGGTGCAGGCCATCGCGCGGCGATCGGCCTATCTCGCCCTGCTGGAAGAACATCCGGCTGCGCGCACGCGGCTGGCGCGCTTGTGCGCCGAGCAGGTATGGCTGGCACAACGCGTGATCGCCCAACCGCTGCTGCTGGATGATGTGCTGGATCCTCGTCTCGAGCACCTGCCGCAGGGCGAAGCGGAGGTCGAGCGCGAGCTGGCGGGTCTGCTGGCTGCGCACGCCGGCGATCCGGAAGAAACGTTGAGTGCCCTCGCCGAATGGCGCGACAGTTTCGCGCTGCGTGCCGGACTCGCGTTGCGCGACGACCATGCCGACGCGGTGCTGACCGCGCGACGGCTCGCGCTGGCCGCGGCCGCGGTGGTCGGCGCGGTGCTGGAACTGGCGCGGCGCGAATTGATCGTGCAGCACGGGAGCCTTCCCGGCGGAGATTCCGGATTCGCCGTGCTTGGCTACGGCAGCCTCGGCGGCGCCGAGCTGGGTTTCGCCTCCGACCTCGACCTGGTGTTCATCTACGACGCGGCGCGTGGCGCGGAAACCAGCGATGGCGCGCGCCCACTGGAAGGTTCGCGTTGGTATGCGCGGCTCGCGCAGCGTGTCGTGCACTGGCTGTCCACGCCGATCCGCGCCGGGCGGCTGTACGAGATTGACACGCGCTTGCGCCCGGATGGCAGCAAGGGGCTGCTGGTGGCGAGTCTGCCGGCGTTCGTGGATTACCAGCGCGAGCGCGCCTGGACCTGGGAACATCAGGCGCTGGTGCGTGCACGCGCGATCGCGGGCGACACAGGCCTGCGCGCGGCCTTCGAAAGTGAGCGCGCTGCGCTGCTGTCGCTGCCGCGCGACCCGGCGCGGATCGTTGCGGAACTTTTGAAAATGCGCGCGCAGTGGCGCGCCGAGCGCGACCGTTCCGATGCGTCGCGCTTCGATCTCAAACAGGGCGCGGGCGGTCTGCTGGATATCGAATTTCTGCTGCAAGGCCTGGTGTTGAGCTACGCCGGCGCGCATCACGGCGTGGCTGCGGCGACCGACACGCCCGGCCTGATCGCCGCCTGCGCAGCGGCAGGCGTGCTGCCCGAACGCCACGCCCAGGAGTTGCTGGAAGCGCATGCGGCGCTGCTCGCGCGTGCACTGAACTGCACGCTGGAGGCGCGGCCGCGCGTGGTCGAACTCGATGCGGAGCTGGCGGAAACCAGCGCGCAGGTGCTGCGCATCGCGCGCGAGGCGGGGTTCGATTTTGAAGCGCCGGTGTAGAAGCGAGCGTACTCGCAACGCTGAAGCCCTCGCCTCGACGGAGAGTTGAACGAAGATGGTGTTTGATCGGGCACGGGCAGGCGGCCCCTACGCGCGCTCGGCCATCCACTCTCGTATCCGCGCCGCCACCGGTGCGGTTTCGCGCAGCGGCGCGGTGGCGCGCGTGGCCTGCGCATCCAGATCGTGCAACGAACCGCGCTCGCGCAAGGCGGCATGGAAACGCGCGAGCTTGTCCGGCAGTGGTGCGCTGACCACCGTGTGCACCGGCACGCCCACCGCGGCGGCTTCGGAAAGCATGTTGACCGAATCCGGCGTCACCACGATGGCATCGGCCCAGCCGAGCAGGCCGGGATACGGATTCGGGCCGTCGGCTTCGCCGTCCCGGAACACACCCGGCAGGCGCGCGAGCCTCTCGCGCACGATCTGCGCAAACGCCCGTGGCGTGCGACGCGAAATGCTCGCCAGCAGGCTGCCGCTTTCGCGCTGCACGCGCGCGGCGACGGCTTCGGCCAAGGCATGCGCGTAAGCCTCATCGAAGAGAACGCCGCGCCGCGGCCCACCGATCAGTAGCGCGATCCGCGGCTGCGGCAATTGCGCGAAATGCGCGAAGGCCTCGCGGCCTTCGGCCAGCCACGCGTCGTCAATCGGATTCAACGAGCCCAGCGTCTCGAGCACGTTTGCGCCGCGCAGGCCATCGTGGCGCGGCGCAATCACCGCATCCCAATGCCGCGTGTCCACGCGCGGATCGAGGATCTGCACGCTGAAAGTCTTGCGGCCCGAGATCTCGCGCAGCAGCCGCGTCAACAAGGCTGCGTGACGTCCGCAGCCGATCGCCAGGCCGGGCCAGGGCGGTGCGAAGTGCGCGCGATCGCGTGCGGAGAGGGCCAATCGCCCACCGGGCAGCTTGCGCGGCGCGGACCACGCCCACGGTGCGCGCAATGGCAAGTGCAGCACGCGCGCGGGCGCGTCCAGCGCCTGCGCCAGCGCCAGCGCCTGGCGTTCGTTGCCGGCCGCGCCATCGGTGATGACCCACGCTTCACGCATGTCGAAATTTGCCCGCCCGTTTCGTCAGTTGATCAGTGACGCGCGTTATCTCACAGTTCCGCACCCGCGCGCACCGGATCTGAACCAAGGAGAACACCATGAGAGCCTTCGCCCTGTCCCTCGCCTTGCTCGGTGCGAGTGCGTCGAGCATCGCCGCGCCCGTGCGCTACACGCTCGATCCGAGCCATACCCAGGTGCTGTTTTCGTGGGATCACCTGGGCTATTCGCATCCCAGCGGCCAGTTCGATCAGGTGAACGGCACGCTCATCTATGACGCGGAGCATCCGGCAAAGTCGTCCATTCGCGTCAGCATTCCGGTATCGGGCCTGCATACGCATGTGCCGGCACTGGACAGGCAATTGCTGGGTCCGGCGTATCTGGACGCCCGGCGATATCCGCAGATCACGTTCGTCAGCAGCAAGGTCAAGCCTGCAGGCGAGCACGGGTTCAAGGTCGAGGGCCAACTGACGGTGCATGGCGTGACCCGCCCGGTGACGCTGGATGTCACCCTGAACAAATCGGGCAGCTATCCGATGATCGAAGCACCGGCGCTGGGTTTCGGCGGCAGCACGACGTTCGATCGCAGCACGTTCGGGGTGGGTTATGGCGTGCCGATGGTCGGCGACGCGCTGCGGGTCACGATCACCGCCGAGGCAATCGAATCGCACGCTTACGAAACCAAGCTGCTGCCGCTGGAACAGGCAGGCAAGTGAGCCCGCGGCGAGTCAGCTAGAATGTCGCTTTCCGCCGACCGATCAAGCCATGAGCAGCCCAGCCGTCCATTCCGCCGAGCCGGCCAACGCGCAACGTCGTTACGAGGTCACGCGCGCGCAACTGCCGTTGTCGTGCCCGCTGCCGGAAATGGCGCTGTGGAATTCGCATCCGCGCATCTACCTGCCGATCGAGGCGGATGGCGGCGAATCGCAGTGTCCGTACTGCGGCGCGGTGTTCGTACTCAAGGATTGAACCCCGCCACTTCTGCCGGAAATCTCCGTTCGCGCACGCGCCCGCACTCATTCGTGCCGTGCGTATTGAAGGCGTAATTCTTGCTAGAAGCTCGCGCATGTATCAGGCAGCCGCAGCATTCAGGACGATGCACGATCAGCCCGCCAGCCGACCGTTGACCGTGCTCCAGCTGCTGCCTGCGCTGGAGAACGGCGGTGCCGAGCGTTCCGCGCTGGAAGTCGCGCGCGCGCTGGTCGCGGCAGGACATCGCTCGGTGGTGGTGTCCGCCGGCGGACGGATGGTGCCGCGGCTGCAGGCCGAAGGCAGCGAACACGTACCGATGGATCTCGGCCGCAAATCGCTGCGCACGTTGCGTCACGTGCCGCCGCTGCGCAAGCTGATCGAGGAACTCCATCCCGATATCGTGCACGCACGTTCCCGCCTGCCGGCGTGGATGGGCTGGCTGGCGCTGCGCGGCATGCGCCCGCGTCCGCATTTCGTCACCACCGTGCACGGGCTGAATTCGCCGGGCAGCTACAGCCGCATCATGACCCGCGGCGAGCGCGTGATCGTGGTGTCGCAGACCGTACGCGATTTCGTGCTGAGCCATTATCCCGGGACCAATCCGGCGCGATTGACCGTGATCCCGCGCGGCATTGACCAGGACGAATTTCCGTATGGCTACCGTCCGGACGACGCGTGGCGCCAGCGTTTCTTTGCCGATTTCCCGCAGCTCGGCGGTGCGCCGCTGCTGACTCTGCCCGGGCGCGGCACGCGCCTGAAAGGCCACGCCGATGCGATCGCGCTGCTTGCCGGGTTGCGCGCGCGCGGCGTCGAGGCCCGGTTGCTGCTGCTCGGCGCAATCGAGAAGGGCCGCGAAGCGTATCTCGCGGAATTGCATGCGCTGGCGCAGGATCGCGGCGTGTACGACGCGGTGGTATTCACGCCGCCGCGCGCCGACGTGCGCGACGTGTTCGCCGCTTCCGCGCTGATCCTGCAGTTGTCCAACAAGCCCGAGAGCTTCGGTCGCACCGTGGTGGAGGCCTTGTCGCTGTGCCGGCCGGTGCTGGGCTACGCGCACGGCGGCGTCGGTGAGTTGCTGGCAGAGCTTTATCCTGCCGGACGCGTGCCGGTGGGGGACATGGAGAAGCTGATCGAGCGCGCCGCCGAACTGTTGCGCCGGGCGCCGCCGATCGCGCCCCTGCGCAACTACCGCCTGGCCGACATGCAGCAGGCGACGCTGAAGTTGTACCTGGATCTGGTCGCGGCCTGATTCGGGTTAGTCGGCAACCGGCGACCGCACCGGGTCTCGTACAATCGCGGCCTGATTGACCCAGGCTTGGCGATGCCTTTCCCCGCACCACTGAAGACCGCGCTGCTCTCGCCGCTGCTGCCGATCGCCGCGGTGGTGTTTCTGCTGCCGTTCGGGCGCGCCAGCGAATTGGCTGTGCTGGTCTGCATGCTCGGCGCGCTCTTGTTCTTCGCGCGTTCTCGCGCTGCCTGGAAAGCACACGCCGGCGCGAAACTCCTCCTCGCGCTGTGGTTGTGCTACTTCGCTGCCGCGCTGATCTCCGCCTTTGACGCGATCCATCCCGGCAAGAGCTGGAGCACGGTTGCGGCGATCATCCGGTTCGCGCCATTCGGCTATTACGTGTGCTTTGCGGTGCGCCGCGAGTCGCGCGTGCGCGTGTTGTATGCGGCGATCGGCGTGATCGTCGCGCTGTGGGCGCTGGATGCGTGGACGCAGATCCTGACCGGCTTCAGCATCGGCGGACACGCCGAAGCACAACGCATCTCCGGGGTCTTCGGCGCGGGTGATCTGAAACTCGGGCTGGTGCTGGCAGTGCTGTCGCCGTTCGTGGCGTGGAGCGCGCGCAAGCATTCTGGTCGCACAGGTTTGGTCTTGGCGCTGTTGTTCCTGCTCGGCCCGATCCTGCTGGCCGGCGAACGCGCCGCATGGCTGATGTATGCGCTGGTGGTGATGGCGTGCTTGTGGCGGGAAGCCGGATCGCCCGTCCGCTTCGCGGCGTGGACCGTTTGCGCCTGCGCGCTGGTGGCGGTAGCGGTCGGCATCGCATGGAAAGCCTCGCCGCGCTTCGATCAGCGCATGCAGCGCACGCTGCTGGCCTTCGACGATTCGCCGCTGGCGCTGGACGCTGCCATGAGCGGCCGGCCGGACATCTGGCGCACCGCATTGAGGATGGCCGCGGCGCATCCGTTGAACGGCGTGGGTGTGCGCGATTTCCGTTACGCCTATCCGGAATACGCGCGCCCCGGTGATCGTTTTCTCACGATCGAGGCGTGCGGTCCGGGGCAGGGCGCCTGCCATCCGCACCAGATCGTGCTGGAAGTGCTGGACGACACCGGTGCGATCGGCTTGGCGCTATGGCTGATCGGCGCGGTGCTGGCCGTGCGCGCATGGCGCCGGGCCAGCGCGCCGGCGCGATTCCGTGCCTGGCCTGCAGGCGTTGCGCTGTTCGTGATGGTGTTTCCGATCAACACCCATCTTGCGTTTTATTCGGCGTGGTGGGGGCTGCTGTTCTGGTGGCTGCTGGCGCTATGGTGTGCCGCGCTTTACGCGGATTTGCCGGGGTCGGCCGCCGCTTCGGCGCCGCTGACGCGCATGGAGTCGCGCCATGCGTGAGAAGTTCTCGCTGGTGATCATCACCTTCAACAACGCCGGCACGCTGGAGCGCTGCCTGGCCGCGGCGAATTTCGCCGACGAGATCGTGGTGCTGGATTCGGGTTCCACCGATGCGACGGTGGAGATCGCCAAACGCTTTGGTGCACGCGTGGCGGTGCATCCCTTCGACGATTACGGCCCGCAGAAGCAGCGCGCCTACGACATGGCCTCCCACGACTGGATCTTGAACCTCGACGCGGACGAAGTGCTCTCGCCCGGCACGCGCGAGGTGATCGAGCGCGCGCTGGAGAATCCGCGTGCCGCGGGGTTCCGCCTGCCTCGGCGCGAGCGGATGTTCTGGACGGTGCCGAGCCGCTGGTCATGGCGCAACGGCCATCTGCGCTTGTTCGATCGCCGGCGCGGGCGCATGAACGAAGTGCCCGTGCACGCGGCGGTCGAAGTGGACGGTCCGGTGAAGACACTGTGGCGCGCCGATTTCGTCAACGATGGCGACGGCGACATCGCAACCCGTGTGGAAAAGATCAACCGCTATTCGTCCGGCATGGTTGCGCACAAGCTGGCGAAAAGGCAGCGCTTCAGCGGGGTGATGATGGTGCTGTATCCGCCGGTGTTTTTCCTGCGCCAGTACATTTTCAAACGCTACTTCATGTCCGGCTGGGCAGGCTTTGTTGCCAGCGTGCTCGGCGCGTTCTATGTGTTCCTGAAGTACGCCAAGGTGTTTGAGGCGCGCAAGGCCGAAAATCGGAAACCGGAAACCGGAAATCGGTAAAACCGCACGGCGGCGTTGCTTCTCTCCATTTTCCATTCCCTCCAGGTCAGTACACCGGCGGTGCGCCCTGGGGCCGCGTCTTGAACCGCTTGTGCGCCCACAGGTACTGCGCGGGTGCTTCGCGCACCATGCGTTCGATCAGCGCATTGATGTGCGCGGTGTCGGCGACGACGTCGGCGGTCGGAAAATTCTCCAGGGGCGCTTCCAGACGCAGCGCATAACCGCCCCCGGCTTCCCGGCGGTGGAAGAATGGAATCACCGCCGCACCCGACAGTCGTGCAAGATGATGCGTGGCGGTGATCGTTGAAGCGGGGATGCCGAAGAACGGAGCGAACACGCTGTCCTTGCCGCGCATGTCCTGGTCCGGCGCGTACCAGACGATGCCGCCGCGCTTCATGTATTTCACCGTTGCACGCAGCGCGTCCTTGTCGAACATGGTATCGGCATAACCCAGCCGCGCGCGCAGCACGATCCACTCGAAGACTTCCGAATCCATGCGCCGGTACATGCCTGCGATCCGCAGTTGCCGCGAGATCAATCGCGCGCACAATTCCAGATGCGAGAAATGTCCGCCGACCAGCAGCACGCCGCGGCCGGCTTCACGCGCGGCCTGCAGATGCTCGAGTCCGCCGACACGTACCGGCAGCTTCGAAAGTTTGCGGTCGGAAGCCATCCAGCCGAGCGCGAACTCGCCCAGCATCACGCCCATGTCGCGCAAGGCTTGCGAGCGCAACTGGGCGCGTGCGGCCTCGTCGAGTTCGGGGAAGCACAGTTCCAGATTGCGCGTGACCACATGCCGGCGGGCGCGCAGCAATGGCGCGACCAGCCCGCCGAAGGCTGCGCCCAGGCCGAGGATGGCGCGATGCGGCAGCAGCACCAGCAGCCGCAGCGCGCCTGCGCCGAACCAGGCCGGCCAGTTGCGCGGTGCGAGCAGCGAAAGCGTGAAGGGTGGCGTGCGCATGAGCGCGCGATGATAGCAATCGCGACGGCGACCGCGGTCGTTATACTCGCGCGGCTCCCACCAAACCCCGCACATGCTGCGCTTCTTCTACACCATCGCGATCTACCTTGCCACGCCGGTGATCGTGCTGCGGCTGATTGCGCGCGGCTTGCATTACCGCGGCTATTTCGCGCGCTGGCGCGAGCGCTTCGGCCATTTCCCCGCCCCGCATTTTTCCGACAGCATCTGGGTGCACGCGGTGTCGGTCGGCGAGGTCAATGCGGCGCTGCCGTTGATCCGCGCGCTGCGAAAGCGTTATCCGCAGCTGCCGATGGTGGTGACCACGGTGACGCCGACCGGTTCGGAACGGGTGCGTGCGCAACTGGGCGGCGAGGTTTTCCACGTCTACCTGCCTTACGACCTGCCGCATGCGGTGCGGCGTTTCCTCGAGCGCGTCCGGCCGAGCCTGGGGGTAATCATGGAGACCGAGATCTGGCCGAACCTGTTCCACGCCTGCGGCCGGCGCGACATCCCGCTGGTGATCGCCAACGCGCGGCTATCGGAACGTTCGCTGCGCGCGTACGCGCCGATCCACAAGCTGGTCGCGCAGGCGTTAAGCAACGTCGGCTACATCGCCGCGCAATCGCATGCGGATGCGCGGCGCTACCGCACGCTGGGCGCTGCCCCGTCACGTGTCAGCATCGCCGGTAACCTGAAGTTCGACATGCCGATTCCGCAAGGCGTGCGGGAGCGCGGCGAGGCGCTGCGCCGCGCCTGGGGCGAGGCGCGGCCGGTGTGGTTCGCGGCCAGCACGCACGAGGGCGAGGAACTGGCCGTGCTGCAGGCGCATCTGGATGTGCTGCATCGCCTGCCCGACGCGCTGCTGCTGATCGCGCCGCGGCATCCAGAGCGTTTCCGCGCAGTCGAGCAGTCCGCGCGCAACCTCGGCTTCAGCACGTGCACCCACAACGGCCCCGAGCGGCCGGATGCGAATTGCCAATGCTTCGTCGTTGACGTGATGGGGGCGATGATGCGTCATTACGCGGCCAGCGATCTGGCTTTCGTGGCCGGCAGCCTGGTGCCGATCGGCGGGCACAACGTGCTGGAGCCCGCCTCGCTGGCGCGGCCGGTGCTGGTCGGCCCGTATACGTTCAACTTCGAGGAAATCACCCGCAGTCTGATCGAAAGCGGGGGAGCGCGCCGGGTCGAGGCACCGGACGCATTGGGGCCGGCGGTGCTGGAGCTGCTGCGGGATGCGCCGCTGCGCCACCGCATCGGTGCGAATGCGCGGATGGTGTTCGCGCGCGAACGCGGCGCGGTGCGCCGCACGATGGTCCTGATCGAACGGATTTATGCGCGGCGGCGGAGCCGCCCTAAAATCGAGAATCGGGAATCGGAGGACGGCGGTGGGGAGTCGGGGACCGGCGATCGTTGAGTGCGCGGCCCCCGCTTTCGCTTTCCTGTTTCCGATTCGCGATTTCCGTCATTGCAGCAGCGCGTTCGCTGCTTGCAGATCCTTCACGTCCAGCGTGCCTGCGGCATCTTTCAACGTGAGCTGGTTGATCACGAATGCGTGGCGCGCCTGCGAGTAGTTGCTCTGCGCCTGGAACAGGTTCTGCTGGCTGATCAGCACGTCCACGATGGTGCGGGTGCCGACCTCGAATCCCGCCTGCGTGGCTTCCAGTGCCTTCTGCGCGGAGATCACCGCCTGCTTCTGCGCTTCCACCTCGCTGATGCCGGCTTCGATCGCGTTGAACGCACTGCGCGTGTTGCGGATCACGTTGCGGCGATCCTGTTCGAGGATGTCGCCTTGCTCGTCGCGCTGCGCCACCGACTGGCGCACCCGGGACTGGGTGAGGCCACCGGAAAAGATCGGTACCTGCAAAACCAGTCCCACCACGGTGTCATGGTGGCCGCTGTCGAAATGCACGCTGCCCGGCAGGCTGCTGCCGGTCTGGTCGCCCCACGCGGGCGAATCGGTATAGCTCACCTGCGCGTTCAAGGTTGGCAGATGGCCCGCGCGCGCCACGGTGATGTCGTGGTTGAAAGCCTCCACCTGATCGCGCTGCGCCTGCAGGGCCGGATTGCTTTGCAAGGCCAGATTCACCCACGCGTCAATCGCATCCGGTTGCGGCTTGTTCAACGGCAGGTTGTCGGTGAGCGTCTTGAGGCCGCCCACCGGTTTGCCGGTGATCTGACTGAGCGCTTCGCGGTTGTCGAATACCACGTTCTGCGCCTGGATCACCGCGGCTGCCGCCGCATCGTGCTGCGCCTTGGCCGCGTCCACGTCGGTAATCGCCGACAGCCCGACATTGAAGCGCTGCTGCGCCTGATCCAGTTGCTTGGCCAGCGCCTGCTCGTTGGCCTGCGCGAACCGCAGCTCGTCCTCGGCGGTCAGCACGTTGAAGTACGCCGTTGCGGTGCGCAGGATCAGGTCCTGCTCGGCGGCCTGGTAATTCGCGTCACCGCTGGCACGCTGCGCGCGCGCCGCACGCACCGAGGCGAACTTGCCCAGGTCGAAAATCGTTTGATCCAGGTTGGCGCTCTTGTTGAAATTGCGGCTGCTGGAACTGCTGCGGGTCGCGAACACCTGGAAGCCGTTGCCGCTGTTGACCGGCTGGTTGCTGGTGCTGGTCCCGTGCGAATCGGAGAAGTTGCCCTGCACGTTGATCTGCGGCAACAGCACAGCCCAGGATTGATTCACGTTTTCGGAGATTGCCCGGCGCTGCGCCTCCGACTGCTGCAGCAGCGGATCGGACTGGCGCGCCTGACGGTAGGCGTCCATCAGGTCTTCCGCGTGCGCGGTGGCCGCGCCGAGACAGGCGAGCGAGAGCAGCAGGGCGAGCGGGCGCAGGGTCGGACGGTGCGTCATCGGAAACCTTTTCTCGTTGGGGGCGTCGGCCACGCCTCGATGGTCGTTCAAAGATTGAATTGCCGGCGCGGCTCGGCGCCCGCGAGGTATGCAAGGTCGGTTTCGAACAGACGTTCTTCGCTGAATGCGCCGTCGGCCTCGCGGCGCAGCAGCAGCGCGCGCATCGCCGGTTCCACCCCGGCCACCACGAACATGCGTCCGCCGACCTTCAGCCAGTCGCGAAAGCGCTGAGGCACTTCCGCCACCGCGCCGGTCACGGCGATCGCGTCGAACGTGCGGCCGGGATCGAAATCGCGCAGCGCATCCGCATTCACCAGTTCGATATTCTCGATGCCCACGCCGCGCAGGCGCGCGCGCGCGGTCTCCACGAAGTCGGCGTGACGATCCACGCTCACCACGTGCTTGCCGAGTTTGGCGAGGCACGCGGTGAGGTAACCCGAACCGGTGCCGATCTCCAGCACTTCCTCGTTCGGCTGCACGTCGAGCGACTGCAGGATGCGGCCTTCCACGATCGGCTTCAGCATGGTCCCGCCGTGCGCGATCGGCAGTGCCAGGTCCGCGTACGCCAGGGCGCGATAAGGCGGCAGCACGAACGATTCGCGCGGCAACTCGGCGATGACTTCGAGCACGCGGGAGTCCAGCACGTCCGACGGGCGCACCTGGTTCTCGACCATGTTGCGGCGCGCGCGGGTGAGGTCCATGGCTTGAGAGGCGTTGGTCATGTTGTGCGAAGAACGATCAGAAAAGACGTAAAAGGATAACAGTGCGCGCGGTACTTAGGCTCCGCCGTGCGCGCCACCGCCATTAAGTGCCGGAAGTCACCGCGCGTGCGTGACGTTGGTCATGGCGCCCGCATGGGCTTTCAGCAAAGCCTGTGCCATGACGTGCGCATCGGCAGTGCACGGGTTGCCGCATTGTCCGCGGACGTTCGTGTGTTCGAGCACGGACAGCTTGCCGGACGCCCGTTGGATGCTGAATCCATCCCGCGGGTTGCACACGGCGGCCTTGGTAAATATGAACTTGGCCGTATAATAAACAACATCTTCTGCAATCCGGATTGTTTTTCCCATGAGCGCCGTCACTGCCCGCACGACCGGTCCCGGCCGGCCCAAGGACATGGAAAAACGCGCCGCCATCCTGGACGCGGCCAAGCGCCTATTCCCGCAGCACGGTTACGAAGGCACCAGCATGGATGCGGTCGCGGCCGAAGCGGGCGTTTCCAAGCTCACCGTGTACAGCCACTTCGGCGACAAGGATTCGTTGTTCCGCGAGGCTTTGCGCGAGCGCTGCCGGCAGGCGCTGCCCGACAGCGTGTTCGAAGGCGTGCGGCCGCTGCGCGAGAGCCTGCTGGCGATAGCGCGGGCGCACGCGAGCGCGATCACCGATCCGGAGGCGATCGGCACCTGGCGCGCGATCCTGGGGGACTGCCGCCAGGGCAATCCGCGTCTCGGCCAGCTGATGTGGGAGGAAGGTCCGTGCCGCATGCGCGCAAAGATGGAGGGTTTTCTCGCCATCGCGGTGCAGCGGGGCGAACTCGAGATGGAAGATGTCGGCCGCGCAGCCGGCCAGTTCCTGGCGCTGCTGAAAGGCGATCTGCACGCCATGCGGCTGTTCGGCTGTGTGGATTGTCAGGAAACCTTCGAGCGCGAGGTGATCGCCACCGCGGAGGCGGCGGTGGAAATGTTCTTGCGTGCGTATTCGCGACGTGACCCGGGACTCGGCACCCGGGATCCGGGGCGCGCGTAAAACCAACGTTTCGTCGTTCCGTCTCAGCTTTACCGGACGGAACCCGGAATCCATTTTTTGCTTGCCGGTTTGCGCGTGGCGTCGGTGTTCCATCGCGGCCGCACATGCCGCTTATAATCGCCTTTCGCCCACGCGACGGAGCGCGTCATGAATGCTGCTGTATCCGAACTGCTGCGCGCCACGCAGGCGCTGAATGCGGATGTGACGCGCCCGATCGCCGGCTCGCGCAAAATTTATGTCGAAGGCAGGCGCGCCGCCGCCGGAGCGAGTCCGGGACAGCCTCTGCGCGTGCCGATGCGCGAGATTTCACTGGCCGAAACACCGTCCATGTTCGGCGTGGAAACCAACGCGCCGTTCACCGTCTACGACACGTCCGGCCCTTATACCGACCCGGAGTATTCGGTGGATCTCGCCGCGGGCTTGCCGGCCCTGCGCGCGCGCTGGATTGCCGAGCGCAACGACACCGATCAACTCGCCGATTTCACTTCGCCGTTCACGCGCCGCCACGCGGATGCGCGCGAACTCGCGGACGTGCGTTTCCCGAACCTGCCCAAGCCGCGCTGCGCGAAATCCGGGGCGAACGTCACCCAGATGCATTACGCGCGTGGAGGGATCGTCACGCCGGAAATGGAATTCGTGGCGATCCGCGAGAACCAGAAGCTGGATGCATTGCGTGATTCGGCGTTGCTGAAACAGCATCACGGCCAGTCGTTCGGCGCGGCCATCCCGCAGACGATTACGCCGGAATTCGTGCGCGATGAAATCGCGCGCGGCCGCGCGATCATCCCCAACAACATCAACCACCCGGAAAGCGAGCCGATGATCATCGGCCGCAATTTCCTGGTGAAGATCAACGCCAATATCGGCAACTCCGCGGTCACTTCGTCCATAGCCGAGGAAGTGGAAAAGATGGTGTGGGCGATCCGCTGGGGCGCCGACACGGTGATGGACCTGTCCACCGGCAAGCACATCCACGAGACGCGCGAGTGGATCCTGCGCAACTCGCCGGTGCCGATCGGCACCGTGCCGATCTACCAGGCGCTGGAAAAAGTCGGCGGCGTCGCCGAAGACCTCACCTGGGAGCTGTTCCGCGACACGCTGATCGAGCAGGCCGAGCAGGGCGTGGATTACTTCACCATCCACGCCGGTGTGCGGCTGCCGTTCGTGCCGCTCACCGCCAAACGCGTCACCGGCATCGTTTCGCGCGGCGGCTCGATCATGGCCAAGTGGTGCCTGGCGCACCACCGCGAATCGTTCCTGTATGAGCGCTTCGAGGAAATCTGCGAAATCATGAAGGCCTACGACGTCGCGTTTTCGCTGGGCGACGGCTTGCGTCCGGGCTCGATCGCGGATGCCAACGACGAAGCTCAATTCGCCGAACTGGACACGCTGGGCGAACTCACGCAGATCGCGTGGAAGCACGACGTGCAGACCATGATCGAAGGTCCCGGCCACGTGCCGATGCAGTTGATCAAGGAGAACATGGACCGGCAGCTGGAGAAATGCGGCGAGGCGCCGTTCTACACGCTGGGTCCACTGACCACCGACATCGCGCCGGGCTATGACCACATCACCTCCGCCATTGGAGCGGCGATGATCGGCTGGTTCGGCACCGCGATGCTGTGCTACGTCACGCCGAAGGAACATCTGGGCTTGCCCGACAAGCAGGACGTGCGCGACGGCATCGTGACCTACAAGATCGCCGCTCACGCGGCCGACTTGGCGAAAGGCCATCCCGGTGCGCAGGCGCGCGACAATGCGCTTTCCAAGGCGCGCTTCGAATTCCGCTGGGAGGACCAGTTCAACCTCGGCCTGGATCCGGAAAAGGCGAAAGAATTCCACGACGAAACCCTGCCCAAGGATGCGCACAAGAGCGCGCACTTCTGCTCGATGTGCGGGCCGAAGTTCTGCTCGATGAAGATCACCCAGGACGTGCGCGACTACGCGCGCGAGCACGGCATGGACGAAACCGCCGCGTTGACCGAAGGCATGGCCGAGAAGGCGCGCGAATTCCGCGAACACGGCGGCGATCTGTACCGACCCGAATGAGCCTTGCCCGATGAAGTTGCAGGTTCCGTTCGTTCAATTGCCACTGCGTTTTGACGCCGAACGGCTTGCCGGGGAAATGCTGGCGTTGGGTGAGTCGGCGTGGCGCCCGCATCCGCAGAAGTTTCCCGGCAACTTCGCCTTGCCGCTGATTTCGGTGGGGGGCGATCCGGACAGCGATTCGATCGCCGGCCCGATGCGACCGACGCCGTATCTCGAACGGTGTCCATACCTGACCGCGGTGCTGGCGCGACTGGGCGCTGTCTGGGGACGGACTCGGCTGATGAAGCTCAGCGGTGGTGCGGAAGTGACGCCGCATGCCGATATCAATTACTACTGGCGCGACCGGGTACGCGTGCACGTGCCGATCCAGACCCAGCCGGGCGTCCGCTTCATCTGTGGCGATGCGGAAGTGAACATGGCGCCGGGCGAATGCTGGATATTCGACACCTGGCGCCCGCACCGGGTGATCAACGTCGCCGATCACGAACGCGTGCACCTGGTGGCCGACACGGTGGGTGGGGAGGCGTTCTGGGAACTTGCCGGGCGCGGGCGCGCGCCGGGTCACGGCAGCTTCGAAGGCTGGCGTCCCGAAGTTTTCGGGCCCGACGGCAAGAGCGCGGATGCATCCGTGATGTTCGAATCGAGCAACGCGCCGCAGGTGATGACACCCTGGGAATTGCGCAACCACGTGGAATTCATTCTCGCCCACGTGGTACCGCACCCGCAGCTCGGATTCGTGCAGCAACTAGCCAGCCGGTTCATGGCGAGCTGGCAGGCCTTGTGGGCGCGTTACGGCGAGAGCCGCGCGGGCTGGCCCGCGTATCGCCGCGTGCTGACGGAGTTCGCCGAACGCATGGAGCGCAATGCAGTGCCGCTGCAGCTGGTGAACGGCATGCAGTTCATGAGCACCTTGCGCTCGATGGTCCTGGGCGTGGCACTCGCGGATGGCCAGGGGTTGACCATGCCCTATGAGCCGCGTGCATTGGCCGCGCCGGGACCGCGCGCGGGCGAGCCGGACCCGCAGTTCGACCGCCCGGTGTTCGTGGTCTCGCCGCCGCGCAGCGGTTCCACGTTTCTTTTCGAGACGCTTGCGCGCGCAGGGAACGTCTACACCATCGGCCACGAAAGTCATGCGCTGATCGAAGGCGTGCCTGGACTGAGTGCCGCGTCGAACGGGTTCGATTCCAATCGGCTGCTCGCGAAAGATGCCACCGACGAGATCGCCGGCGAATTGCGGCGCAGGTTCTACGCGGAGTTGCGGGACCGTAACGGTGGCGCGCCGGGGTACGGGCCGGTCCGCATGCTCGAGAAGACGCCCAAGAATTCGTTGCGGGTTCCCTTCCTCGCCCGCATCTTCCCCGAAGCGACTTTCGTTTATCTTCATCGTGACCCGCGGCAGACGCTGGCGAGCATGCTGGAGGCGTGGGAATCCGGACGCTTCCGCACCTATCCGCATTTGCCGGGTTGGCAGGGCCCGCCCTGGTCGCTGCTGCTGACGCCGGGCTGGCGTGATCTTGCAGGCAAGTCATTGCCGGAAATCATCGCTGCGCAGTGGGAGACTACGACCCGGCTGTTGCTCGACGATCTGCAGGCCTTGCCGCCGACACGCTGGTGCGTGGCCCGTTACGACATGCTCTCAAGCGAGCCGGCACGGGAAATCGACCGGCTTTGCAGCATCCTCGGGCTCGAATGGGATCAGCCGCTGGATCATCCGCTGCCTCATTCGCGGCACACCGTTTCCGCGCCCGATCCGGGGAAATGGCGCCTGCGTGCGGAGGAAATCGAGGCCATCCTGCCGTCCATCGCCCGGACCATGGAACGGGCCGAGAGTCTTGCGGCGCCGGAATACGCGTAATCAGGTTTGGAATCGAAAGCCGAATCGTTCGATCAGCACGTGATCGCGCTCGGCGACCAGATCCTTTGTGCGTTGATCGTAGTAACCGGCAAACGCCGCGTGCGGAGATGCGTTGCGAGGGGTTGCGTTCCGGATGTAGTCGCGGAGTTCTTCGGAAATGCGAATTCCCGAACGCTCGAAATACCCGAGCAGGTCCTCGCGCAGGGTTTCGGTGCGGCCGACGAACAGGCCGGCGGGATCACCCGCGTACATGTAACGGAACAGATAGCTGTAAAAACCGATCCCGCTATCGCGGATCGGCGCCAATGCAAAAGCCGGAAGATTCAATCCGTGATTGGTGTACGCGGGCGGCAGCCATGACAGCAGGGCATCGAGTTTTCCGCCCGGCTCTCCGAGCAGCAGCATGTTGCGCACCGTCTCGTTGAACCCGAGCGCGCCGTCCTCGCTCATGCAGCGGAACAGGGCATTGGGCCGCTGGCGTTGCGACTGGAAGGCGTACCACGACACGTAGTAGCTCCACGGGTTGCGCACGAAGCCGAGTACCGGAAGTGCTGCCAGACCGGCCGGGATCAGGCTGCGGGGCAGGTGATATCCGAGCTGGCGGGCGCCGGAAAAAAACCGCAGCAGGCATTCGTTGACGAAAGTGCCGCCGGACTTGTGCAGGTGGATATGGACGAAATGATCCGTGGCGATCATGCGCGGACGTTCGCACGAGCAGCGCCGAACAGATGCTCACGAACGGCGGGTTCGTCCCGCCCGAGATCCCGCTCGCCGGCGGCGAGCAGTTCGAGCAACGGCGCGCTCGGCAGGAAGTCGCAGATCAGATGCGTGCGCGGCCTTTCCGCATCCGCGTTCCAGACCGCGTGCACGGTCGAGTTGTTGAGCGCCCACACTTCTCCCTGGTTCATCCGGTAGCTCAGGCCATCGCAGAACATCCACATCTGATCATGCGTGATCACCGGGATGTGGATGCGAATGGTCTGGTCGAAGTACGGTGCGCCCCGGTCCATGTGCGGAGCGATCACCGCGCCGCCCGGCAGTTTCGCGAGCAGACAGCGCATCGGCTCGGCCGGAATGCGTGCTTCGATCAATTCGCGCGTGTAAGGCAAATGGCCGAGTGCTTCGCGTTCCTCGATCGGCAGGTCCCCTTCGGCGGGAGCATGTCCGCGCAGGAAGACTGCTTCGGCGGGATTGTGCACGCCCACTCGTCCGCCTCGGGTGCCCCAGAAGGGGGCGGGCAGCCGTTCCACTTCCTGGCGCAGACGCTCGCTGTCACATCTCAGTGGAAGCCGGACGCATCCGCCAATCAGGGCGTTCTTGTCCAGCAATGGCTGGCCCGGGATCGAAAGCATGGTGTGCGCAACAAGTTTCGCCGCAAGCGCGACAGGACAAGCGTACACTGATGGACCTTCCCAACCAACGCAGCGAGAAGGAGACTTGCATGCCTGCCAAATCCCAGCCGTTCCTCACGGACATCCAGACCATCCGCGCGCGGGCGCGCGAGCACATCCGGCGCGGCGCGGTCACGGAAAGCTACACGCTCGATCGCGACATCGTGCTGAAATTGCTGAACGAAGCGTTGGCGACCGAATTGGTTTGCGTGCTGCGTTACAAGGCGCATTATTACCTCGCTTCCGGTATCAACGCCAAGAGCGTGGCAGCCGAATTCCTCGAACATGCCAACGAGGAACAGCAGCACGCCGACAAGATCGCCGAGCGCATCACCCAGCTGGACGGCACGCCGAATTTCGAACCGGACGGCCTTTCCAGGCGCAGCCACGCAGAATTCGTGGTGCCGGAAGAACTGGCCGCCATGATCGAGGAAAACCTGATCGCCGAACGGATCGCGATCGACAGCTACCGCGAGATCATCAACTACGTCGGCGACCGCGACACCACCACCAAGCGCCTGCTGGAAGAGGTGCTTGCGCAGGAAGAAGAGCACGCCGAGGACATGAAGACGCTGATGGAGCATCTCGGCAAGAAGGGCGAGCCGGCGGAACCGCGACGGGCCCGCAATGGTGGCGATGACGGAAGGCGCCACTGACCGCAGGAGTGAACGGATCGCCGGCGTGAGCCGGCGATTTGTTTTGCGGTTCCATTATTCTTCGCGCGATGAACGACCCGGCATTGAACCCGTCATCCAGTTCGCGCAGTACAGAATGGCGCTGGCTGGGCCTCTGGTTCCTGCTGCTGTTGCCGCTCGCGATCCTGTTCCCGCCGATCCCGATCGACGAAACGCGCTATCTCACCGCCGCCTGGGAGATGTTCAACTCCGGGCAGTGGCTGGTGCCGACCGTCAATGGCGCCTGGTATTCGGACAAGTCGCCGCTGCTGTTCTGGCTGATCGCCGGCGGCTGGAAACTGCTGGGCGTGCATACCTGGGTGGCGCGCGTGGAAGCGCTGCTCATCGCGGTCGCCATGCTGCTCACCTTGCGTCGCCTGGCGGCGCGGCTGGGCCTGGATTTGCGAGGCGCGAGCGCCGCCATGTGGCTGCTGGCCGGCTGCGCGGGTTTCGCGCTGTTCGCCACCGCGATCATGTTCGACCTGCTGCTTGCGGCGTGCGTGCTGGGTGCGCTGCACGCGCTGCTCGATCTCGACGAACATCGTTACGCGCGCGGCATCGGCTGGCTGGGTCTGATGCTGGGCCTGGGCATCCTCGCCAAGGGGCCGGTGGTGCTGTTGCACATTGCCGGTGCCGCGCTGCTCGCGCCGCTGTGGAGCCGGAGTGCGCGCGAAGCATCGGCGCGCTGGTATGGCTCGTTGCTCGCGGGAATCGCGGTCGGCGTTGCGATCGCGTTGTGCTGGCTGTTGCCGGCTGCGTTGTACGGCGGCCCGACTTACTGGCAGCCGCTGGTCGCGAAAGTCACCGGCCGGCTGCACGAGAGCTTTGCGCACGCACGGCCGTTCTGGTGGTACTTCCCGCTGATTCCGGTGTTGCTGTTGCCGTGGGTGTTGAGCCTGCGCGCACCGTTCGTGGCATGGCGCGAACTGCCGCGCGGACGTATCGGAATCTTTCTATTGTGCTGGTGGGTGCCACCGCTGCTGGCCTTCTGCGCGATCAGCGGCAAGCAGATTCATTACCTCGCGCCGCTGTTGCCGGCGTGGGCGCTGAGCGGCGCGTGGTTGTTGCAGCGAGCGGGCGCGCGCTTGCGCCCGGGCCTGTATGCGCTACTCGCGCTGCTGGCCGCAGCCGGGCTGTTGTACCTGCCCTGGTGGGCGGCGCGCAGTTACGGCTACGCGCCGCGGCCGCTGCTGATGCTGTTCGCACTGGTGCCGTTGGTGATCGCCGCGGGCGTATGGCGCGCGTGGGGACGCAACACGCATTCGCTGGCGCTTGCCGCGACGGCGCTTGCTTCGGTCTCATTGCTGGCCGGTGCGCTGGCGCTGCAACCGGCGCTGGACGTGCGCCCCGAGGCGCAATTCATCGCCACCGCTTTACACGACAACGTCCCGATCGCGCACATCGAGTGGCACAACGGCTTGTTCGGTTACACCGGCCGGTTGCACCGGCCGCTGCCGGTGATCGCCCGCGCGCAGGTCGTGGAATGGTGCCGCGCGCATCCGGGCGGGCTGCTGGTCGCCAGCGACAGGGGCGATGAGCCGCGTGATGCACGGCCGGCGTGGAGCTGGCCGTATTTCCTCAGCGGCAGCAAACGGATTGGCGTGTGGCGGGCGAGGGATGTGCTCGCCGCGCATCCACAGTGATTTTGCGCTGGGGCTTCTGCAAAGCGTCGCGAGCGAAGGCAGGTTGTGCGTCGAGCCATTGTGCTTACGCTATGCCAAACGAAGGCATAGCGTGCAATGGCTGAGGCATGGATGCCGATCGGAAGGCGCACCATGGAGGGTTACTTGCGAGAAGCTGCACCGCCGGCGCGCAACACGGTGTTTTGAATCAGGCCGAGCGCAGCAGCTTTGCGGAAGTCCCTAGAAATTCGGCTTTTCCGGCGCACGGTGATAGCGCTCCACCGACTCACGGATTTCCCGGCGCGCGTCGTCGATGCCGCCCCAGCCGGAGACCTTCACCCACCTGCCCTTATCGAGATCCTTGTAGTGCTCGAAGAAGTGCGCGATGCGCTCGCGCCAGTGGGTGGGCAGATCGCCGATGTCCTTGATGTGCGCGTAGCCGGCGAACACCTTTTCGATAGGCACCGCGACGATCTTGGTGTCTTCGCCGCTCTCGTCGGCCATGTTGAGCACGCCGACCGGGCGGCAGCGGATCACCGCGCCGGGAATCAGCGGCAGCGGGATCATCACCAGCACGTCGGCCGGATCGCCGTCGCCCGAAAGCGTGTGCGGGATGTAGCCGTAATTGCACGGATAGCGCATCGGCGTGGACAGTACGCGATCCACGAACATCGCGCCGGAGGCCTTGTCCACTTCGTACTTCACCGGCTCGGCATCCTTCGGGATCTCGATGACGACGTTGATTTCTTCCGGCACGTTGTGGCCGGTGCTGACCAGTTCGAGGCCCATGGGGATTCCTTGCAAGGGTGCGCGCGGCTGCGCGAAACCGACCATTTTAGAGCAAGGCGTTTCGTTGCGTAAAAAAGAAGCCCCGCAGAGCGGGGCTTCGGAAGTGAGTGAACCGCTGCAAATCAGTGGAGCGCCAGCAGCGGGATGATCAGCAGCGCCACGATGTTGATGATCTTGATCAGCGGGTTTACCGCCGGGCCCGCGGTGTCCTTGTAGGGATCGCCCACGGTGTCGCCGGTGACCGCGGCCTTGTGCGCATCCGAACCCTTGCCGCCGAAGTGGCCGTCCTCGATGTGCTTCTTGGCGTTGTCCCAGGCGCCGCCGCCGGTGGTCATCGAGATCGCGACGAACAGGCCGGTGGTGATGGTGCCGATCAGCACGCCGCCCAGCGCTTCCGCACCGAGGATGAAGCCGACGAGAATGGGAACGATAACCGGCAGCAGCGACGGAATGATCATCTCCTTGATCGCGGACTTGGTCAGCATGTCCACCGCGCGCGAATAATCCGGACGCGTGGTGCCCTGCATGATGCCGGTGATCTCGCGGAACTGCCGGCGTACCTCTTCGACAACGGACCCCGCCGCGCGGCCCACTGCTTCCATTGCCATCGCGGCGAACAGGAACGGGATCAGGCCGCCGATGAACAGGCCGATGATCACCATGTGGTTCGACAGCGAGAAGTCCAGCGTGATACCCGGATGTTCGATGGACAAGCTGTGTGTGTAATCGGCGAACAGCACCAGTGCCGCCAGCGCGGCCGAGCCGATCGCATAGCCCTTGGTCACCGCCTTGGTGGTGTTGCCGACCGCGTCCAGCGGATCGGTCACGCCGCGTACTTCCGGCGGCAGGTCGGCCATCTCGGCGATGCCGCCGGCGTTGTCGGTGATCGGGCCGTAAGCGTCGAGCGCCACGATCATGCCGGTCATGGACAACATCGCGGTCGCCGCAATGGCGATGCCGTACAGGCCGGCCATGTCGTAGGAAATCCAGATCGCCGCGCAGATCGCGATCACCGGCAGCGCGGTCGCTTTCATCGAGACGCCAAGGCCTGCGATGATGTTGGTCGCGTGGCCGGTTGTGGAGGCCTTGGCCACGTGCTGCACCGGGCTGTATTCGGTGGCGGTGTAGTACTCGGTGATGAACACGATCACCGCGGTCAGCACCAGGCCGGTGAGCGCCGCGCCGTAAAGGTGGCCGACACCGTACGTGGATGCGGCCATCAATTGCGAAGTGATCGGCCAGAACGCTGCCGCAGCGAGGATGCCGGAGACCAGCACGCCCGCGTACAGCGCGTTCATGATCTTGCCGCCCTGGCGCGTGCGCACGAAGAAGGTGCCGATCACCGAGGCGATGATCGAGGCGCCGCCCAGTGCCAGCGGATACAGCGCGCCATTCGCGCCGACGTCCGCGCCGAGCACGCCGCCCAGCAGCATGGTCGCCACCAGCGTCACCGCGTAGGTTTCGAACAGGTCGGCCGCCATGCCCGCGCAGTCGCCGACGTTGTCGCCCACGTTGTCGGCGATCACCGCCGGGTTGCGCGGATCGTCTTCCGGAATGCCGGCTTCCACCTTGCCGACCAGGTCCGCGCCGACGTCGGCGCCCTTGGTGAAGATGCCGCCGCCCAGGCGCGCGAAGATCGAGATTAGCGAGGAGCCGAAGGCCAGACCGACCAGCGCGTGCAGCGCATCTTCGGTCGGGTAATGAAGCCCAAGCGTCAGCACCGCGTAGTAGCCAGCCACGCCCAGCAGTGCGAGACCGACCACCAGCATGCCGGTGATCGCGCCGCCGCGGAACGAAACCTTGAGCGCGGCAGCCAGTCCGCCGCGCGCGGCTTCCGCGGTGCGCACATTGCTGCGAACCGACACGTTCATGCCGATGTAGCCCGCGGCGCCGGAGAGGATGGCGCCGATCAGGAAGCCGATCGCAGTGAGCCAGGCCAGCCCGAACCCGATCAGCAGGAACAGCACCACGCCCGCGATCGCGATGGTCGAATACTGCCGGTTGAGGTAAGCGCGCGCGCCTTCCTGGATCGCCTGCGCGATTTCGCGCATGCGCTCGTTGCCGGCGGACTGCTTCATGATCCAGCCGGCCGAGAACACGCCATACAGGATGGCGACGATCGCGCAGCCGAGCGCGATCCACAAACCATACTCTTGCAGCAGCATCGGAGACCCCTTTGCAGGTAAGCCCACCCCGGGCAACCGGACGAGTATAGCCGCAGGAAGGGGTTTGGCTAGCGGAATACTGCCCCGAACTCAATGAAAAACCCCAGACGTTTCCGTCTGGGGTTCGAATGGACGCAAGGGCAAATCAGTGCTGGGCGACGGCGGGCTTCGTGGCGTAATCCACCTTCGCCAATGCAGCTTGCGCGGCAACTTCATCCTGGACGATTTCGAGCTTCGGATGGCCGGCAATGAAGCCGAATGTGATCGAGCCTTTTACGTAGTAGGTCTTGCCGGCTTCGACATTGAGGGTCACTTCGCTGGACGCTTCGGTTTTGGCGCTGTAGGTGTGCGGTCCTGGCGTTGCATATTCGTAGAAGTAGGTCCCGCTCTGCAGCGCTCCGATGACCTCGCCATTGTCGCGAATGTCATATTGAATGCCCGCTCCCTTGAAACTGCTTTCCCGATAAAAGTAAACAAGCCCCTTGTCGGGCTGGACGGTCGGCGTCGGATGATCTTTCGACCGCTGCATCCCCGCACAACCCGCCGTCATCAGGCAAGCCAAACCCAGCACGCCAACCCGTGCAATTAAAGAACGCATGTGTTTCCCCTTGAATAGTTGAAGTGAGCCCCCCCGGGTCACGCGAACGATAGGGCATAGCTGTCGAGAAGGGCAACCCACCCGTAGGCTGGGCTGGGCCTGCCAAGCGCGTAGGTTGGGGTGAGCGTTTTTGCGAGCCCCAACAACGGATTCAACGGATGTGCGGCTTTCTGGATCAGCCCGCGCAGGGCGGAATCCGCGCAGCGGCTTCTGTCGAATGTTTTCTGGAAGCGAGGGGGAACCGGCTGCACCGGTTCGCCCCTGCAGCCGCCGTGTGCGACAGCCCGGCCTGTGTCCTGCGACCCTCAAATCTTGAACGCGGGCAGCTTCTTCCGCACCGACGCGTTCTTCAGCACGACGTATTCCGGTAATCCGTTTTTTCCATACGGGGGCGGGGCTTCGCCGCGGATCAGCGGCGAGAGATACGCGCGCGCGGCGGCGGTGATGCCGTAGCCGTCCTTGCTGAAAAACGAGCGCGGCAACTTCTTCTCGCGGTTGGCGATCTTGTCCAGCGACGCGGATTCGATTTTCCAGCGGTAGGGCGAATCGGAGGTGCGCGTGATCACCGGCATCACCGCGTTCATGCCGTTGAGCGCGTATTCGACCGCGGCCTGGCCGACGGCCCAGGCCTGCTCGGCATCGGTTTTCGAGGCGATGTGGCGCGCGGAGCGTTGCAGGTAATCCGGCAACGCCCAGTGCACCTTCAATTTCAACTTATCGCGCACCAGCGCCGCCAGGGCCGGCGCCACGCCGCCCAGTTGCGCGTGACCGAAGGCGTCGGTGCTGCCGGTTTCGGAAAGGAACCTGCCGTCGGGATTCCTGATGCCTTCCGAGGCCACCACCACGCACCAGCCCACGCGATCCACCGTCTCGCGCACGCGCTCCAGGAATTTCGTTTCGTCGAAGGTGATCTCGGGAAACAGGATGACGTGCGGAGCCTCGTCGCGGTGCTCCCCGGCGAGTCCCGCCGAAGCCGCGATCCAGCCGGCATGCCGGCCCATCACTTCCATCACGAACACCTTGGTCGAGGTCTCGGCCATCGAGGCCACGTCGAGCGCGCATTCGCGCACCGACACGGCGGTGTATTTGGCGACCGAGCCGAAACCTGGGCAGCAGTCGGTGACAACGAGATCGTTGTCCACGGTTTTCGGCACGCCGATGCAGCGGATGTCGTAGCCCAGCGTCCTGCCGATCCGCGAAAGCTTCAGCGCGGTATCGGCCGAATCATTGCCGCCGTTGTAGAGGAACCAGCGGATATCGTGCGCCCGGAACACTTCGATCAGTCGCTCGTATTGGCCGCGGTTGTCCTCCACCGGTTTCAGCTTGTAGCGGCAGGAGCCGAATGCGCCGCCGGGCGTGTGCCGCAGCGCCCTGATCGCCGTCGCCGATTCCTTCGAGGTATCGATCAGCTCCTCGCGCAGCGCGCCGAGAATGCCGTTGCGCGCAGCGTACGCCGTCACTTTGTGCTTGCGGCAGGTCTCGATCACCGCCGCGGCGGTCGTGTTGATCACGGCGGTGACGCCGCCGGATTGCGCGTACAGCAGCTTGCCCTCGTTCATTCGCGGCTCCTTGTCGAACGAGCGCGGTTTGACGGGAACCGCGCGTAACCGCTAGCGTACACTTAATCTTTTTGATAGACGGGCCCGCGCACCGCGGCGCCTGCTCGCGGAGAAACCATGCGTATCGTGTTACTCGGCGCACCCGGTTCAGGGAAGGGCACCCAGGCTGCCCGGCTGAAGGCGGAGCTTGGCATTGCCCACATTTCCACCGGCGACCTGCTGCGCGCGGCGGTCAAGGCCGGCACGCCATTGGGGCTGAAGGCCAAGGTGGTGATGGAGGCCGGGCAACTGGTGTCCGACGAAATCGTGCTCGGCATGCTGGAGGAACGGTTGGCGCAGCCGGACACGCGCGCGGGCTTCATCCTGGATGGTTATCCGCGCAACCTCGCCCAGGCCGACGCGCTGGACCAGTTGCTGAAACGCATCGGCCAGCCGCTCGATGCGGTGCTGAAATTGAACGTGCCGGATGCCGACATCGTGGCGCGCTGCGAAATCCGCTTCAAGGCCGAAGGCCGCGCTGATGACAATCCGGAAACGGTGCGCAAGCGGCTGCAGGTCTATGCGCAGCAGACCGCGCCGGTGGCCGATTACTACCTCAATCGCGGACTGCTCAGCGAGATTGACGGCGTCGGCGCGATCGGTGCCATCAGCGCGCGGCTGCTGGCGGCCCTGCAATCGCGACCCGCCGCCACTGCCTGAATTCGTGGAAACCGTGAACGCTTCGCTGCGAACGCTGGGCCGCGTGCGCGACCTGTGCCTGTTCCGCGCCGGCCCGCAGGATCTGCCGTATTCGCCACGCGCGGTGATCGCGTTGCTGATCGCGGGCGCGGTGCTGGAAACCTTCTGGGACTTCCATCAGGGCGGTGGAATCGCGATGGTGGTCGCGGCCAATCTCGGCGCACTCGCGGCACTGGGCGCGCTGCACGCGATGCTGCGCTGGCGCGGCGCGCCCGAGCGCTTCGTGCAGACCGCGCTGGCATTGCTTTCCACCGGGTTGCTGTTCGAAGTGCTGGTACTTCCATTGCTGCTGTATGTCGGCCATCCGCTCAAGCCCGAGCAGGTGAGCGGTACGCAACTGCTCGCGGCGTTCGTCGTGTTCGTGTTGCTGTTGTGGCAGATGGGCATTTCCGTGCGCATCCTGCGCAGCGCGTTGCGGATTCCCGTGCCCGGCGCACTGTTGGCCCTGTTTGCACTGGGCTTCGTGGACGTGATCGCGGCGGTGCTGTTCGCTGCCGCGTTCGGGGCTGCCTGATGCGCCTGCACATCCTCGGCATCTGCGGCACCTTCATGGGCGGCATCGCCGCGCTTGCGCGCGAACTCGGCCACGAAGTCACCGGCTCGGATGCGAGCGTGTATCCGCCGATGAGTGATCAACTGCGCGCGCTCGGCATCACCTTGCAGGAAGGCTACGCGGCCGAATGCCTGCAACCGGCGCCCGACTTGGTGATCGTCGGCAACGCGCTGTCGCGCGGCAATCCGGCTGTCGAATACATGCTGGATGCGCGGCTGCCGTACAGCTCCGGCCCGCAGTGGCTGGGTGAAAATGTGCTGTGCAATCGCACCGTGCTGGCGGTGGCCGGCACGCACGGCAAAACCACCACGACCAGCCTGCTTGCGCACCTGCTCGAGAATTCGGGGGCGCATCCCGGATTTCTGGTCGGGGGCGTGCCGGGAAATTTCGGAGTGTCGGCGAGATTGGGGAAAAGGGGTCAGGTTCATTTTTCCGGGGAGAACGTGTTTCCAGCCTCATCTGGCGCAAAAAATGAACCGGACCCCTTTTCCATCTCTGCGGCGCCATTTGTTTTGGAGGCGGACGAATACGACACCGCCTTCTTCGACAAGCGTTCCAAGTTCGTGCATTACCGGCCGAGCATCGCGATCCTCAACAATCTCGAATACGACCACGCCGACATCTTCCCAGACGTCGCGGCGATCCAGCGTCAGTTCCATCACCTGGTGCGCATCGTTCCACGCAATGGGCGCCTGATCGTCAATGCGGAAGACGAGCGCCTGCGCGAAGTTCTGGCCATGGGGTGCTGGACACCGGTGGAGACCTTCGGCATCGAAGTGGGGGACTGGCGCGCAGAGTTGCTCGAAGCGGACGGCTCTGCATTCGCCGTATGGCACAGGAGTGAGCGCATTGGCGAAGTGCGCTGGAACCTGCTCGGCCGCCACAACGTGATGAACGCGCTGGCGGCGCTGGCCGCCGCGAACGCGGCCGGAGTCGAAGCGAAACCATTGCTGCCGGCCTTCGCCGGATTCGCCAATGTCAAGCGCCGAATGGAGCTGGTCGGCGAAGTGAACGGCGTGCGCGTCTACGACGACTTCGCGCATCACCCGACCGCGATCGCGACCACGCTGGCCGGCTTGCGCGCGAAATTGGGAAGTGCGCGCATCCTGGTCGGCATGGAGCCGCGCTCCAACTCCATGCGCGCCGGCGCGCACGCGGGGGAACTCGCACCGTCGCTGCGCGATGCGGACGCGGTGGTGTTCCTGCAGCGGCCGGAACTGAAATGGGACGCGCAGCGCGTGACGGATGCGCTGCAAGGGCGCGGGCGCACCGCCTCCAGCGTGGATGCGCTGATCGCGGCATTGCGCGAACAAGCGCGCGCGGGCGACCACGTGGTGTTCATGTCCAACGGCGCATTCGAAAACGCGCCGCGACGTTTTCTCGATGCGCTGCGCACGTCTACACTGACCGCGTGACGCGCGAAGACATTCCGCTGTTTCCGCTCTCCACGGTGTTGTTCCCCGGCGGGCCGCTCGGGCTGCGGGTTTTCGAGCAGCGCTACCTGGAGATGGTGCGCGACTGTACGCGCGACCAGAGTTGCTTCGGCATCTGCCTGATCTTGGAAGGCAGCGAGACCGGCGCGCCGGCGCTGCCCGCCGCGGTCGGCACGCTGGCGCGGATCACCGATTTCCATTCGCAGCCCGACGGACTGCTCGGCATCAACGTGGAAGGGGGTGCGCGCTTCCGCGTGCTGCGCACGCGCGTGCGCGACAATGGTCTGGTGCGCGGCGAGGTGAACTGCTGGCCGGACGAGCCGGTACTGCCGGTGCCTCCGGAGCATGGTTTGCTCGCGGACATCCTGGAACGCCTGGTCGAGCAGGCGGGCGGCTGGTGGCGCGACGCGCCGCGCGAACGTTATGACGATGCGAGCTGGGTCGGGTTCCGTCTCGCGGAATTCCTGCCGTTGCGTCCGGCCGAGCGCCAGCAGTTGCTGGAACTCACCGATCCACTGGAGCGGCTGCGCGTTTTGCGCGATGCGCTGCCGCGTTTCCAAAAGGATTGATGCGGGGCGGGTTTCGACCGCCTTGGTGGACCTCGGACCGCCTTGACGAGTCAGGATCCGCCTTGCGATTGCAGCGCCTGCTTCCAGTCGGCGATCAAATCGTCCACGTCTTCCAGCCCGACCGAGAGCCGCAACAGGTTCTGCGGCGACACCGGATGCGCGCCTTCGACGGATGCACGATGCTCGACCAGCGATTCGCAGCCGCCCAGGCTGGTCGCGTTGACGAACAGTTTCAACTTGCCGGCGACTTGCAATGCCGCCTCGCGCCCGCCGCGCACCTGCACGCTCAACATCCCGCCAAACATGCCCTCGTGACCGCGCATCTGCTCGCGCGCGAGCGCGTGACCCGAATGGGCCTCCAGGCCAGGGAAATGCACGCTTTCGGTCGCCGGATGCCCGGCGAGAAATTCCGCCAGCCGCATCGCATTGGCGCAATGCATCCGCATCCGCGCCGGCAGCGAGCGCAGGCCCCGCAATGTCAGCCACGCGGCGAAGGGCGACGCGCTGGCGCCCAGCAGCTTGCGCGTTTCGAAGCAGCGCGCGGCCAGGTCGTCATCCTGCGCGAAGACCAGCGTGCCACCCATCACGTCGCTATGGCCGCCGAGATATTTGGTGGTCGAATGCAGCACGACGTCGGCGCCCAGTTGCAGCGGCCGTTGCAGGTACGGGGTGGCGAAGGTGCCGTCCACCAGCAGTTTTGCGCCTGCCGCGTGCGCGAGCTGCGCCATCGCCGCGATGTCCACGACTTTCAGCAGCGGATTGGACGGCGTTTCGATCCACAGCAAAGCGGTTTCTTTCGACAATGCAGCGCGCACCGCGCCGGGTTGCGTGGTGTCCACCGTCGAGAACGTGTAGCCCCAGTGCGACAGGTACTCGCGCGCCGCCCCGCGATAGCCGTGATAGATGTCGTCCTGCATCAGCACGTGCGCGCCGGGCGGCAGCGACTGCAGCAGCGCGGAACCCGCGGCCATGCCGGTCGAGAAGAACAGGGCGCGCTTGCCACGCTCCAGGTCACACAGCGCATCCTGCAGGCGCCGCTGGGTCGGATTTTCGTAACGCTGATAGAGCAGGCCGTGCGGCATGCCGCCGTCCGGTGCGTGTTCGAAGGTGGTGGACAGATGCAGCGGCGGCACCAGCGCGCCGGTTTGCGCATCCGGTTCCGCGCCGGCGTGCACCGCAAGCGTATCGAATTTCATCGTCATGGAAATTCCCGAAGCCAACTGCGTCAGCATAGCGGGAAGCGATTCGGAAAACGCCGACCGGATCAGTCGTTGGCTGCCAAGGGTGCTCCGATGCGAAAGCGGCACGCCGGACTGCCGCGCAGCATGCATTCGGTGTGCTGGATCTTGCGGCCGGTCGCGGCTTGCATGAAGGCGACGTCGAAGCGGCAAACATCCGGGTGCGCCTTGGCCAGCGCGTGGAACACGCAGTTCCAGGCTTCGACTTCGCCGCGTTCGTCGCGACGCAGCGCCTGTGCCTCATAGCCGAGAGCATCGAGTTGTTCGGCGAGGGCGTCGGCGATCGCCTGCGGGTCGTCGCTGTCGCCGATGCGCTGTTTCGCCGCAGCGCCGAGCTTGGCGCCCAACTCGGCCAGCATCGATTGCACGGCTGGAACGCCGCCGCCCGCATAGAGATGCTCGAGCATGCCGCCTGCGATCAGCGCGTAGTTGCGCGGAAACAATTCGCGCCCGGCCGGCAGCAACAAGTAGACCGCACGCGGTCGGCCGCCGCTGGGGAGGGCTTCGCCGCGTTCGATGAAGCCCGCCGCCAGCAACGCGGTCAGGTGTTGCCTGACCGCGTTGTGGGTAATGCCCAGTGCGTTGCACAACTCCTCGACGCTTCTGCCTTGAGGTGCCTGCAGCAGACAACGCAGCAGACGTTGTTGCGTTTCACCGGGCTGGTGTCTGGCGGGCAGTGCGCTCACGAGGCCTTGTCGGGGAACTGCTTGGCGATCGCGCCGGCCAGCGCATCGGCGATCGTGTTCATGTGCGCCTGCATGTGCGTCCAGACTTGCGCCTCCTTGGCGGTGTCGCCGGCCATGATGTCGGTGATCTGCGCCTGGTGATCGGCCGCATGCATCATCAGCAGGCCTTGTACCGTGGCCTCGGGCAGATTGGGATTCGCGCCGGACAGGAACTTCGCGATCGCGGTGGCATTTGCGGAGAGGTCCTGCATGGCCTTCTGCTCACCGGCCTTGTCGCCACTGTGCGCGGCATCCGTGAGCGCCTTGACGCCGCCCCAGTGCCCGGCCAGCAGGGTCAACATCTGATCTCCGGCCGGCTTGCCATAGAAGCCCGCGACTGCGCCGGCGATCTGCTTGGCGTTGGCGACCACGTCATCGGCCGCTTTTTTCGCGGCGGCCTGATCGCCGGCCTTCACGGCCATCGTGTAGGCGCGGGTGTGCACGATGTGACCGTGCCAGAGCGAACGCATGGCCTCGTGCAGTTTCGGCGCGGTTGCCGTACTGCTGCTGGCCGCCGGAGCGGACGACGAAATATCGGCATCGTGCGCCAGCGCCATGGGTGCGGAAGCGGCGAGCACCAGACCCAGTGCCAGGCCGCAAGCGAGAGAGAGGGGTTTCATGTCCAGTTCCTTCCGTTCAATGCCGCGGAATGCGGCTAACGAAAATGATGGACCCTTTAGCCAATTAGTGAAGTGATATATGTGTAAAGGCCTTCTTACACAATCATGATGCCATGAACCGAGTCAGCCTGCGACGGCGAAACGGAAGGCCTCGCGCGCGGCTTCCAGGGTTACGGCGAGATCCTGGCGGGAGTGCGCCGACGATATGAAGCCCGCTTCGAAGGCGCTGGGCGCGAGATAGACGCCGCGCTCCAGCATGGCGTGGAAGAAACGCCTGAACGCGGCGATGTCGCACGCGGTGGCTTGTGCGAAGGTTTCCACTTTCCCGGGTGTGAAGAACAAACCGAACATGCCGCACACGTGATTGACCGAAAAAGGGATCCCGGCGTCGCGGGCGCACTCGATCAGGCCATCGCCGAGCGCGCGCGTCTTGCGTTCGAGTTCGATATGGAAACCGGGCTCGCGGATCAGCTCCAGCATTGCCAATCCTGCAGCCATCGCAACCGGATTGCCTGAAAGCGTGCCGGCCTGGTAGATCGGCCCGCTCGGCGCGACCTGCTGCATCAGATCGCGGCGGCCGCCATACGCGCCGACCGGCATGCCGCCGCCTATGATCTTGCCGAAGGTGGTGAGATCGGGCGTGATGCCAAACAACTGCTGCGCGCCGCCGGGTGCAACGCGGAACCCCGTCATCACCTCGTCGAAGATCAACAGCGCGCCGTGCTGCGTGCACAACTCGCGCAAGGTTTGCAGGAAGCCTGCGCGCGGCGGAATGCAGTTCATGTTGCCGACCACCGGCTCCACGATAATGCAGGCGATCTCGCCGCCGACCTGCGCGAACAGCGCGCGCGCGGCGTCGGCATCGTTGTAGGGCAGGGTGGACGTGAGGTCCGCCAGCGCGCGCGGCACGCCCGGCGAATCGGGTACGCCAAGTGTGAGCGCGCCGGAGCCGGCCTTCACCAGAAACGAATCGCCGTGGCCGTGGTAGCAGCCCTCGAACTTCACGATGCGCTCGCGGCCGGTGGCGCCGCGCGCAAGCCGGATTGCCGCCATCGTGGCTTCGGTACCGGAGTTGACCATCCGCACCATTTCGACCGAAGGCACCAGCGCGGTGATCGCTTCGGCCATGGCCACTTCCGCCGCGCAGGGCGTACCGAACGAAAGGCCGTCGCGTACTGCGCGCTCCACCGCCTCGCGCACGCGCGGGTGGTTGTGGCCGACGATCATCGGCCCCCACGAACCGACGTAGTCAATGTAGCGCTTGCCTTCCACATCCCAGAGATAGGCGCCGTCCGCGCGCGCGCTGAAGAACGGCTCGCCGCCGACTGACTTGAACGCGCGCACCGGAGAATCCACGCCGCCGGGGAGCAACTGCTGTGCGCGCTGGAAGAGTTCGTGGTTGGTAGCCATACAGATGAATCATCCATTCCGCCGTGCCGAGGTGCCGAAGCACGAACCGGGTTGCGAAGTTCGACCTTCAACACCTCAGGGCGAATGATCGTCGAACAGTTTTGAGAAGCGCTGCGCTTCCGCCCTGATGTCCGGGGCGCCGAAAACCGCCGAGATCGCGGCGAGGTAATCCGCGCCAGCCTCGATCAGCGGCGCGCCATTGTCCGGGGTAATCCCGCCGATCGCCACCAATGGAAGCCCGAGTGGCTTGGCTTCGTGCAGCAGCTTCGGCGAAGACGGCCGGCGATCCGGTTTGGTGCGCGAGGGGAAGAACGCGCCGAAGGCGAGGTAGTTCGCGCCGGCTCCCGCCGCATCACGCGCGCGTTGCAGCGAGTCGTAGCAAGAGATTCCGATGATTGCACCGGTTCCCATCGCCGCGCGCGTGGAGGCAATCTCTGCATCGCCCTCGCCAAGATGCACGCCGTCGGCGCCGGCCATCACCGCGAGTTCCACGTCGTCATTGATGATCAGCGGCACGCCGAACTCCCGGCAGAGTTGCCCAAGCGCGCGTGCCTCCGCCAGGCGTCGAGAGGCATCGTTTGTCTTGTCGCGGTATTGCAGCAGGCGCGCTCCGCCCCGCAATGCGGCGTGGGCGGCGCCGAGCAGATCATCGCGGGGACCATTGGTGATCGCATACAGCCCATGCCCGGGCCTCATCGAAGGCACGCGAGGGCGCAGCAGCGGGTGAAACACGCGGCATCTCCTGAATGACCGGGCGCGCCGCGCTTTCATGCGGCGGCGCATCTTGCGAGAATAGCGAAGTCATCCGCTCCAGCAATCGAGAAATCATGACCGCAACCGGTGCACCCGTCGAGGCCTATCGCAAGTTCATGTGCGTGGTGTGTGGCTTCATCTACGACGAGGAAGCCGGGTTGCCGGAAGAGGGCATTGCGCCCGGCACGCGCTGGGAGGAGATTCCAGACACCTGGACCTGCCCTGACTGCGGCGTGACCAAGGACGATTTCGAGATGATCGAAGTCTAAGCC
>JBQCCR010000022.1:0-25327 GCA_051961995.1 Rhodanobacteraceae bacterium | reverse complement strand
CGACAAAACCGTCGGCATCCCACGGCAGGAACAGTTCGGCCTGGATGAACGGGTAGATCAACCGCGCCAGCCGCAGCACCGAGGCGCGCGCGAGCTTGCGGTTGTTGACGAAACAGCACGCCACCCACGATGCGCCGGCGAACAAGTGCAGCACGTTGTTGCGGAAATACGACAGCAGGATCGCCTGCTCGCCTTCGACCCTCAGCACGTCGCCCAGCGGATGGCGCGTGCGCGTGATCCAGCCCATCTGCTCGCCGTAGGCCACGACCTCCGCGGCCGACATCGGCGTGACCGTGGTGCGCTGCGAATAGGGCAGCGCTTCCAGCAACGCCTTCATCAGCTCGATCTGCACGAGCAGATCGCTTTCCGCCATCGCGTGGCGCGGGGTGGCGAGCAGCGCGACGGCCAGCAGATTGATCGGATTGACGTCCGCGGCGCGATTGACTTCGATCTGGATGCGCTCGGCCAGTGTGTCTATCAACTTCGGCAGCCAGTCCGGACGCTCGTCGGTCTTCAGCGTGGCGTCGCGCCACTCGGGTGCGGCTTCGTCGAGCAATGGCGTCAGCATCACCGGCTCGCCGAAGTTCAACGCGACGCGTCCGTAATGCTGGCGCAGCACGCGCAGGCCGCGCAGCAGGCTCCACCAGGATTCCTTTTCCTTTTTCTGCCCGGACAACTCGCCGCTATAGGAGCCGCCTTCCATCAGTTTTTCGTAACCGATGTAGACCGGCTGGAACAGCACCGGCCGGCGCGGCGCGCGCAGGAAGGCGCGCACCGTCATCGCCAGCATGCCCGCGCGCGGCTGCAGCAAACGTCCGGTGCGCGAACGTCCGCCCTCGATGAAGTACTCGATGGAAACGCCGCGATCGATCAGCTGCGCCATGTACTCCTTGAATACCACCGAATACAGCGCATCGCCCTTGAAGCTGCGGCGCAGGAAGAACGCGCCGCCGCGGCGCAGCAGCGGCCCCAGCGCCGGCAGGTTGAGGTTGACGCCCGCGGCGACGTGCGGCACCACCACGCCGGAGTGGTGCAACTGATAGCTCAGCAGCACGTAGTCGGCGTGGCTGCGATGGCTCGGCACATAAACCACCTCGTGGCCGGGCGCGATCGCGCGCAGCTTGTCGAAATGGTGCATCGCGATGCCGTCGTAGAGCTTGTTCCAGAAATTCGACAGCAGGAACGACACCGCGCGGACAAACGGAGGCGAATAGTCCGCCGCGATCTCGCGCATCAGTTTCTGCGCGCGCCGCCACGCGGTCGCGTAGGGGATGTTCTCCTTCGACGCGGTCGCCGCGATCGCCGCGCGCACGCTTTCGGCATTCAGTACGGAATCCACCACCATGCGCCGATGCGAGAGATCCGGCCCGATCACGGTGGTGCGCACGCGCCGGAAGTGCACGCGCAAGACGCGCGCCAGTTTCCGTTGCAGGCGTTCGATGCGCTCGCCGGGCACTTCGTTCAGCGCCGAGCGCAGCGAGATCGGCGTCGAGAAATGCACGATGGTGTCGCGGCCGTTCAACAGGATCGCCAGCAGCCGGCGGAAGCGGCCGACCACCACCCAGTTTTCCGAGAACAGCGCGCGCAACCAGCCGGATTGCCGGTTCGGCGCACGTCCGACGTAGATCGAAACCGGCAGCAGCTGGATATCGCGCTCCGGTTGTGCTTCCAGCGCCAGCAACAATTGCCGGAGCGCCTCGCGGGGCGCGCGCTGGCGATCGCGGCCGAACAGCCAGCCTTCGCGCTGGCTCAACGCGAACATCGAACGCCGCCGCCGCGTGCCCGCCACCGGCAGCAGCGGGCTCGGCAGCCCGGCCTCACGGCAGGCGCGTTCGAGGATCAAGCCATCCGACAAACCCTGGCGCTCGATGACGTACACGACCGGCGTGCCGGCAGCGAGCAGGCTCAAAGGTTCGGCCGGATCGCGCTTGATCCGCAGCCACGGCGCCAGCAGGCGGCCGAGCAGCGCGCGCGCCCATGGCGGCGCCGGCGCCGGTTGGCCGGAAGAAAGGGATGGAGTCATCGCGTGCATTGTACGCATTGGCCTTGAGAGCCGTGGCGTGTGCTCAACGCGTGGGCGCGCTCGCGGCCTTGGCCGGAGCGCTCGTTGCGGGCGCGATGGACGATGCGGATGCGGTCTTCTGGTGCTGCTTGCGCCATGCCGCGAGCGCATCGGCGTCGTACCAGTGGCCGTCCTGCTTCACCAGGTGCGACTCGCTGACGATCGGTTTGCCGGCCAGCGTCAGCGTTTCGCGCACGCGCGCATTCTTGCCGTCGTCGCCGAGGGTCTCGAGTTTGGCGTTCTCGAACGTCGCGCCCAGATCGAGGCCGTAAACCTTCAGCAATTGCTTCAGGCCGTCCCAGCCGATCGCATAGCGCGCCATCACCTGCGGGTAATCCAGTGCGCGCCATTGGTCCAGCGTCTGGAGGTCCAGCTTGCGCGCGGTGGCGCAGATCACGCCGATGGCCTGCTTCGCCTTGGCCTGGTCGGCGAGGTCCGCGTTCTGCGCCCACGCGGCAAGCGCGGCCACGGTTTGCGTCGCCTGCTGCTTCTGGTTCGGCGAAAGACCGGCGTTCTGCACCAGATCAGTGCCGGCCGCCCGCAGGATGCCGATCAGCATCGGCAGGTTCTGCGCGCGATGCGTACGCAGTTGATCCAGTTGCGGCTGCAATTGCTTCAGCAGCCTCTCTTCGGCGCCCGGCGCGGTGAGCTCCTGCATCAGCTGCGCGAAATGCGCTCGCTGTTCGGGCGTGGGTGCAGGCTGTTGCGCGTGCGCGCGCTGCCATTCGTCGCGCCAGGCCTGGTAATCGGCAGGCGGCAAGGTGCTGCGCAGCAGGCCGTCGAAATCGCCGTTGCGGGTCAGCACCAGATCCGCGCGCACCGCATTCTCCGGGGTGGTGCTGGGCGGCGGCGTGGTGGGCGATGGATTGCGGTTGCACGCGGCCAGCCCGAACGTGAACATGCACAGGGCGAAAAGGCGGAGACCCGGACGGAGCATTGAGTGTCCTTCCTGTCGGTGAGCACCGGAGTGTGACCAGCAACCCCGGTCGAGGCAAGTTTCAGCGGGCCTTGATGATCGCGCTTTCGATCTGCGTCACGATTTGCTCGGCCATTGCACGCGGATCGGCGGCCTGGCGGATCGGCCGGCCGACCACGATGTGATCGGCGCCCTGCGCGAACGCGGTGGGCACGTCCACCACGCGTTTCTGGTCGTCACTGGCGGGACCGGAGGGGCGAATGCCGGGGCATACCGTCAACAAATCCGGCGCGGCCGCGCGCAGGTTCGGAAGATCGGCGCCGGAACACACCACACCGTCCATGCCCGCTGCCTGCGCGAGTCTCCCGCGTGCGATCACCGTGTCGGCCACGCTGCCGTGCACGCCGAGCGCGGCGAGATCGCTTTCATCGTTGCTGGTTAGCACGGTGACCGTGAGCAGGCGCATGTCGCCTTTTGCTTCTGCCGCCGCCTGCAGCATCGCGCGGCTGTCGCAATGCACGGTGCAGAAGGTGACCGGATATCGCGCGAGGCCGCGCACCGCGCCGGCGACCGTGGCCGGCACGTCGTGCAGTTTCAGGTCCACGAAGATTTTCTTGTCGCGCCGCGCCAACTCTCGCAGCACGTCGAAATAGTCGCCGCCGGCGAGCAGCTCCAGGCCGATCTTGTAGAACGACACCGCCTCGCCCAGCCGGTCCATCCACTGGATCGCGTGCGCGCGATCGGGCACGTCCAGTGCGAAGATCAACCGGTCGCGTACCGGGATGTCTTGTTCCGTGGCGGTCATGGGTTCCTCCGGCGCGGGTGGCCGCTCATTTTAGCTTGCCGCGCGCCTCGCCCGTCCCGAGCCGTTGGTCCCGGGGTATCGAAGGACGAATGCTCGCAACCCGGAGCGGTTCGTGGTTCGATACCTCACCACGAACGGGTCTCCCATGGACGTCAATCTCTCCCGCTGGACGCCTGCCGCCAGCTACGCGCTCGCCGCGCTGTGCCTGGTGCTGGTCATGGTGCTGCACCTGCTGCCCGCGCTGATCGCGGGCCTGCTGGTGTACGTGCTGGTGGACGCATTGGCGCCGCTGCTGGAGCGGCGATTGTCGGGCGAGCGCGCGCGGCAACTGGTGGTCGGGCTGCTGAGCGCGCTCATCGTCGCGCTGCTGGTGCTGCTGATCGTCGGCGCGGTGTTGTTTTTCAAGCAGGAGATCGGTGATCCCAACACCATCTTCGAGCGCCTGATGCCGCTGATAGACAAGGCGCGCGAGCAGCTGCCGGCATCGCTGAGCGCGCACCTGCCGCACAGCAGCGAGGGCATCCGCGCCAGCGCCACCCAGCTTGCGCAAACGCATTCGGCGCAATTGCAACTGGCCGGCAAGGAAACCCTGCACGTGTTTGGCCGCATCCTGGTCGGGCTGATCCTCGGTGCGCTGGTCGCGCTGGCGCACGAGCGGCCGTCGCCGCGCCACGGGCCGCTGCGTCGCGATCTTTCCGAGCGTTGCATGCGGCTGGCGTTGGCGTTCCGCAACATCGTGTTCGCGCAGGTGAAGATCGCGGCGATCAACACCGTGTTCACCGCGATCTTCCTGTTGATCGCGTTGCCGCTGATGGGCGTACACCTGCCGCTGACCAAGACCCTGATCATCATCACCTTCGTGGTCGGCCTGCTGCCGGTGGTAGGCAACCTGATTTCCAACACGCTGATCGTGATCGTCGCGCTATCGGTGTCGCTGTGGGTCGCGGTGGCGGCGCTGATCTTCCTGGTGCTGATCCACAAGTTCGAATATTTCCTCAACGCGAGAATCGTCGGCGGCCAGATCCGCGCGCGCGCCTGGGAAATCCTGCTGGCGATGCTGGTGATGGAAGCCGCGTTCGGGCTGCCGGGCGTGGTCGCCGCGCCGATTTTCTACGCGTATCTCAAGAACGAATTGGAAGTGGCGGAGTTGATCTGAGAGTAGCCCGGATGCAGGCGCATGGCGCCGGAATCGGGGGCAGGATTGCCCGGAGCCACGGCGTTCCATTCGGTACCTAAAGCAGGCCATGGATGGCCGTATCGAAGTGAGCTTAAGGCGCCGTCGCATGACGCCGAGCATCGCAGCCGGGCGTGCGGGAAAGGCGCGATGTCCGAGCACAGGGATGTGCGAGTTCGCGCCGGCGCGCGTCCGGCGAGAAGCGCAGGAAAGTCGAGCCAACCGGATGTTGGCGAGACCGTCATGCCCGGCGCCAATGGCTTTGGTTACTTTCCCCGAAAGGAAAGTAACCCGCGCCGCTGGATGGCGCGGAAAAAGACATGGATGTCGAACAGCAAAGTCACTTGCTCCCGGCTTTCGCCGGGATGACGAAGATACAAACGACTTCGCGCGAGCGCCTACGACAGCATCGCCGTCAGCTTCTGCAACTGCGCGAGCGCCACGTCATTGCGCGCCTGCGCGTCGGCTTCCGGATCCTGGCCTTCCCGGTGCAGGTCGCCGGCGGGCAACTCTTCGAGGAAACGGCTGGGCTTTTGCGCGAACACCTGTCCGTAGCGGCGCGACTGCGCGCTGTAGCTGAGCAGCAGCAATTCCCTGGCGCGGGTGATGCCGACGTAGAACAGCCGGCGCTCCTCGTCCAGCCGACCTTCGTCCAGCGCGCCTTCGTGCGGCAGCGTGCCGTCTTCCACGCCGACGATGTGCACGCAGCGGAATTCCAGTCCTTTCGCCGCGTGCAGCGTCATCAGCCGCACCGCATCGCCGCCGTCGTCGCGGTCGGCATGGGTCAGCAAGGCGAGTTGCGCGGCCAGATCGCCGGCGCGCGTGCGGCCCTTGTCCATGGCGCGGAACCACTCGACCAGTTCCCTGATGTTGCCCATGCGGCGCTCGTTGAGCGGGGCGTCACGCGATGAAGCCGCCACGTGTTGCGCATACCCGCTTCGACGCAAGAGTTCTTCCACCAATTCGGCGGCGCGGGTATGCGGGACCTCCGCGTGCAGGCCGTCCAGCAGCGCAACGAAGCCGTGCAGCGAATTCGCCGCGCGCGCGGGCAGTTGCTTCAGGATTGAATCGCTTCGCGCGGCGCGCAGCAGCGAAAGGTGCTTCGATTGTGCGAGCGTCCCCAGTTTTTCCAGCGTGGTCGCGCCGATCTCGCGGCGTGGCACGTTGACCACGCGCAGGAACGCGGCATCGTCGTCCGGATTGGCGAGCAGGCGCAGATAGGCCAGCACGTCCTTCACTTCGTGGCGATCGAGGAAGCTCAACGCGCCGGTCAGGTGATACGGAATGCGGTTCAGGCGCAGCGCCTTTTCCAGCCCGCGTGACTGGTGGTTGCCGCGATACAGCACCGCGCAATCGGACCAGCCAAGCGAATGCTTGTCGCGCAGGTGGATCAGGCTGGCGGCCACGCGCTCGGCCTCGTGCTCGCCGTCGCGGCATTCCAGCACGCGGATCGGCGCGCCCTCGGCGTGGGCGCTCCAGAGCTTCTTGGCGTGCGCGTGCGGGTTGTTGGCGATCAGTGCGTTGGCCGCGCGCAGGATGCGCAGGCCGCAACGGTAATTCTGTTCCAGCTTGATTACGCGCAGCGCCGGATAATCGTGCGCGAGCTTGTCGAGATTGCCCGGATCGGCGCCGCGCCACGCATAGATGGACTGGTCGTCGTCGCCCACGCAGGTGAACGCGCCGCGCTCGCCGGCCAGCAATTTCAGCAGCGCATATTGCGCGGCGTTGGTGTCCTGGCATTCGTCCACCAGCAGATAGCGGATGCGCTCGCGCCAGGCTTCGCGCGCTTCCGCATCACGCTCCAGCACCGCAACCGGCAAGCGGATCAAATCATCGAAATCCACCGCATTGAACGCAGCCAGACGCTGTTGATAAGCCGCATAGACCTGCGCGGCGTCCAGTTCGCGCGGCGCACGGGCGCGCTGCAGAGCCTGGTCCGGCGTCAGCCCGTCATTTTTGGCACGCGACAACAGGTTGCGCAGCAGGAACAGTTGCTCGGGTTTCACCGAGGCGCCTGCGAGCTCCTTGATCAGTTGTGCGCTGTCATCCGCGTCCAGCACCGAGAAGCCGCGCCGCAGTCCGGCGCGTGCGTGTTCGATCTGCAGGAATTTGAGCCCCAGCGCGTGGAAGGTGCACACGCTCAAACTTTCCGCATCTTCGGATTTGATCCGCTTCGCCACGCGCTCGCGCATCTCGCGGGCGGCCTTGTTGGTGAAGGTGATCGCCGCAATCTTGTGTGCCGGCGCGAGGCCGCGCGCGATCAGGTGCGCGATCTTTTCGGTAATCACGCGCGTCTTTCCGGAGCCGGCCCCGGCCAGCACCAGCAGCGGACTGTCGCAGTACTCGACCGCGGCGCGTTGTTGCGGATTCAACATCGGGAAGAGCCGGTAGCCAAGGACGCGATAACGGGATGTTCGTGCAAGAATGCATTGTCGGCGGCGCGCGCTGTGATGACCAGCTTGTGCAACGCCGCGCAACGTGATTGCGCCCCACCATCCATCCCCAGATCCCTTCCTTCAGCATTCGGAGAGCGTGCATGTCCTCACCCGAGCCCACTCCCTGGCCGCGTCCGTATTACTCGCGCGGCGAGGACAAGGCGATGCTGCTGTTCTTCGTGTTCGGTGCGTTTCCGGCCAGGCTGGAATTGAATGTCGCGCGCTACGGCAGCGCCGGCCTGCCCGCGGGTGTGGAAATGCACCGCTTCGACAAGCAGATGCTGGCGCACTGGGAAGGCCATCCGCTGCGCGGCGCGATCGGCGAGCTGCTGCGCGAGGACGATCCGCACACGTTCAAGCTGGCGCGCGAGGCACCCGAGTGCATCATGCTGCGCGGCGAGCTGGATGATCCGCCCACGCTGGATTACCTGCGCGACACGCTGGGCGTGATCGCCGCGCTGCTGGACGTCGGCGGGATTGCGATCGTTGATCCGCAGATCCTCAGCCTGTTCGCGCCGCGCGCCTGGGGAGAGCGTTACCTGATCGAAGGCGGCGCGCCGCCGCGCGCGCACGCGTTGATCCTCTGCCACGACGAAGGCGACGGCGCCTGGGTCCGCACGCGCGGCATGCGCAAGTTTGCGCGCCCGGACATCAGCCTGCGCAACGTGCCCAAGGCGGAGACGGATCGCGCCGGCGCCTTGGCCGAACATTTGCTGGAGCTGGAAGCGATGGGCATGCGTTTCGCCGATGGCACCACGCTGGAAGTCGAAGGCATGCCGCGCGGGCTCGTCGCGCACCACGGTGGATCGCTGGAAGATCCGCAGTTCAACAATACGCACGTGGAGTTTGATTGGCCGATATGAGTATGGTTGCAGGTTGTCAGTTGCCGGTTGTCGGAGCAGTGCGTGGGAATCCTGCAGCCGACAACCGTCACCTCTGGCATCTCGCGCACCAATACGTCGCGCGCTGCCCGATCACCGCCGAGCGGATCGGCGTGCCGCAGACCTTGCACGGTTCGCGGGCGCGGCCGTACACGAACAGTTCCTGCTCGAAATAGCCCGGTGCGCCGTCGGGCGCCAGGAAATCGCGCAGCGTGGTGCCGCCGCGGGTGATCGCGTGCAGCAGGATGCGCCGCACTTCATCCGCCAGGTTCGCATAACGCGCGCGCGACACCGAGCCGGCAGCGCGTTTCGGGTGGATGCCGGCCACGAACAGCGCTTCGCTGGCGTAGATGTTGCCCACGCCGACCACGATGGCCTGGTCCATCAGGAAAGTTTTGACGGCGGCGGAACGGCCGCGTGAATGCGTCCACAGCCAGTCGCCATCGAAATCCTGCGACAGCGGTTCGGGGCCGAGCCCGCGCAGCAGTTCATGCACTTCACCCGGCTTCTGCCAGAGCAGGCAGCCGAAGCGGCGCGGATCGTTGAAGCGCAGCGCGAGCCCTGAATCCAGCACCAGGTCGTAATGATCGTGCGCGCGAGGCGGCGTGTCCGCGTCCAGCACGCGCAACGAACCGGACATTCCCAGGTGCAGCAGCGCGGAACCGGCCGGCGTGTGCAGCAGCAGATATTTCGCGCGGCGCTCGACCGCGTCCACGCGCTGGCCCGGCAACGCGGTGCGGATCGCGCGCGGAATCGGCCAGCGCAGGTCGCCGCGGCGCAACAGCACGCGTTCGATCACGCGGCCTTCCACGTGCGGGGCGATGCCGCGGCGCGTTGTCTCGACTTCGGGGAGTTCGGGCATCAGTCTTTGGCGGTTTTCATCGCCAACGTGATTTCGGGGCTGTCCTGTTGCGGCACCAGCGCCACGCGATCGCCGATGCCGACGTAGCGCAGATTGTCGAGTGCACTCAGTGCGCCGTAGCGCAGTTGCACGCCATTCAATGCCAAAGTGGCAGCCGGCTGCGCCAGCCCCACCCTGACGGGATCGAAGTCACGCGCTTTCGCCCAGCGCGCCACCGGTGTGAGCGCGAGCTTGGCCAGCCGTTGCAGATGTTCGTCGTTGCCACGTGCATGCGAAGGCGACACGCGCCACCAATGCCCGCCGGATTTCTCGAACACCTGAGCGGGTTGCTGCGAAATCGTGAGTTCGATGCGCGTGATCGAATCGGGATCCAGATCGGTGAGCGTGAGCGGTGCCGCGCGTTGGTCGCGTGCGCCCAGCCACAGCACGATCGTGACCAGCGCGATCACCGCGCCCAGCAGCCAGAGCCGATTGCGCAGCGCGCGTTTCATCAGCGCCTGCGGCGGCGCACGCCGATCGCGATACCGATGATCAGCAACACCAGCGGCAACGCGACCAGGCAGCTCCAGGTCACCACGCCCAGATCGGCCTGGCTCAGGTGCATCGCGCGATCCGGCGCGCCGCGTGGCGGCAACGCGATCAGCGCGTCGTCGCCGAGCAGCCAGTCGAATACGCGCTCGCCGAAGGCGCGGTTGCCCGAATTGGCGAGATAAGTGTTGGACAGGAAATCGCCGTCACCGATCACCGCCACCCGCTGCTCGCTCTTGTCGGGGCTCGGCGACAGGCGCGTCAGCGCGAAGCCGAAATCCAGCGGCCCGCGCAATTCGCCGCTGCTGGCGTCGTACTTGATCGTGGACGGCCGGGTGGAATCCACCGCTGCGATCTGGTTCCAGCTCTGCGCGCTGCTGCGCAGGATGGAAGCGTGCGCCCATTGCGAATCGCCGCTGACCGCCAGCGCGGCGACCTGCGGGAACAGCGTGTTCAGTGCGAACCCGCGCGTGATCGCGTGCGGCGGGTAATCGTTCTCGACCACCATGCGCGGGTCGCCGATGCCGAGCTTGGCGCCGGCGCCGTCCACCAGCATGCCCGGCAGCGCGCGAACGCCAAGCGCGGCCGCGAGCGGCGCCAGCCCGACATCGCCGGTATCCGGTTCGGTCAGCCACAGCAGATTGCCGCCGCGATCGAGGTAATCCGTGATCGCCTTCAGCGACCCCGGCGCCAGTTCCGCCTGCGGACTGGCCAGCACCAGCAGATCGGTGTTGCGCGGCACGCTGGCGTTCTGCGCCAGATTCAGCGGCAATGCGCGCACGCCTTGCGAAGACAACTGCGCGACGAAGTCGCTCAAGTCCGCGTTGGCCTTGCCGTCCGCATTGCGTTCGCCATCGCCGGTGACGAAGGCGACCAGCCGCTCGCGTCCACGCGTCAGCCGCGCCAGCGCGTCGGTGAAATCGCGCTCATCCAGTTGCACCACGTGCTGCTCGCGATCGCGCCAGCGCAGCACCACTTCGCCGTCCACGCTGATGCCGGCCTTGCGCATCGCGGCGGGATCGGCATCCGGGTCCACGAATGAAAGATGCAGATCCGGCTTGTAGCGCTGATAGCGCGCGATCACGCTGCTGATCTCGCTGCGAAGGTTGCCGCCGGGCCGCGCGTAGCTCGTCGCTTCGAGCGGGCCCGGCAATTGCCGCAGGATCGCCTGGCTTTGCGGCGACAGGCTGGCCCGGGCGCCCGCGCTCCAGTCGGTGATGAAACCGACACGCGTGGACAGCACCGCGATGCAGATCGCGGCCACGACCAGCAGCGCGGCGATCAGCAACGCATCCACTCGTTCGTTCAGGCGCCGCATCAGCCGCGCACCTTTTCAGCGGCCAGGCGCCGGATCGCAAAGCTCAATGCCAGCGCAACCAGCAGCAGGAAGTAGAGGATGTCCACGCTCGCGACCAGCCCGTGCATGAAAGGGGTGAGGTGCGTGGGCAGCGCGAGCCAGGCGATCCAGCCGGCGCCCGTACCGGTGATGCGCCCGCCGATATCCAGCATCGCCAGGATCAGCTCGATCAACAGCGAAGCGAGTGCCGCAACCGCCGGGTGCGAGGAGAATGCCGAAGCGGCGACCCCGATCGCAGTCAGCGCCGCGATGCACAGTGCGCAGCCGAGCAACGCGGCGCCGAACTGGCCCCAGTCCGGCGTGGTCGCATGCGCCAGCAGCACCGGCATCAACGCGACCAGCACCAGCAACGCCAGCAGATAAACCAGCGCGGAAAAGAACTTGCCGAGCACGATCCGCGCAGGCGAGAGCCCCGAAGCGAACAGCAGCGGCAGCGTGTGCCCTCGGCGTTCGCCGGCAATCGCGTGCATGGTGATCAACGGCGCCAGCAACAGGCAGATCTGCACGTAGGCGAGCAGGTGCGGTACCGCGACCAGATCGGTGTAACCCGGCCCGTTGGCGTTGGCGGCGAGTCCGGGTTGCGCCAACAGGAACGCGTTCAAGTTCTGCAGGAACATCCACGCCAGCGCGCCCAGCGCAATCGCCGCCAGCGTCCACGCAAACGGCCTCACCAGCAGCCGCTGCAAATCCAGGCGCGCCACCGACAGCGCGTTCATGCGGCCTTGCTCGCGCCTTCCCTGGCGATCTGCAGGAACATCCTGTCGAGGATGCCGCTGTCACCGGCCAGCGGCGCGTCGTGGCGTACGCGCCCCTGGTGCAGGATCACGACGCGATCGCACATCGCTTCGACTTCACCCAACACATGGGTCGAAATGATCGTGCTGCGTTGCGTGGAGAGTCCGCGGATCAGTTCGCGCAATTGCGCGGTCTGGATCGGATCGAGTCCGTTGCCCGGTTCGTCCAGCACCAGCACTTCCGGATCGTGCAGCAATGCTTGTGCAAGTCCCAGCCTGCGTTTCTGTCCCAGTGAAAGTTGTCCGCTCAAACGCTTCGCCTGTCCAGCCAGATCCAGCCGCAGCAATTCGCGATCAATGGCGGTCTTGCGCGCCGCGCGCGACAGGCCGCGGAGGCGCCCGCAGGCGTCGAGATATTCGCGCACCGTGAGTTCTGGCCACAGCGGCACGTTCTCCGGCAGATAGCCGATGCGGGTGCGCGCGAGTTCCGGCCGCTCGTGCAGATCGGTCTCGGCGATCCGCACGCTGCCCGAATCCGGCGCGAGCACACCGGCGATCATCGCCAGGGTGGTGGACTTGCCGGCGCCGTTCACGCCCAGCAAGCCGAGCACCTCGCCGCGGCTGACGCTGAACGTCACATCGGCGACGACTTCGCGCCCGGCCAGCCGGCGGGTCACATGGTCCAGGTGCAGCAGCGCGGGATCGGGCATGAAAACTTGTGTGAAGGCCGTTGCAAGAAGGGCTTGCAGGCCGCATATGCTACCCATTAAAGCTGGAGTGTGCTCGGTTGTTGCCCTAGACTGGGCCCCGTCGGGCGTCATCCTTGCTTCGGCTTCGGTTGTCATCATCGCTGATGGCGGCGCTCACCGCGAAGCACGCGTTTCGTTCACTGTGCAATCATCCCTGATTGCGGGGATCCAAAAGCGGACATCCGTATCCGCACTCCAAATCCACATGATCAACACCCTTCTTGATTTCGGCATGCACGGTCTGACCCATTTCGGCTGGCTGGGCATTGCCTTGTATGCGCTCATCACCACCCAGCTCACCATTTTCGCGGTGACGCTGTACCTGCACCGCTCGCAGGCGCATCGCGGCGTGGATTTCCACCCGTTGATCGCGCACGTGCTGCGCTTCTGGAACTGGCTCTCGACGGGCATGGTGACCAAGGAGTGGGTGGCGGTGCACCGCAAGCATCACGCCCATTGCGAAACCGAGGACGATCCGCACAGCCCGCAGGTACTCGGCATCCGCAAGGTGTTCTTCGAAGGTGCCGAGCTGTACCGCGAAGCGGCGGCGAACGAAGCCGATCTGGAGAAGTACGGCCGCGGCACGCCGGAAGACTGGATCGAGCGTCACGTCTACACGCCGCACCCGTATCTGGGCGTCAGCCTGCTGATGGTCGTGAACATCGCGCTGTTCGGCGTGATCGGCGTCGCGATCTGGGCGCTGCAGATGGTCTGGATTCCGTTCTGGGCCGCGGGTGTGGTCAACGGCATCGGCCATTGGTGGGGCTACCGCAACTTCGAAACTTCCGACACGGCCACGAACCTGATTCCCTGGGCGTTCTGGTGCGGTGGCGAGGAGCTGCACAACAACCATCATGCCTTCCCGAGTTCCGCACGCTTCGCCTTGCGCCGCTTCGAATTCGATATCGGCTGGGCGGTGATCTGCGGCTTGCAGAAAGTGGGTCTGGCAAAAGTGCTGCGCGTCGCGCCGTCGCTGAACGTGCGCCCCAATGTCAACCTGCCGGATGCGGAAACGCTGAAAGCGGTACTGACCCATCGCTTCCAGGCGATGACCGACTATTACAAGCTGGTGATCAAGCCCACCTTGCGCGAAGAAGCCGCCAGCGCCGGCCAGAACCTGCGCAAGAAACTGCCGCGCCGCTTGCGCCGCGCGCTGGCCGATGGCGGTCGTTGGCTGGATCGCGACGGCCACCAGCAATTGGCGGATGTAATCGAGAAGCGCCCGCGCCTGCAGACGGTCGTGGCCTACCGCGCACGCCTGGCCGCGTTGATCGAACAGCGCAAACCCGAGTCCGCGCTCGCAAGTTTGCAGGAGTGGATCCACGAGGCCGAAAGCAGCGGCAATCGCATGCTCGCCGCCTACGCCGCGCGGCTGAAGCGGTATGCGGTGGCGAGAGCCTGACCGCTTTTCGTTCCGTTTGAATAAACGAAAAACCCGCCGAAAGGCGGGTTTTTTGTTGGCGAGTGAATTGCGCGAATGTCGCTGCCGATCATCCGAGTCACCCGGCAAGTCCTTGCGAAGATCTATGTTCCGGCAGAGCGGATGTCTTAACTCTGCTTTTGCTATGCGACCGTGAGCGGCTGCGCAACGATCGAAAGCTGAGGTTTACGCCCCTCCGTTTCCACGACAACCATAATTAATTGCCCCGTCACCCCAGCCTTGTCCGCGACAGTGCCGTCGAGTCCTACCCAAGGCGAGCAATAGACCCTCAAAAGGGAGCCATTCTGCAATGGCGCTACAGCCGTTGCAGATGCGTTGTCGCCCACTGCTGCATTTTGAAAAACAATGTCGGTATCACCTACACGGCGGTGAGCAGCTATGCACTCATCGGAGATGCGGCTCTCTACCATCACAGCAAAATCAAGATCTTTCCCACGATCTACGTTGATTGCCGACTGGCTGATGTGTGCTCGAAACACAAAGCCAATCCGCTCGATACGTGCGGCAAACTGTGGGAGTCGAAGTTGACGGAACTCTGTCCTCGTGAAATCCAACTCGCAGCGCGCATTGATTTCGATGGTCATTTCCTTGCCCCCATCCAAAATCCCCACGGAGTTTCCGAAGGCAGTAAGCAGCATCCTGTGTGCGTCACTGAGGATGCCCACAAGATTTGCTCCCCTTTCGCCAGTTTTTACTGAAAACAGGTCGAAATTTGGATCGAGAGCTTTGTCTGCACTTAGCTCAAGATCTATGTTTGCCTGCGGCGGCGGTGTGTCGACTAACGGGATGGCTTGCGCAGCGAACTGAATGCCGCGGAATTCAGCTGCATTGACGTGCAGGTACAATGAGATGTGACGCCCAGGTAGGCCCCACTCTTCAGGGGTGAGATCTCTGACGACAAAAAGCTCGATCCCTTTTCCTTTGGCATAAGCTATAGCTCCTTCTTCAAACCCGGTGGTCGTGAAGATAGCTCCATTGTTCGCCCCCAGAGCCTCAATACTTGAAGCGAGAATGTCTATCCGGTCTCGGCTGACAGGTTCTTTCCACCGCTTGCACTCGACAAGGGTCGTGAATCGGTGGAAGCGCGATCGCCTCACAATTTTTACGTCTATTTGGCGCTTAGCGCCGTACCGATCCACCTCTGTAACGTCCCGTTGTACCGTGACATCGCCGTCACCTTCATATAGGTCCTTTACGAATGTTTCGAAGGAAGCCCAGTCGTAGTATTTGTGCATGAACCCGGAAATATCCATTTTTGCTTTCTCTGCCCGCAATCCGGTCGTTATGATCCACAGCCATTGTCGCGTTCGGCTTCGCCGCAGCATATTTAAGCGCATCAGCTCACGTAGGGTAGCCTAATCCGTTGGCGTGGCTTGCCCGCCTGGAAAGCAACGGCCGGACGCTTCGCGCGCCTTGCTCATATCGGTTGCCGTTAGCGCGATTGCGCAAGCAGGGAGTTGAGCACTTCCCTGACTACGCGTTGGCTGACCTGTGGGTATCTTCATCTACGCGCAAAAGAAAACCCGCCTGGCGGCGGGTCTTCGTGGAAGGCACTGGATCCCGGCTCAGCGTACATCCCTGTACTGGCCGGGATGAGCACATCCTGTGCTCACTTGATCTTGCCTTCCTTGTAGATCACGTGCTTGCGCACGACGGGATCGTACTTCTTCACTTCCATCTTGTCCGGGGTGTTCTTCTTGTTCTTGTCGGTGGTGTAGAAGTGGCCGGTGCCCGCCGAGGAGGTCAGACGGATCTTGTCGCGTTTGCTTGCCATGTTCGTTTTCCTCTCAAACCTTCTCGCCGCGCGCGCGCAGTTCGGCGAGCACGGACTCGATGCCGTTCTTGTCAATGGTGCGCAGGGCGTGACTGGACACGCGCAGCTTCACCCAGCGTTTCTCGGCCGGCACCCAGAACTTGCGTTCGTGCAGGTTCGGCAGCCAGCGCCGCCTGGTCTTGTTGTTGGCGTGCGACACATTGTTGCCGCTGCGCACACCCTTGCCGGTGACTTGGCATACTCGCGCCATGATCTTTCTCCTCGGATTCCGCATAGCCTGCGGAACATCGGCCCGGCGGTGGAGACTCACGCGATGCCGGAAGGCGCCGTTTGCGGCTTCCGCATCGCGTCCGCGGAAGCGCCCGGGTAGCCCGGGCCGGCAAAAATCAAGCTGGCAAGCATAGCAGAGCACGAGCCGGCGCGGCAATCGAACGTGCAGCGGGCGCGCATCCATGCCACAATTCCGCCTCTTTATCCCTACGCTTACGCGGAGTTGAATCATGGCAGAGCAGACCCCGGCCACCAACGGTGCGGCCGCGCCGCAGCGGCAACTGGCCTTGCAGAAAATCTACGTGCGCGATGCCTCGTTCGAAGTGCCGAACGCGCCGGCTGTGTACCAGGAAGAAGGCCAGCCGCAGGTGCAATTGAACCTGAGCCACAAGGCCGGCCAGATCGGCGAGGGCGCCTTCGAAGTGGTGCTGACGCTCACCGTGACCTGCACGCTGAACGAACGTACCGCGTATCTGGCCGAAGTGCAGCAGGCCGGCATCTTCGCCGCGCTCGGCTTCGAGCAGGAAGAAATCGGCGCGATCCTGGGCAGCTATTGCCCGAACGTGTTGTTCCCCTACGCGCGGCAGATCGTCTCCGATCTGGTGCAGAACGGTGGTTTCCCGCCGCTGCTGCTGCAGCCGATCAATTTCGACGCGCTCTACGCCGAGCAGATGCAGCGCGCCGGCGGTGATGCGCCTGCGTTGAACGCCTGACCACGGACAGCGCCGATGGGGGCAACGGTAGCTGTTCTCGGCGCGGGTTCCTGGGGCACGGCACTCGCCGCGCTGCTGACGCGCAACGGCGCGCGTACCACGTTGTGGGGGCGCGACGCACAGGCACTCGCGCGAATTGCCGCCGCGCACCGCAACGCGCGCTATCTGCCGGAAATGGAATTGCCGGTGGCGCTGCGTTGCGAATCCGATCTTCGCACCGCGTTGAGCGATGCGGAGATCGCGCTGGTCGCGGTGCCCAGTCACGCATTCCATCAGATGCTGGACGAAGCCGCGCCGCTGCTCGCGCCTGATGCGGGCTTTGCGTGGGCGACCAAGGGGTTCGAGCCGGGTACCGGGCGGTTCCTGCATGAACTGGTGAGCGAACGCTTGCCGGACACGCCGGGCGCGGTGATCACCGGGCCTTCGTTTGCACGCGAGGTTGCGGCCGGATTGCCGACCGCAGTGACCGTGCATTCATCTCGGGATCCGTTCGCGCACCGGATCGCCGAACTGCTGCACTCCACCAGCTTCCGCGCCTACACCGGCAACGACATGCTCGGCGCGGAGTTGGGCGGGGCGATGAAGAACGTGCTGGCGGTCGCCACCGGCGTGGCCGACGGCATGCAGCTGGGCCTGAACGCGCGCGCGGGCCTGATCACGCGCGGCATGAACGAGATGCTGCGCCTTGGCGCCGCGCTCGGTGCGCAGGCACAAACCCTGATGGGCCTGGCCGGCCTCGGCGACCTGGTGCTGACCTGCACAGGCGAGCTGTCGCGCAACCACCGCTTCGGTGTGGCGTTGGGCCGTGGCGTGCCGCTGAAACAGGCGCTGGAACAAATCGGCCAGGTGGTGGAGGGCGCGGTCACCGCCGATGAAGTCATGCGATTGGCGGAACGCCATCGACTCGATCTGCCGATCTCGCAGCACGTGCAGTTGGTCCTGCGCGGCGAGATGACGCCCGCCGATGCGCTGCACGCGTTGCTGGCGCGCGAGCGCAAGGCGGAATATCCGGAACATTTGTTCCGATCATAGGCAAGCGGCCGGATGGCGACATTCTGCGAGCGGCTGATCCGCTCGGGAAGTGCGGCCGTGGGCGGGTGCGCTTTCACGCGCAGGGACAACGCATAAATAGTATGCTCGGTCTTTTGAGTGGCGAGAAACCGCGCGCATGCAACGCCGCAACGCCTCGACCGAATCTGCATCCGACAACGCCGTGCCGCGCACGTCGGCGAAAGCCGAAAGCGTTGCGTTGCCGGCGGCGTGGCGCCGGCTGCTGAGCGAATCGCCAGGCAAACGCCGCGCATCTTCCGGTTCGGTGCTTGGGTTCCTGCTGGAATTGCTGCACGACGAACCACCGGCCGCGCGCGTGGAAGTCGCGCCGGTGCTGCTGGAAATGCTCGCCGACGGGCGGCTCGGCCGTGCGGTGCCGCTCGATCCCAGGCAACTCACCCAAGCCGGACTGTCCGGGCCGATGCTGCGTCTGGCTGCGGGCGTGCTGGGCTTGCCGCAGACCCAACGCAAGGGCCGCTCCTATGCGCATCTGTCCGGCAGTTTCGGCGATGCGCTGATGACGGAGATTCTGGACACCACGCCGTGCCTGCTGGGCGGCGTGGCGGGATTGCGCCTGGCGCGCGGCAAACCGCGGCCACTGAAGTGGACATGGCAACTCGAAACGGACGGTCGCCAGCGGCTGCTGCCGGAGCTGCCGAAGCACGAACGCCTGCTGCGCATCGGCGGCTTGTGGACCCTTGATCCCGAGCGCGCGGAACTCGGTTTCCTCGACGGCTCGGAAGAAGAAATCGCGTTACTGGATGCGCCGCAGCTCGCGCCCGAATACGGCGAAGCGCTGGCGCAGGCGCTGCAATCCTCTTCTTACGCCAAACGCATTCCCGCGCCGCGCGCATTCGCCGCAGTGGAGCGTGCCGAACTGGCGCCCAAACCCGTGCTTACGTTGCATGCGTTGACGCGGCACGCACGCATCGGCGCAGGCACGCCGCCCCTTGCGTATGCACGGCTGGCCTTCGATTACGGCGGCGAGAAATTGCCCGGCCGCGGCGGCGAACCGCTGGTGCGGCGCGTGCGCGACGGCAAGCTGGTCGAGATCGCGCGCAAGCGAGCGGACGAACTGGCCACGATGGAACGCCTGGAGAATTTCTGCCTCGCGCCGGCGGTGGACTGCGAAGGCCTGCCCTGGGACATGGCCGACGCGCTGCCCGAGGACGCCTGGCTGTTTCCCGGCAAGGGCTACGCCGGTGCACTGGAAGTCAACACGCCGGCGCGCTGGCTGGGCTTGCGCGAGAAACTCGAGAGCGACGGGTTCTGCGTGGACTACGCCTCCACGTTTCCATTCGAAGTGCTGGAAGGCCCGCCGCAGTGGTACGGCGTGGCGGAAGAAGAGAAAGGCGGCGACGCGTTCGATTTCGAAATCGGCATCGAAGTGGAAGGCCAGCGCGTGAATCTGCTGCCGGCGGTCGGCCGCGCGCTTTCCGAGCACACGCTTTCGCTGACTCCGCCGGCCAACGAAACCGAAGACGCGGTGTGGTATGCGCCGGTGGACGAACGTCGCCGCGTGCCGGTGCGCTTGTCGGTGCTGCGTGCGCTGCTGGCGCCGCTCGCCGAATACCTGCAACGCCCGCGCGAGAAACTGCGACTGCCGCGCGTGCAGGCGGGTCGTCTGGAAGAATTCGCGCAGGCGCTGCCGAAGACCGGCGGCAAACTCGACGCGCCGAAGGAACTGACCGGTTTCACGACGCGCCTCCGCGAAGCCTCTGCCCATGCATCCGATGCAATCCCGCGCGACTTCGCCGGCGAACTGCGACCGTATCAGCGCGAAGGCCTGCGCTGGTTGAACGCGCTGGCCGAAGCGGGACTTGGCGGCGTACTCGCCGACGACATGGGCCTGGGCAAGACCGTGCAGTTGCTGGTGCACTTGCTTGCACTGAAGGAGACCAGCGCGTTGACCCAACCGGCGCTGATCGTCGCGCCGACCAGCCTGATCCCCAACTGGCAGGCTGAAGCGAAGCGCTTCGCGCCGAGTTTGAAGGTGCTGACGTTGCACGGCCCCGAGCGCGTACGGAGCTTCGATCGCCTGGCGGGCCACGACGTGATCCTCACCAGCTATGCGTTGCTGCCGCGCGATCTTTCCGTGCTGCGCGAGCAGCCGTTCGCGCTGGTGGTGCTGGACGAAGCGCAGCAGGTGAAGAATCCGCGCACGCAGGCGCGCCGCGCACTGTTGTCCATCGCCGCCACCCGCCGCGTGTGCATGACCGGTACGCCGCTGGAAAATCACCTGGGCGAGTTGTGGTCGCAGATGGATCTCGCCGTGCCCGGTTTGCTGGGCGACGAAGGTTCGTTCCGCAAGCACTACCGCATTCCGATCGAACGTCAATCCGATGAGGAATGCCAGGCGCGGCTCAATCACCGGCTCGCGCCTTTCATCCTGCGTCGCACGAAAGCGCAAGTGGCGCGCGACCTGCCGGAGAAAACCGAGATCGCGCGCAGCGTGGCGCTGTCCGGCCGGCAGAGGGAACTGTACGAATCGCTGCGCGTCTCGCTCTCGGATGAATTGCGCGAGGTGATCCGCCAACGCGGCATCGAGCACAGCGGCATCATCGTGCTCGACGCGCTGCTGAAGCTGCGGCAGGCCTGTTGCGATCCGCGGCTGGTGAAACTGGAAGCCGCGCGTGGCGTGCGCGAATCGGCCAAGCTGGAATTGCTGATGGACATGGTGCCGGATCTGGTTTCGGAAGGCCGGCGCGTGCTGCTGTTCTCGCAGTTCACCGAAATGCTGGCGCTGATCGCGCGCGAGCTGGATCGTCGGCACCTGAAATACGTCACGCTCACCGGCGAGACCCGCGATCGCGCCGAACCGGTGCGCAAGTTCCAGGACGGCGAAGTGCCGCTGTTCCTGCTGTCGCTGAAGGCCGGCGGCGTCGGCCTGAACCTCACCGCTGCCGATACCGTGATCCACTACGACCCGTGGTGGAACCCGGCCGCAGAGGCGCAGGCCTCCGATCGCGCGCACCGCATCGGCCAGGACAAGCCGGTGTTCGTCTACCGCCTGATCTGCGCCGGCACCGTCGAGGAACGCATCGAACAATTGAAGGCGCGCAAGGCCGAACTCGCGCAAGCCGTGCTGGAAGGCGGCGGCACGCGCGACAAGCTGGCCTTCGACGAGGAAGATCTGGAAGCGCTGTTTGCGGCGGAGTAGGAGCCTGCTTGCAGGTCGAACATGCAGCGCTTGCGATCTGCCTTGAATGGCAGATCGCGCTGCATGTGAGGGTGAGGCAGGATGCCGATCGGAAGTGGCGCTAAGGATGGCTGCTTGCCAGAAGTATCGTCATTCCGGGGCCGCGCCGGATGGAGTCCGGCGCGGAACCCGGAATCCATTTTGATTCTGGGTGGGAACGAGCAGATCAAAATGGATTCCGGATCGCCACTGCGCGGCGTCCGGAATGACGGCCAAAATACATTCGGCTTTGGGAGAAATCACCATGACCGAAACCTTCTCCGGCGGCTGCGACTGCAGGACCGTGCGCTATCGCATGCTGAGCACGCCCCTGTTCGTGCACTGCTGCCATTGCCGGTGGTGCCAACGCGAAACCGGTTCGGCGTTCGTGATGAACGCGCTGATCGAAACCGTACGCGTCGAACTGCTGAGCGGCGAACCGGAACTGGTGCTGACGCCGTCCAACAGCGGCAAGGGCCAGAAGATCGCGCGCTGCCCGCGGTGCCGGATCGCGCTGTGGAGCCATTACGCCGGCGGCGGCGACATCTTCAGCTTCATCCGGGTCGGCACGCTGGACGACCCGGACCGCTTTCCGCCCGACATCCACATCTTCACGATGTCGAAGCAGCCGTGGGTGATCCTGCCCGAGGGCGTGCCAGCCATGCGCGAGTATTACGAGCGCGAGAAGGTCTGGCCGAAGGCAAGCCTGGAGCGGCGCGCGGCGTTGCTGGCGACGCGGTAAAGGGTCGCTTTTTGCGGTTTAGGCCTCGCGCCTCATTCCGCTCTTCTCCAGCGCATCCAGATACGCCTTCCAGTTGCGTTCCTGGTGGGTGCCGAGTTCGTAAAGCGTGCTCCAGGAGAAGATGCCGGTGGCGTGACCGTCGGAGAAACGCAGCAGCACGCCGTAATGGCCGACCGGTTCGATCGCGTCGATGTTGACGTCGCGCTTGCCGCCGACCAGCACCTGCTGGCCGGGTCCGTGACCCTGCACTTCGGCGGAGGGCGAGTGCACGCGCAGGTATTCGCAGGGCAAGGTGAAGCGCTCGCCGCTGTCGAAGGCGACTTCGAGCGTGTGCGAGGCGCGGTGCAGGATGATGTCGGTGGGGCGGGGCATTCGCGCAGTGTAATGCGTGCCGGAAGTTCTACCCTCACGCGCTCGCAGTCCTCTCCCGCCAGCGGGAGAGGGCGGAATCATCGTCATTCCGGACGAGGCAAAGTCGCGATCCGGAATCCCGCGACATTGGTCTGATGCCTGGAGTCAGGGGGTTCCGGCTTTCGCCGGCATGACTGCAAGAGAGGATTCCGCGCCCGCGTGACTGACTATGCGCGACCCGCGCCCGATCCGATCTGGTCGATCCGCGGCCACTGGCCGGCCACGTCAAGCAGGGCGCGGGCGTAGGGTTCGTCGAAACTGATGGTGGAAACCTCGTCCCAGGCGAAGAAGGACGGCTCGCGCAGCCATTCCGCGTCGGGGGTGATTTCCTGCAGGTTGAAACCATCTTCCTCGATGCTGAGCAGGCGGCCGATGTAGCAGACCTCGGTCTCTTCCTCGCTGTCCACGTGCACGCCCATGACCGCGGCGTGCTCGGCGGTGGCGCGCAGCACTTGATCTATGTCGTCCAGCGGAAAGTCGCGCGGCAGGCGCGGGTGGATCTTGCGGGCGGCCAGCGCCTTGCCGATGAAGACGTGGTGCGCTTCCGGCGCCTCGACCTCGGTGATGTCGCGCAGCCGCATGGCGTACAGGCCGTCGAAGCTGATCTGGTCGCCGACCACCCACAGCAGCAGGAATTCCATGCCGATGCCGGCGACGTACCCGCAGAAGCTCCCGTCCTCCAGGTTGCCGCGCCACACCCGAACCAGTTCGCCCGCTTGCATCGCCGCGCGCAGTTGTTGGCGCGGGCCGGTGCTGGGAAGTTGAATCACAGTGCCCATGGCTGACATTCTACCGGAGCGGTCAAGCGGGCTAAAGAATGTAACGGGAGAGATCCTCGTCCGCCGCCAGCTCTTTGAGGTTTTTGTCTACATATTCGGCGTCAATCAGGTATTTTTCGCCGTTTTTATCAGCCGCCTCGAAAGAGATTTTTTCCAGCAGCCGCTCCATGACGGTATGCAGGCGGCGGGCGCCGATGTTCTCGGTGCGCTCGTTCACCCGCGCGGCCACCTCGGCCAGCCGGTCCACGCCCGACTCGGTGAATTCCAGGGTGACGCCCTCGGTGCCGAGCAGCACCTCATATTGCTTGGTCAGCGCGTTGTGCGGTTCGCGCAGGATGCGCTTGAAGTCCTCCACCGACAGCGCCGAGAGCTCGACCCGGATCGGCAACCGGCCCTGCAGTTCCGGGATCAGGTCGGAAGGCTTCGCCATCGAGAACGCGCCCGAGGCGATGAACAGCACATGGTCGGTCTTGACCGGACCGTACTTGGTGGCCACGGTGGAGCCTTCCACCAATGGCAGCAGGTCGCGCTGCACGCCCTCGCGCGACACGCCCGCGCCGCCCCAGTCGCTGCGTTGCGCGACCTTGTCTATCTCGTCAATGAAGACGATGCCGTTCTGCTCGCAATTCTCGATCGCTAGCGCGCGGATCTCGTCGTCGTTGAGCAGCTTGCCCGCTTCTTCTTCGACCAGCAATGGCCGCGCGGCCTTGATGCTCAACTTGCGTTTCTGCGTGCGCCCGCCGCCCATGTTCTGGAACATCGAACGCAACTGCTGGCCCATTTCCTCCATGCCGGGTGGCGCCATGATCTCCACGCCGAGGTTGGCCGAGAATTCCAGCTCGATCTCGCGATCGTCCAGCGCACCGTCGTGCAACTGCCGGCGCAATTTCTGGCGCGTGGCGGTGTCGCTTTCGGTGGCGGGCTGTATCTCCCAGCCGGTGCGTTGGGGCAGCAGCGCATCGAGGATGCGCTCCTCGGCGTGTTCCTCGGCCTGGCTCTGCACGCGCAGCTTGGCCTGGTCGCGGGTGAGCTTGTAGGAAATGTCCGCGAGGTCCCGCACGATCGAATCCACGTCCTTGCCGACGTAACCGACCTCGGTGAACTTGGTTGCTTCCACCTTCACGAACGGAGCGTTGGCGAGCGTCGCCAGGCGCCGCGCGATCTCGGTCTTGCCGACGCCGGTCGGCCCGATCATCAGGATGTTCTTCGGCGTGACCTCGTCGCGGAAACCCGGGTCAATCTGCATGCGGCGCCAGCGGTTGCGCAGCGCGATCGCGACGGCGCGCTTGGCGTCGTTCTGGCCGATGATGTAGCGGTCGAGTTCGTTGACGATTTCTCTTGGGGTCAGTTCGGACATGGTGGATTCGCGTGAGCGGAAAGCGGTGAGCGGTCAGCGGGAACAGCAGCGGTGGAGCTTTGCCGCTCACTGTTCACCGCTCACAACTCTTCTATGGTGAAATTCCGATTGGTGTAAATGCAGATGTCGCCCGCGATGCCGAGCGCCTTCTCCACAATCGTGCGGGCATCGAGCTCGGAGTTCTGCAGCAGCGCGAGCGCCGCAGCCTGCGCGAACGGACCGCCGGAGCCGATCGCGATCAGGCCGTGCTCGGGTTCCAGTACGTCGCCGTTGCCGGAGATCAAAAGCGAGGTGTCCTGGTCGGCCACGGCCAGCATGGCTTCGAGGCGACCGAGCCTGCGATCGGTGCGCCATTCCTTGGCCATCTCCACCGCCGCGCGCGTCAACTGGCCGCTGTGCTTGGAAAGCTTGTCCTCGAACAACTCGAACAGCGTGAATGCATCCGCAGTCGCGCCGGCGAACCCGGCCAGCACGTCGGCATTCTTGCCGAGCCTGCGGATCTTGCGCGCGTTGGCCTTGACCACGGTGTTGCCCAGCGTGACCTGACCGTCGCCGCCGAGGACAACCTTGCCGTTGCGGCGCACGGACAAGATGGTGGTGGCGTGGAAGGATTCCATGGACACCTCGCGTTGGGACAGTAGCCAGGCAAGATGGGGCCGTGGAGCTATGAAGGCAAGCGGCTTGCGCTCACCCTCGCCCCACGCCTCGCGCATCAAGGGGCGGGGTTCGGGAGCGAGGCCACGGGATTCGCGCGAGAACGGTGGTGCATTCCACCTCCTCTTGCGGGGATCGCCGCGCGCAACGCGGCGAAGAGGGTCACTTCCGCTTCGCCCGCGGATGGGCGGCGTCGTAGACCTTGGCGAGGTGCTGGAAATCCAGGTGCGTGTAGATCTGCGTCGTGGCGATGTCGGCGTGCCCGAGCAGTTCCTGTACCGCACGCAGGTCGCCGGAGGATTCCAGCATGTGGCTGGCGAAGGTGTGGCGCAGCAGGTGCGGATGCACGCGCTTGGCGAACCCCTGCGCCAGCGCCAGCTGCTTCAGGCGCGCCTGCACCGTGCGCGGGCTGATCGGCACGCCCGCACGGCCGCGGAACACCGGCGCGGTCGGCG
>JBQCCR010000021.1:0-2527 GCA_051961995.1 Rhodanobacteraceae bacterium | reverse complement strand
ACGAGCAGCTGGAGCTGCTGGAGATCCGCTATCTCGGCAATCGCGATCCCAACCTGCATTTCGCGCTGCTCACCGATTTTCCCGACGCGCCGCAACGCGAGATGCCGCAGGATGCGGCACTGCTGGCCGCCGCCGTCGCCGGCATCGAACGCCTCAACGAAAAATATCCGCTGCCCGGCAGCACGCGTTTCCATCTTTTCCATCGCCCGCGCGAGTGGAATGAACGCGAGCGCGCGTGGATGGGCTTCGAACGCAAGCGCGGCAAGCTCGGCGAATTGAACCGCGTGTTGCGCGGCGCCGATCCGGCGGGCTTCAGCACCATCATCGGCGATCTCGCCGTGCTGCAGAACGCGCGCTACGTGATCACGCTGGATGCCGACACCATGCTGCCGCCGCAGGCCGCGCGGCGTCTGATCGAGACGATGGCGCATCCCTTGAACCGGCCGTGGTTCCACAAGGGTTCGCGGCGCGTGATTGCCGGCTACGGGATCCTGCAGCCGCGCGTTTCGGTCAACAGCTCGCCCGGACACGCCAGCCGCTTTTCGCGCCTGTACGCGGACGACAGCGGGCTCGATCCGTACACGCACGCGGTATCGGACGTGTACCAGGACCTGTTCGGCGAGGCCTCGTTCGTCGGCAAGGGCATCTACGACATTGACGCGTTCAGCCGCTCGGTCGGTACGCGTTTCCCGAACGACCTGATCCTTTCGCACGACCTGCTCGAAGGCAGCTACGCGCGCACCGGTCTGGTCAGCGACGTCGAGCTGATCGAGCACCAGCCGAACCGCTATTCGGTGGAAGCGCGGCGGCGGCATCGCTGGACGCGCGGCGACTGGCAGATCGTGCAGTGGCTGCTGCCGATCGTGCCGGGGCCGCGCCGGCGCGGCCTGCGCAACATGCTGAAGGGCCATCACCGCTGGAAAATCCTCGACAACCTGCGGCGCGGGCTGGTGCCGATCGCGATGCTGGTGCTGCTGCTGCGCGGCTGGACGCTGGCGCCGCGGCCGGTGTACTGGACGCTGATGGTGATCGCGTTCCTGCTCGCGCCGCCACTGTTCATCGCGCTGGCGCAGATGGCGCGCAATGTCGTGGGTCGCGCGCATTCGGGGCATTGGCGCGATTCGCTGCGCAGCGCCGGGGATCAAATGCTGCGCACCCTGTTCGCGCTGGCGGTGATTCCGTTCGAGGCGTTCCTCAATCTGGACGCGATCCTGCGCAGCGCCGGACGATTGCTGTTCACGCGCCGCCGCCTGCTCGAGTGGACCACGATGGAGAGCGCAACACACGCGGATGCCTCCGGCCTGCCGGAGTTCGCCCGGCTGATGTGGGTGGCGCCGGCGTGCGCGGTCGTCAGCACGCTGGTGCTGTGGACGCACGCGCCCGGCGCGCTCGTCGCGGCCGCGCCGCTGCTGATTCTGTGGTTCTTCGCGCCGGCGATCGCCGCCGGCTTGAGCCACCTGCCGCGCGCGCGCGGACTCGGGCTGGATCCCCACGAGCTGCAATTCCTCGGCAACGTAGCGCGCCGCACCTGGCACTGGTTCGAAACCTTCGTCAACGCGGAGGAGAACTGGCTGCCGCCGGACAACTATCAGGAGTACCCGGCCGAACAGATCGCGCACCGCACTTCGCCCACCAACATCGGCATGGCGCTGCTTGCCAATCTGGGCGCGCACGACTTCGGCTACATCAGCACGGACGAACTGCTGACGCGCACGCGCAACACGCTCGCCACCATGGACAAGCTGGCGCGCCATCGCGGCCACTTCTACAACTGGTACGACACGCGGACGCTGGCCGCGCTGCCGCCGCATTACATCTCCACCGTGGACAGCGGGAATCTCATGGGCTGCCTCGCGGTGCTGCGTTGCGCCCTGCTGCACCTGCACGAGGAACCGCTGGTGCCGCGCCGGCTTTCGCAGGGACTGGCCGACACCGCGCAGATCGTCACGGATTGCGTGCGCGCGGCGGTGATCGGCGAGCCGCACGCGACGCTGGCCCTCACCGCCACCCTGGCCGCGCTGGACACGCTGATCGAACACGCCCGCGACAGCTGCGATGCGCTGCCGGTGCTGCACGGTCTGCTTGCACGCGTCGAGAACGAAGCTGCGAATCTTGCGCAACTGGCCGCGCCGTTGACGCAGCTGGAAGAACTGAGGCGCTGGACCACCCTCTTGCGCAAGCAGTGCGGCGCGGCATTGAACGAACTGGAAGAACTGGCGCCGTGGCTGACGCTGGGCGACTCCGGCAGCGACGACCAGCACGTGCGCGCGCTGTTGCGCGAGCTGGAATGCAATCCGCCGCAGGGGCGCGCGCTGGCCCTCGCCGAGGACGTGATGGCGCGGCTGCGCGCGCCCGGCAACGAATACGCGCAGGACAAATCCTTTCTGGATCTTTCCGCGGCGCTGGCAGAGATGTGCGCCACGCTGCGCGCGCGGCACGCGCAGGCCGAAGAGCTCGTCGCGCAATGCCACGAAATGGGCAGGATGGAACTCGGTTTCCTGTGGGATCGCTCACTGCAGCAGTTTTC